>JAJZMI010000188.1 GCA_021798335.1 Pseudomonadota bacterium | reverse complement strand
TCGTGCTGAATCACGCCGGCGACATCGACCGGATCGCGCCGGGATTCGGCAAAGGGCACGATCGCGATCGGCACCGGGTGATTCACCCCCGAGGTGATCTTGATCGTCAATTGCGCGAGCGCCGGCGTCACAGAACCGGCGGCCAGCAGTACCGCGAGCGCGATGCCGCGCAGCGGCGAGTATCGGGTTGAGTGTTTCATCCTTCAGGGCTCTCCGGCTGAGTTGGGCGCAAATATGAAATTCAGCACCTGGCCGTACAGCGCAGGATCCGGCGGCGGGGGGAGCGGCGAGGCGCGATAGACGGCCGCCTCGATCGACTCGCGCACCGCCTCGTCGCCGTTACACCGGCCCACGCTCGCGCCAGCCACGGCCCCACCCTTCACCAGCGTCACGTGTACGATGCAACTGAGATTATGCCGGGCGCTCGGCGGCTTGATCCAGGCCGCCTCCACTCTCTGGGTGACTTCGCTGATCCAGCCGGCCGTCGCGGCGCGCATCTTCGCGTTGCTCTGAGCATCCTCGGCGAGCGCTTGGCGCAGCTGCGCGATGCGCGCCGCGCGCGCCGCGGCGGCACGCTCGGCGGCGAGCTTCCTCTCGAGCGCCAGCCGTCTCTGCTCGGCCAGCAGCTTCTCGGCCCGCGCCCGCGCCCGCCGCTCCTGCGCAAGCTTCTCGGCCTCGGCCCGCGCCCGCGCCCGCCGCTCCTGCGCAAGCTTCTCGGCCTCGGCCCGCTTGCGGGCCTCGGCCCGCGCCTCGGCCTGGGCGACAGCCTGTTGCTTCTTGAGGCGCTCTTGCTCCGCCTCGGCCGCAGCGATACGCTTGGCCTCGGCCTGGGCCGCTTGAGCGCGCAGCGCCAGCTCCTGCGCGGTGGTCGGCGCAGGGGGTCCCTGCGCAGGAGTCGCTGCCTGCGGTTTCGGTTCCGGCGCTGGCGGTGGCGGCGCCTTGGGCTGCGGCGCCGGCCGGCGCGCCGCCCCCAATCCATTGAGCGACTTCGCGTCCACGACCCGGGCATCGACCGAGACCGACGGGGTCACGGGCCGGTGCTCGTATCGCCACCAGCCATAAGCCAGCAGTCCAATGATCGTGCCGTGCAGCAGCACGGACATTCCGATCGACAGCCAGCGATCGCGGTCAGGCTCACGCATTGCGGGCGGTCGATTCAATGTGCGGGCCGTACGCCCTTGGGCTGGGTAATGAAATCCATTTTATGTACGCCCGCGTCCTGCAGGATCACCATGGCGCGAATCACCGTGCCATACGGCACCGCGGTATCGGCTTTGATCAACACCGCTCGGCCGGGGTCACGCGCCAGTTCGGCCGCCACATGCGCGTGAATGGTGGCGGCACTCGCCGGGCCGAGGATGCTGCCGCCGACCGTCAGGTACATCTGGCCCGAGCGATTCACCGAAAGAACGAGTGGAGTCGCCTTGCCCGCCGGTAACGACCGGGCGGATGCTCGAGGCAGATCGACCTTCACGCCCTGAGTGATCAGGGGCGCGGTGATCATGAAGATGATGAGCAGCACCAGCATCACGTCGATGTACGGCACGACGTTGATCTCGCCCATCAACCTGCGCCCGCGCGATACCTGCGCCATGGGACCGCCCTAGCGCGCCCTGCCGCCCGTCGGCACTGCCGGCGCGGCCATCGGTCCGCCGGGGGCGGCGCCCACGGTCGGAGCCGCGGCCATGCCGCGGTTCGAGTGTCGCTGCAGAATGGTCGAGAACTCTTCCATGAAGGCGTCGAAGCGCACCTCGAGCCGCCCGACCTGGTCGGCAAAGCGGTTGAAGGCCACCACCGCCGGGATGGCGGCGAACAGGCCGATCGCCGTGGTCACCAGCGCCTCGGAGATGCCCGGCGCCACCGATGCCAGCGTCGCCTGGCGCACGTCACCGAGTGCGGAAAACGCGCTCATGATGCCCCATACCGTACCGAACAGGCCCACGTACGGACTGGTCGAGCCGACCGTGGCGAGCGTCGCCAGATTCTGCTCCAGCCCGTCGATCTCCTTCAGCTGCGCCACGCGCATGGCGCGCCGAGCACTCTCGAGCATCACGTCCGCAGAGCCGGCGCCTTGCTGGCGCTGGCGGGCGAACTCGCGAAACCCCATCTCGAAGATGCTCGCCATGCCGGTGGCGCCACCGCGCGTCTCGATCGCACGGTACAGCTGCGCGAGGTCGCCTCCGGACCAGAAGTTGTTCTCGAACCGGTCGGCCTCGCGGCGCGCCCGCGACAGCAGCAGCCGCTTGCGGAAAATGATCGCCCACGAGGTAAGCGAGGCCAGCAGCAGCAGGCCGATCACGAATTGCACGACGATGCTCGCGTTCACGACGAGCTGGATCAGCGACAGATGTCCAGTCATGATGCGGGGGTCCCCTCCGAGGGCGAGTTCAACACCAAGCGCAGCGGATCGGGAAGCTTCATCGGCCGCAGCGTGCGCGCATCCACGCAAGCGACCCTGACCTCGGCGCTCACCAGCGGCGCCCGCTCGGCGCCACGCTCAATCCGCTGCGCGAAGCGCATGCACACCGCCCCGTCGGCCCGCGGCTCGCAGGTAACGAACAGCTCGTCATCCAGCCGCGCCGGCCTGCGATAGTCCACTGATAAGTTCACGACCATGAACAGCACGCCGGGTTCCCAGGCCATCTGTTGCTGGGAGAAACCCAGCGATCGGAGCCATTCGCTACGAGATCGCTCCAGAAAACGCAGATAGTTCGCATAATAGACGATTCCACCGCCGTCCGTATCCTCCCAGTACACCCGAACCGGCCACCGAAAGACGCTCACGGGCTGTCCTCGAACAGCGGCAGCGCCCCACCGGAGCGCTCCGGCGGCGTGCGCCCGAAGTGCTCGTATGAGGCGCGCGTGACCACCCGTCCCCGGGCGGTACGGACCAGAAAGCCCTGCTGGATCAAGAACGGCTCGATGACGTCCTCCAAAGTACCACGTTCCTCTCCGACGGCCGCCGCAATGCTGTCGATACCGGCAGGGCCGCCATCGAATCTGTCGATGAGGGTCATCAGGAGCTTGCGATCGAGGGTATCGAACCCCTGCCGATCGACCTCGAGCAAATCGAGCGCAGCCTCGGCCAC
>JAJZMI010000152.1 GCA_021798335.1 Pseudomonadota bacterium | reverse complement strand
CAGCTGGACGCCGGCGCGCTCGGCGGCCGGGCGACACAGCCCCTGGCTGATCGCGGTCATCATCTCCATCTCGGCCTTCATGGAGGTGCTCGACACCGCGATCGCCAACGTCTCGTTGCGCCACATCGCCGGCTCGCTCGCGGTGAGCTACGACCAGGCCACCTGGGTGCTGACCACCTACCTGGTGGCCAACGCGGTGGTCATTCCCATGAGCAGCTGGCTGAGCGATGTGTTCGGCCGCAAGCGCTACTACATGTTCAGCGTGGCGCTGTTCACGATTTCCTCGCTGTGCTGCGGGCTGGCGCCGTCGATCACGTTTTTGATTCTGGCGCGGGTCGCGCAGGGCGTGGGGGGCGGTGGTCTGCAGCCGGTCACCCAGGCGATGCTGGTGGACTCGTTCCCGCCGCGCTCGCGCGGCAAGGCGATGGCCGTGTACAGCTTCACGGTGATCCTGGCGCCGATGTTGGGGCCGCTGCTCGGCGGGCTGATCACCGACCGCTTCTCCTGGCACTGGATCTTCCTCATCAACGTGCCGATCGGCGCGATGTCGCTGATGCTGGTCAACCTGTTCGTCGATGAGCCGCCGCTGCTGGTCAAGGAGCGGCGCGAGCGCTGGCGGCGCGGCATTCACTTCGACTTCCCGGGCGCGATCCTGATCGCCCTCGGGCTGAGCTTCCTCGAGGTGATGACCGATCGCGGGGTGCAGGACGACTGGTTCGGGAGCCCCCTGATCCGCGTCGCCGCGGTGATTGCCGGGGTGTGCCTGGTCGGCTTCGTGCTCTGGGAGCTGGCGGCCTCGCGGCCGCTGCTCGAGATGCGGCTGTTCAAGCACCGCAATTTCGCCGCCGGCACGTTCATCGTCATGGTGATCGGCGTCATCCTGTTCGGCACCACCCAGTTCGTGCCGCAGATGGTGCAGCAGATTCTCGGCTACACGGCGACCGAGGCGGGCCTGGTGCTGACCTTGGGCGGCATCATCACCATCTTCACCATGCCGCTCGCGGGGGTGCTCACCGGGCGCGTGCAGCCGCGCATTCTCATGGGCTTCGCGTTCGCGATCATTGCCGTATCGCTGTATCTGATGTCGCACTTCAGTGTCGATCAAACCTTCGGCAGCATTGCCTTTGCCCGCGCCTGGCAGTCCGGCGCCATTCCCTTTCTGTTCGTGCCTCTGATGAGCGCCGCCTACATCGGCGTTCCCGCGGAGCGCACGGGCAACGCGACGGCAATCATCAACGTTGCCCGCAATCTCGGCGGCAGCGTCGGCATCGGCATGGTGCAGGCGCTGTTCGCCCGCCGGGAGCAGTTTCATCAGGTCCGCCTGGTTGCCGGGCTGCAGCCGCTCAATCCCGTCTACGTTCATAGCGTTCACAAGCTGGCCCGGGCCTTGGCGCAGCACGGCGCGGCACCGGCGGCGGCGAAGAGCATGGCGATCGGTGAGATCTACGCGATGATGCTGCGCCAGGCGCAGATGCTGTCGTTCGACGATGTGTTCTACGCCCTGATGCTGTTTGTGATCCTCATCTCCCCGACACTGCTGCTGCTGAAGAGCCGTCCCGGCGAGGAGAGCCACGGCCCGGAAGGCGTGGGCGAAGCGGCGTTCTGAGCGCAGCGGGCGCGCATCTGCCTCGGGCCTTGCGCTGCGGCGCGCACCCGATCGGTCCGCAAGCGCCATCGAGCGCCGCGGCCCGCCAGCGCGGGCACTTGTCGCCCAACGGGCTCGCGCGCAGAATGCAATGCCTCGATCGGGCCCCATACAGAAGTCCGTCCCCCAACGGACCCATTCACAGTGAGGCGCCATGCAGCCCAGAACCCGCATAGCGGACCGTGACCGGCCCGCGCACACAGAGGATACCCGCGGCGTCCCGTGGGTCGCTGTGCTGCTGTTGAGCGCGAGTCTGGCCGGATGCGCCACGCCGAGTCGACTGGCGAGCCGCAGCGTGCCCTGCGTCCACGGCTGTCCCGAGGCGCCGGCGCAGCTTCGCCAGGCACTCGCATCCGGCAACGCCCGGGCGGAGGTCACCATGGGCTTGCGCGAGCGCGATCAGGCGCGCCTGGCCGGGGCGCAGTTCTGGTTTCGCCAGGCCGCCGCGCAGGGCGATGCGGCCGGGGAGTTCCACGTGGGGCTCGACTACGCGCAGGGCTTCGGGGTGGCGCAAAACTATGCAATGGCAAATCGCTGGTATCGGCGGGCCGCCGCCGAGGGAAATCTCTATGCGCAGTACGATCTTGCCTATGACTATCAGCACGGGCGCGGGGTCGCGCCGAGCTTGACGAAGGCGAATCTGTGGCTCGGCAGGGCGGCCAGGGGCGGGCTGGCCGTGGCCGAGTACGCGCTCGGCTACAATTTCGGCAAGGGCTTTGGCCTCACGCGCGATTACGCCACGGCAAATCACTGGTTTCACCGGGCGGCGATTCAGGGATTTGGTCCGGCCGAGGCCGCCCTCGCGCTGGATTACGAGTTGGCGCTCGGCTGCGCGCGCAACCTGAAAAAAGCCGAGTTCTGGTGGCGCACCGCGGCGCTGCAGGGATTCCTGCCGGCCGAGTACGCGCTCGGATTCCACTATGCCATGGGACTTGGCGTGGTCCGCAATCCGGTGCGCGCACACCGCTGGTTGCGCAAGGCGGCGCTGCGCGGATTCCCGGCGGCGGAGGCGGCTGTTGGAATCGATGAGTTGTTGGGTCGTGGAACCGCGAGGAACGCCACCCGGGGGATCAGCTGGCTGCGCAAGGCCGCCGCTGACAACAACGCATTGGCCGAATATTATCTGGGGGCCGCATACGATCAGGGCTGGGGCGTTGCGAGGAATGCCGCCAAGGCGCACGTGTGGTGGCGCAAGGCGAGGGCCCATCCCGGCGTTGCCGCCGAGCGCGCGCGGGCATGTCAGCTCGCGGCGCTGAGCCGGCGCGGCGCACCTCTCCAGGCCCGATCTGCTCGGCCCGCCCCTCGGCAGGATGGATCCGGCTCGCAGCCGCCGCGGGCGCGGCGCTCATTCCCATCGACCTGCGGATTCTATCCCGAGGTGGCCCAGTTGCTGCACGAGCAGGGCACGGCGGTGGTTCGCATCTGCATCGGCACGGACGGTGCGCTCGTGCGCAAGCCGACATTGGTGCGATCATCCG
>JAJZMI010000212.1 GCA_021798335.1 Pseudomonadota bacterium | reverse complement strand
CCGATCTGATAGGCTGCCCGCATGATGAGCGCCTCGCACTCCAGGGGACCGGTGCGCCGGCTCTACCCGCCGATCAAGCCCTACCGCACCGGCCGGCTGCGGGTCTCGGACCTGCACGAGATCTACTTCGAGGAGAGCGGCAATCCCGAAGGCAAGCCCGCCGTGTTCCTGCATGGCGGCCCGGGCGGCGGCACGGATCCGAAAATGCGCCGCTTCTTCGACCCGCAACGCTACCGGATCGTGCTGCTCGATCAGCGCGGCTGCGGCAAGAGCCGCCCGCGCGCGGAGCTCCGGGAAAACACCACCTGGGACTTGGTCGAGGACATCGAGCGGCTGCGCGAGCACGTCGGCATCCACCGCTGGCAGGTGTTCGGCGGCTCATGGGGTTCGACGCTGGCGCTCGCCTACGCCGAGACCTACCCGGCGCGCGTCACCGAGCTGATCCTGCGCGGTATTTTCCTGCTGCGCGGCTGGGAATTGCAGTGGTTCTACCAGAACCCCGGGGGGGCCGCGGCGATCTACCCGGACCTCTGGGAACGGTTCGTCGAGCCGATCCCCCTCGACGAGCGCACCGACATGATGCGCGCCTATTACGCCCGATTGACCGGCGATGACCCCGCGGTGCGCGCCCGCGCCGCACGGGCTTGGTCGAGCTGGGAAGGCGCCACGAGCTATCTGCGCACCGCGGCCGATTACGTCGCGAAGTTCGAGAAGAGCACCTATGCGGAGGCCTTCGCGCGCATCGAATGCCACTTCTTCGTCAATCAGGGGTTCTTCAAGACGGATGGGCAGCTGCTCGCGGACGTGCAGCGCATCCGCCACATCCCCGCCGTCATCGTGCAAGGGCGTTATGACGTCGTCTGCCCGATGCGCAGCGCCTGGGACCTGCATCGCGCCTGGCCGGAGGCGCAGCTGCGGATCGTGCCGGACGCCGGTCATTCGGCGTTCGAGCGCGGCACGCTGCACGAGCTGGTCAGCGCCACCGACCGGTTTGCGTAGCGCATCGCCCATGACCCGATCAATCCTGTCCGGCCAACGCGCTCGGCGCCCATCCTGGTTGCGCTTCGTAACGGCCGCCGTCCTGCTCGCTGTGTGCTCGAGCGCGCCGCCGGCGCGCGCGAGCGGCAACGTGGCGGTGCTCTACGCCGGCTCGCTGATCAACCTGATGCAAGGATCGGTCGGACCGGCGTTCGATCACGCGAGCGGCGATCATTTCCGCGGCTATGCCGGCGGCTCGAAGCTTCTGGCCAACGAGATCGCCGGACATCTGCGCCGCGCCGATGTGTTCCTCAGCGCCGCACCGGGGGTGAACGCGCGGTTGATGGGCGCGAAGCACGGCGATTGGGTGCGCTGGTACATCACTTTCGCGCAGTCTCCGCTCGTCATCGGGTACAACCCGCGCAGCCGCTTCGCGCCATTGTGGCATTCACGGCCCTGGTATGTCGTGCTGCAGACGCCGGGCCTGCGCATCGGCCGCACGGATCCCAAGCTCGATCCCAAGGGGATCCTCACGGTCGAGCTGATGCGCCGGGCCGAGGCCTATTACCACGTTCCGGGCCTGCTCCGGCGCGTGCTCGGCGGACCCGAGAATGCCGCCCAGGTGTTCCCCGAGGAAACGCTGATGGGACGGTTGCAGTCCGGACAGCTCGATGCCGGCTTTTTCTACTCGACGGAGACCGCCGCCGCCGGCATTCCGTCGGTGACGCTCCCGCCGTCGATCACGCCCAAGGCGCTCTATACCATCACGCTGATCCGAGACGCGCCGCATCCGCGCGCCGCGGCGGCGTTCATCGCGTTTCTGCTCGGCCCGCGGGGGCGCAAGCTGATGCTCGCGCACGGACTGGCGCTGCGGCGGCTCACGCTGACCGGCGATGCGCGCGCCATGCCGCCGCCGCTGCGCGCCCTGCTGCGCCGCGCCGCCCCCAAGATCTGACGCCCCGTCCCCGGAGCCCCGCGGTCCTTGCCGATTCCCCGAAGCCGTCCCTGGGAGCCGCCGCCGAAACATCGTGTCATTGACGCTCCGGAAAGAGCCGTTGGGTTCCGGGGCCCGTGTGTCACTCCAAGCCAATCGCATGCCGCGTAAAGTACCTTCGCCCCTGCCCTGGCTCGCCGGCCTGCTCGCGGTCTATCTGATCGCGCCGCTCGCGGCCGGCGTGCAGGCTGCGGCCGCGACACGCTGGCGCGACGTCGATTATGCGACTCTCGCCCACGCGTGCGCGGTATCGTTGGCCAGCGCCAGCAGCGCGACGTTGCTCACCGCGCTGTGCGGGATCCCGCTGGGATTCGCGCTCGCGCGCGTCCCCGGACGAGCGATGGGACTGCTGGGATTCCTCGTGCAGCTGCCGCTGGCATTGCCACCGCTCGCCAGCGGCGTGCTGTTGCTGTTTCTGCTCGGCTACAACTCGCCCCTGGGCCGGCTGACGAACGGGGGGCTCACCGATTCTTTCGCCGGTATCGTGCTCGCGGAGGCTTTTGTTTCCGCGCCGTTCGTGATCATCGCGGCGCGCTCGGCGTTCTCGTCCATGGATCCGGCCATCGAGGATGTGGCGGCGACGCTCGGCCGGCGGCGGCTCGCAGTGTTCTGGCGGGCGACGCTACCGGCCGTCAGGCCCGCGCTGATCGCCGGACTGTTGCTCGCCTGGCTGCGCGCCTTCGGCGAGTTCGGCGCCACCGTGATGGTGGCCTATCATCCGTACTCGCTCCCGGTCTATACCTACGTGGAATTCGGCGACAAAGGTCTGCCGGCCATGCTGCCGGTGCTGTTGCCGGCGATCGCCCTGGCGTTGGTCATCGTGTTGCTCAGCAGCACAGTCAGCGCGCGCTCCTCGGCTCGCCCGGTCCGGCGCCGGCTCCCGGCGGCCTCGGCTGCGCGTCCCCATGACCCCGCGGAGGCGACGACCGCCGTTGCGGGCGGGTTGCAGCTCGAAGTCGACAAGCGAATCAATGATTTCGATCTGACGGTGGAATGGTCGAGCCGGGCGCGCCGCCTGGCGATCCTCGGGCCCTCGGGCTCGGGCAAGTCGCTCACCCTCAAACTGATCGCCGGCCTCCAGCAGGCCGATCGCGCGGTCATTCGGCTGGGCGCACGAGATCTGGCGCCGCTCGAGCCGAGCGCCCGGCGCATCGG
>JAJZMI010000019.1 GCA_021798335.1 Pseudomonadota bacterium | reverse complement strand
ACCCACACAGCGACCGCCCCGCCAACGTGGTCGTGGAATCCGCGCGAACTGCTGCGCGTCGGCATCGGCGTGCCGCTCGGCGTGCTGTGCGTCCTCGCGATGATCATCGTGCCGCTGCCGCCGGTGGCGCTCGACATCCTGTTCACGTTCAACATCGCACTGTCGATCGTGATCGTGATGAGTGTCTTCTACGTGTCACGGCCGGTGGAATTCGGCGTCTTTCCCACCGCATTGCTGCTCGCCACGCTGCTGCGCCTGGCGCTGAACGTCGCCTCCGCCCGCATCGTGCTGCTGCGCGGCTACACCGGACCCGGCGCGGCCGGCCACGTCATCGAATCGTTCGGCAAGTTCGTGGTCGGCGGCGACTTTGCCGTCGGCATCGTGGTATTCGTCATCCTGACGATCATCAACTTCATGGTCATCACCAAGGGTGCCGGCCGTGTCTCGGAGGTGAGCGCCCGCTTCACCCTGGATGCGATGCCCGGCAAACAGATGGCTATCGATGCCGATCTCGCCGCCGGTCTGATCACCCAGGACGAGGCGCGCACGCGGCGCACCGAGATTCGCGCCGAGGCGGATTTCTACGGCGCCATGGACGGCGCCAGCAAGTTCGTGCGCGGCGATGCCGTGGCCGGCATCCTGATTCTGCTGATCAACATCATCGGCGGCCTGGCGATCGGCATCCTCGGCCATGGCATGGCGCTCAGCGCCGCGCTGCACACCTACACGTTGCTCACCATCGGCGATGGGCTGGTCGCACAGATTCCCTCGCTGCTGCTGTCCACCGCCGTCGCGGTGATCGTCACGCGCATGTCGCGGCCGCAGGACGTGGGCGGGGAGCTCGGCAAGCAGTTGTTCGGCAATCCGCGCACGCTCGCGGTGGCCGGCGGTCTGCTCGGCGCGCTCGGGCTGATTCCCGGGATGCCGAGCGTCGCGTTCCTGCTCATGGCGGGCGTGTGCGGCGGCGGCGCCTACCTCACCCGCAAGCGGATCGCCCGCGCGGCGGCGGCACCGCCGGCCCCGGCGCCGGTGCCGACCGGGGAGTCGCGCGAGCTGTCCTGGGAGGATGTCAAACCGGTCGATCCCGTCGGGCTCGAGGTCGGCTATCGGCTGGTCTCCCTGGTGGACAGCAAGGGCCAGGGCGCCGATCTGCTGGCGCGGGTGCGCGGCGTGCGCCGCAAGATCTCGCAGGAACTCGGCTTCCTGCTGCCCGCGGTGCACATCCGCGACAATCTCGATCTTGCGCCGAACGTGTACCGCATCAATCTCAGCGGCGTGCCCATCGGCGAGAGCACCGTGTATCCGGACAAGGAGCTCGCCATCAACGCCGGCCGGGTATTCGGGCCCCTGCAGGGCGTAGCGACGCGCGACCCGGCTTTCGGCATGGAGGCCGTCTGGATCGAGCCGGGCAACCGCGATCACGCCCAGGCGCTCGGCTACACCGTCGTCGATCCGAGCACGGTGATCGCCACGCACCTCTCGTTCATCCTGCAGTCTCACGCCCACGAGATTCTCGGCCACGAGGAAGTGCAACAGCTGCTCAATACCCTGGGCAAGAGCGCCCCGAAGCTGGTCGAAGACCTGGTACCGCGCGTCATGCCGCTGGCCGTCCTGGTACGCGTATTGCAGGGACTTCTGTCCGAACGCATTCCCATCCGCAACATGCGCACCATCATGGAAACACTCGCCGAGCATGCACCCAAGACCCAGGATCCCGCCGTGCTTCTGCCGCTGGTGCGTGTCGCGCTCGGCCGGCAGATCGTGCAGGAGATCGCCGGCGTATCCGCGGAGCTGCCCGTCATCACCTTCGAGCCGGAGCTGGAGCGGCTCCTGCAGGGCTCCTTGACCGCCAGCAGCGCCGGCGCCGGACTCGAGCCGGGACTGGCCGAGCGGTTGCAACAGCGCGTCGGCGATGCCGCCCAGCGTCAGGAAGGCGCGGGTGCGGCCCCGGTGCTGTTGGTGCCACCGCCGCTGCGCGCCGCCATGGCCAAATTCCTCCGTCCCGCGTTGCCGGCGCTGCACGTGCTGGCCTGGAACGAGATACCCGACAACCGCAAGGTCCGCGTCGTTACCGCGGTCGGCAGGTAACCCATGAAAATCGTACGACATACCGCCCGGGAGATGCGCCATGCGCTGCGCGCGATTCGCGAGCAGCTCGGCGAGGATGCCGTGATACTCTCCTCGCGCCGCGGACCGGACGGCGTCGAAGTCACCGCCGCGGTCGATTTCGACGCCCGGCGGCTCGAGGACATCGCGCCGGCCGAGACCGCGCTGCCGGGCGGCAGCGCCGACTCCGATGTCGACCTGCGGTCGAGTCCGGCAGCGGCGCCCTCGGCCGAGGCGATGGGCCACGAGCTGAAGACGCTGCGCCGGATTCTCGAGACACAACTTGCGCAGCTCGCGTGGAACGAGCGTTCGCGCCGCAATCCCGTACACACCGAGCTGCTGTGCGAGTTGGCCGAGATCGGCATCGCGCGGGACCTGGCCGATCACCTCATTGGACAACTCCCCGCCGGCATAGACCTGCTGCAAGGACGCCGGTTCGCCGTGGCGGGCCTGTCGCAATACCTGCAGGTGACCGGGGATTGTTGGCTCGAGAACGGCGGCCGCGTTGCCTTCGTCGGCGCCACCGGTGTCGGCAAGACGAGCGTGCTCGCGAAGCTCGCGGTGCGCTGGATGCTGCGTCATGGCCCGAAGGACTTGGCGCTCATCGCCTCCGACACTGTGCGCATCGGCGCGCAGGAACAGATGCACGCGCTCGGCCAGCTGCTCGGGGTGCCGGTGCACGTACCCGAGCGCTTCGAGTCATTGCCACAGCTGCTCGCACGCCTGGAGCGCTATCGGCTCGTATTAATCGACACCCCCGGAACCAGCGTGCGTGACACCCAGTTCGAGGCGCGCCTTGCAGTCCTCGCCGCGTGCGGGCCGGCGCTCGGGCCGGCGCTGGTGCTGGCCGCAAGCACGCAGGCCGGCGCGCTCGAGCAGACCCTCGAGCGTTTCCGGCCGTTGAAACCCGCCTCCTGCGTGCTCACCAAGACGGACGAGGCGGCCAGTCTCGGCGGCGCCCTCTCGGCGCTGATCCGCTCGCGATTGCCCGTCTCGTACGTGAGCGACGGCCAGCGGGTGCCCGAGGACTTGCGTCCG
>JAJZMI010000116.1 GCA_021798335.1 Pseudomonadota bacterium | reverse complement strand
CCCGGCAGGTGCGCGAGCGCGCCGCCCACCGAGGAATCCGGGAACTGTCCGATGCTCTCGGCCGAGATGGCGTCGACCACTCCGATCGACTCGCGCTTGATGGCGAGCGATCGCATCAGAGATCCCCGCATACCGGTGACGATGATCGGCGCCAGCGCGGTGGCCGAAGACTCGCCCTTCGTGCTCGCCGTCGCGATGACCGGCGACGGCTGCGCCGTATTCCGGGCATTGAGTCCCGCGCCGTTGCGGGAGGCCATCGGCATCGCATTGAAGCCGCGCCGCTTGGCCTTCGCCGGTGCCGCCGGCTGATCCGAGCTCTTGCGGGTCGGGGCGTTCCGGGCGTACGCCACGCCGCCGACGCCTAACGTGAGTAAGGCCAGTGCCACCCCCGAGATACCGATCTTGGCGTAGCCCGTACGGCCCAGCGCGCCGACTCTGATGTTCTTCTTGAACGCATTCTTTGATGCGTTACGCAATGTCTTCCGACTCATTTAGGTACCCCCTCTATCACTAAATCTGACGTTGTGAACCAGCAACATGGATCGCAGCCGGCACGGAAAACCCGTTTCCGGCGGCTTATTCATCCTCACAGGGTCGTTGAATTTTTCCCTCCGCGTCTGGTACCGCTACCTGACTACGCCGAGAGTATTGTCCTGTTTCAACCGCTCGAGCATGACCTAGATCAAGTCGCCGCAATTCCCGCGTTTCCAGGCTGTCTCACGGACGATACGCGGTCTCTCCTCCCGGCAATCGGGGTGTCCCTGCCCGCCGCTTCTTCGGAATCTGATTGCGCGACCATATGCTGAGGACGGATCCCGAAGCGGTCCGATATCACGGCGGCGGTACCATCGGACTCGGCCGTTGGCTGGCCACCACATGGGCGGGCTCCACCGTGACGTGAGCGCCTACAGCCGTTGATCCAGCGCCCAGACAGGCCAGCGGTCTTCACTCTTGAAGGGATCGACAAAGCACAGAATGACGACGCTGTTATTCGTGGTTTAGGGTCCTCTCCCAAGCGCGGTTTCAGGGTTGGGGGTCGCGTTCAGCGACCTCTCCGTCAGCCAGATCCCAGCATCAGAACCGGCGGCAAGTCTTTGATCTGATAGCGCTATCTTGACGCTGGCCGGGCGCCTGTCTAGTCTGCGTCGGGAGTCGAGCGAGGTCCCCGTCCATGCATAGAGCGCGTGCCGCGCAGGCGCTGCTGTTCTGTTTGCTGTGTGCCGGCGCAGGCGGTAGCGCTCGGGCGGCGTCCCTGCCGCATCTGCGTTTCGCACACGGTGCCGCGCAATTGATCGTGCACGGTAGGCCGTTCTTGATCCGCGGCGGCGAGCTCGAGAACTCCACGGCGGGAACCGCAGCGGCGGCAGATACGGTCCTGCCTGCCCTTGCCCGGCGGCAGTTCAATACGGTGCTGATGCCTGTGGCCTGGGATGAGATCGAGCCGGTCGAGGGGCAGTTCGATTTTTCGGTTCTCGATCACTGGATGGCGGTGGCGCGGCGTACGCATCTGCATCTGGTACTGCTGTGGTTCGGCAGCTGGAAGAACGCCTTCTCGAGCTATGCGCCACGGTGGGTGCTCGATGATCCCCGCCGTTTCCCGCGGGCCCTCTCGGCTTCCGGCGCGCCGCTGCCCATCCTCTCGGTGTTTGGGCGGCGCACGGAGCGGGCGGACGCCACTGCGTTTGCCGCGCTGATGCATCACGTGGCTCTGCTCGATACGCGTCGGCAAACCGTGCTCATGGTGCAGGTGGAGAACGAAGTCGGCTATCTCGGCGTCGGGGGCCGGGACCGCTCCGCGCGCGCCGACCGGCTATTCGCCGGACCCGTGCCGGCACGATTGCTGCGCACGCTGCGGGCGCGCCGGCGACTGCCGTGGCGGCTGGCGGCACACTTCGACCCGGCGGGCCACTCGTGGCCCGGCGTGTTTGGACCGCGCGCGGACGAGACGTTCATGGCCTGGTATTACGCCCGATACGTGAATGCGGTGGCGCGCGCCGGCCAGCGCCAGGACCCGCTGCCGATGTACATGAACGCGCAGCTGCCGGCGCCTCATCAGCGCGCCGGCGCATATCCGAGCGGGGGACCCTATCCGCGCTGTCAGCCGATATACCGCGCCGGCGCCCCCGCGATCACCTTCTATGCGCCCGATATCTATTGGCCGGATTTCGAGCACTGGGTGCAGCGCTACCGGCGCGCCGGCAATCCGGTATTCGTGCCCGAGTCGCGCCTGGGTCTCGCGGCGGACAACGCACTCTATGTCTTCGGGCAAGCGCGCGGCTTCGGCTTCTCCGCGTTCGGCGTGGACAGCCCCCTGCTGCCACCGGACCGAGCCGAGGCCCGCCTGAGCGCCGTGTACCGCACGCTCGGGCGGCTCGCGTCAATATTCGGCGCCGCGCAGCAGCGGGACCTGGTCCGCGCCCTGGTGCTGCGTCGCACCAGCCCCTCGCCCACGCAAACGGTCGCGCTCGGCGGCTATCTGTTCACCGCCCGGTTGGCGCGCAATTGGTTTACACATCGGATGCTGGAGCGCACCGGCGCGATGTTGGTCCTGCAGCGCAGGCCGAACGTGTTCGACGTCTTGGGCAGAGGGCTTGAGATCACGGTCCGGCGTGATCCGGACGTCGATGACCGGATCGCCGGCATCGCCGGCATCGCGCAGCTGCGCCGCCACGCCGGTCGCTGGATCGTCGCGAGACGACTGAACGGCGATCAAAGCAATCAAGGACGCAACCTGCTGCTCTCACCCCAGACGTTCCACCTCTATCGCATCCGCCTCTACACCATCCCCTGATCGTGACGGCCGCCGTTCCCGCTTGGCCGCTTGCCCCGCTGCAGCTGACGCGCCCGGCGCCTTGGCGCCCCGTCGTCATGCTCCGGCCTCGCCTCCGCCCCGAGGGGTGAGTTTGTAGATCGCCAGCCTGAGACCAATTCCCATTGACTCCGGGGCGCTGATACCGCTACCATCCGAGATGGCTTGCTAATGCGATGAAAGTCTTTCGTGCTTCCCGGCATCGGCATTTCGCGCGTGAGCGCAACGCGCCGCTTGACTCATGGGCCACATCGGGCCCGATACGCCGCCCGCCCCCGTGTTCCGTAGCGCCGGGCCGGGACCTTCCGCTCGTTTTCATGGAGTTTTCCTGATATGACTCTTTTCTCTGACATC
>JAJZMI010000035.1 GCA_021798335.1 Pseudomonadota bacterium | reverse complement strand
GACGGTGACGTCGATGCCTGCCACACGCATGAGGTGCAATCCGCGCACGAGCGCATTCTAGCAGTCCGCCGCGAGGCCGAACCGCCGGGCGAGCTTCTTCGCGATGTCCTCGCTGACCGCCCGCCGCTCAGGCCCGCCGCGCCGGTCGGGTGCCCGCCTTGGGGGAGGGAACGGGCACCCGACCCGCGGCCTCTCAATTGTTCAGCGCAACGATCATGTGATCGACGGTAAGCACGCCCCCCGAGCCGTAGGTGCCTTCGGCCGTCACGCGCAGCGCCGAGGCGGAGCCGAGGTCCGACATCAGCGCGGCCGAGAAGTCCGTGAAGGTGCTGTACGTGTCGATCTCGCGGCTCGCGGTGTGCACGATGGCGAAGGACTGGAAGTCGCTCGAGCGGGTATCGGGCACGAGCTCGAGGCCGGTGCTCAGCGTCGCGGGGTCGATGGTCGTCCAGTCGATGTGAATGACGTGCGTGGCGGCGCCTTCCAGGGTGGTCTGGCTGAGCAACATTTCGGAAGAGGTGAGGATCGAGAAGGGCGTCGCATCGCCCGGGGAGGTCCACGACACGCTCAACCAGGCCTGCGCCTGTCCAGAGGACACCACCGTGCGGGCCGTGAAGTCCGGCGGCGCCGCTCCGTAGGGATCGACGAAACCCTGGAACGACACCGGCAGCCCCGCAACCAGCGAGGATGTCGAGAATGACGTCGGAATGGATACTTGATACGCCGCAGCCGAGGCGTCCTGGCTCGCGGTCGTTCCGGTACCCGTGAACGTCAGGTTGCTCGCCTGCACGTGACCCAGAGATTGCAGGTTGACCGTCATCTGCCCGCCGCTGCCGGAGCTGAACAGGCCGACGCCGTCGGTGGGCAGCAGCTCCACGCTGCCGCTGGTGGCATCCAGCGTGCCTCCCGAGGTCGTGCTGCTCATCATGCTGGTCGTGCTGGTCGAGCCGGTGAAGTTGCCCGCGAACCGCGCCTTCTGCCCGACCGAAATGTCGGCGATGGGCAGCGTGCCGCTTTGACCCTGCTCGGTCACGGACGTGCCCGCGCCGATCGTGACGGTCATCTGGCGCTGGAAGCCGAACTCCCAGTCCGGGCTGGATGCCAGCGGCAGGAAGACGAGCGCATTGCTCACCGTCAGAGTATCGCCGCTGCGGGCCATCACCGTGCCCACCACGCTGTCGCCCGTCTCGCCGGTGACGCTGCTGCCCGCATCCACGATACTGGCCGTGAACGTGTGCGCGGTCTGGTCCCAGGTGCCGTAGGCGGCGGTCATCGTGTTGGCCGGCAGCGCCGCAAGGGCGGTGAGGCCCGCCGATCCGGTGTACGTCGTGCCGTTGACGAGGAAGCTCGTCGTCGAAGTGGTGTCCACCGTGAGCTGGCCGAAGCCGTCATCCGTATCGTGGAATGGCGAGATGTTCACCACGTAATCGTCATTGGCGGTGCTCACGCTGACGAGCGGTCCGCGCACGTGGATCTGCTTGGTGATGTCGGGCGTCAGGCTCGCGGTGAGCGACGGGCTCACCGAGACGGTGATCGGGTTGGCATTGAGATCGACGGTGTTCGAGGCGGCCAGGTTGAAGTCGAGTGCCAGGTTCGACACGGTGCCGGGGGTGATGACGAGCTGATTACCGGCGGCGAACGAGAGCGTCACGGTCACCTGGCCGGTGAGCGGCTTTCCCGTCTGCGCATTCAGGATATCGGCGGCCGGCACCGTGACAGCGCCGCTGCTGGTGTCCACGACGATCGTCGCGTTGGTGTAGTCGAGCGTCAGGGTGGCCGAGGTATATTGTCCCGGCGGAATCTGCTCGGCGCTGAGGATCTCGGAGAGATTGACCAGCTGCGCGAAGTCCACCGGCGTGGTCTTCGGCACGGTCTGCACCTGCTGGCCGTCGGCGTTGGTGAGCGTGAGGGAGTCGATGGAGACGATGTAGCTGGCGAAGTCCCCGGGCGCATCGGTCATCGAGATCATCGCGGTGCCGCAGTTGGCGCAGGCGTTCTGCGAGGTCGGGGGCGAGGTGCCCGGCAACGAGCTCATTCCCGAGCCGCCGCAGCCGGCCAGCGCCAGCGCGCTCAACGCGCACACGCTCGCAAACAGGCCTCTGGCAAAGGCGGTCCACGGGTTCCGGGACTGTCGTACGGCACTCATCACGGCGATCCTCCGTCAATGGATGATGCGAACCCCCCGCCGGCGCGCCCGGTCGGATCCGCCACCGTCAGCCTCACATTGCCGGACAACGATCAACCGGGTGTGGGGTTGACGCAAAATGGAACGAGATCGATCAGAACGGGCGTAGCCTGCGCCAAACGCCGAGCCAAGACCAGATGTGGAACAAACGCGACAGCCGCGGCGCGCGCGCTCGGGCGCGATGTCTTGAATCGGCGACGCGCGGCGCTCAGGTCGCTGCCGCGAGTTGCTCCCCGCTCAGCAGTCCGCGCGCGCCCAGCACCGAGCGCATCGGCGCGAAGGCGAACTCCGAGAGGACGCGGTGCAGGCGGTCCTCGCAGCGGCCCAGGTTGGTGTAGTGCCGGAAGCGTGATAGCGCGCCGACCTTGATGCGCGGCTGACCCGGGTCGATTTCCCACGGATGCAGATAGAAGGGGAAGGCGCGTCCGCGGCCGTTGATCTGCCTCAGGCCCGCGCGCGTCAGCCAGTACGGGAAGATCCGGAAGTACCCCCCGCCGCACACCGGCACCTTCATGCCGAGGATGCGCGCCGGCACCATCGGGAATTCCACCAGCGTGCGTCCCGAGGGCGCGGTCACCCAGCCCGGATCGGGCGAGGCATCCGGGATCCCATAGCGGTCGTGGCGGATGGGAAAGATCGAGGAATCGTAGGCGAAGCCCAGATCGATCAGCGTATCGAGCGCCCAGAGCGAGCGCTTGATGACCGAGAAGCTGGCGGCCCGGTAGCCGAGCACGGACCGGCCGAGCGCGTCCTCGAGCAGCGTCTTGGCGCGCGCCGTCTCCTCGCGGAACACTTGGGGCGTCTGGCTGTAGATCAGCTGGTGCGAGTAACCGTGGCAGGCCACCTCATGCCCGCTCGCGGCGATGCGCCGCACCAATTGCGGATAGCGCTCGGCCACCCAGCCCAACACGAAGAACGTGCCCGAGACGCGCCGCTCCGCCAGCAGCGCCAGCAGCCGCTCGGTATTACCCTCGACCCGGCACTCGCGGCTC
>JAJZMI010000143.1 GCA_021798335.1 Pseudomonadota bacterium | reverse complement strand
GCACCGGCTTGCAGCCACGCCGCAAGATCGTGCGCGCCGGTCCCCCCGACCGCCCAGACACCGCTCGCCCGGGGCAGCACCTCGCGCAGCGCTTTCAGATAGCCCGGTCCGAGACTCGCGGCCGGAAAGAGCTTCAACTGCCGTGCGCCGGCCGCCAGCGCCGCAAACGCCTCGCTCGGGCTCATGAACCCCGGCAGGCACTCCAGACCGAGCGCCACGGCCCGGCCGATGACCGCAGGATCCGTGTGCGGTGAGACGATCAGGCGCGCCCCGGCGGCAGCGGCAGCCTCGACCTGCGCCGCCGACAGCACGGTGCCGGCCCCGATCAGCGCCTGCCCGCCAAATGCCTCGCACAGCCGCTCGATGCTCTCGAGCGGCCGCGGCGAGTTCAGCGGCACCTCCATAACGCCAATGCCGCCCTCGAGCAGCGCCCGGCCGATCTCGGGCGCCTGCTCGGGCGTCACGCCGCGCAGGATCGCCACCACCGGCGGGGCGCCCGCCTCGATCAATTGCCCGATCGTCATCTCACCACTCCGTTACACATCCTCTGCCGCCGCGCGCAATCCGGCGAGCACGCACTCATCGCCGTCGAGGCACTGTGCTGCGACACTGAATGCGGCCAACGTGCGCTGGTAGCTATCGGCCAGCCGTGGATCGCCGATCAGCGTGACCTCGCCTCGCGGGGCGCTCGGCATCGCGAGCATGCTGTGCACCTCCGCGCCGATCAGCACGCCCGAGAGGAACGAGCGGGCCCAGCCGGCCGAGCGGCCCTCGATCAGCTGCGCGCTGCGCGTCTCGAACAGATTGGCGGCCAGATCGTAGCGGACGGCGTTGCGCACCCCGATCTCAAAGGCCTCCTCATCCGACTCGAGGATCCCGCCGAGCCGCAGGAGCGATGAGCGGGTACACAGCAGCTCGAACAGCTCCCCGGTGAAGTAGGTCTGCAGTCGGGAAATGCGTCCATCGCGCACTTCCACCCATTTGCTGTGCGTGCCGGGCAGCACCATCAAGCGCCGCCCTTCCCCGAGCGCGGTCCGCAGCCGCAGCGCACCGAAGATCTGGGTCTCCTCGCCGCGCATCACGTCCGGCACGTCGCGGAAGTTCTGCGCCTGAATGCCCGGCAGAATATGAACCCGCTCCTCGTCCCACCGCACCGCCCGCACCGCGGCCCGCCACGGCGTCAGCGCCGCAGGGGCGCGTACGTAAGATACCTCGGCCAGACCGGCGCGCGAGCCGACCATCCCGCACAGCACGATGCGCTCGAACTCATGGCTCGCGCGCCATGGCGCCAGCACGCGGCGCAGCACCTCCTCGGGAGCCTGCCCGCCAAGCAGCCCGATCCCCGGCCCGTCGGCCCGCGCGGCCACGCGCCCCTGAACCTCGAGAAAGGCGCGCAGCCGACTGCTGCCCCAATCGCACAGCACACGTGCCGGCGAACGGCCCGCAAGATCGCCGGCGCTGCGCATCGCCTCGGTCAACCGCACGCCACCGATACCGGCGGCTGCGCCAGCCCGGCGACCGGCGCGATGAAACTGAATAGATCGCCGGCATGCGGCTCGGCGGCCCGCTCGGCCTCGGAGAGCCCCTGGCGGGCCGTCGTGACGTACGCGGTGCGCAGATCCTCGCCTCCGAAAGCAACCTTGGTGACCCGGGAACAAGGCATCGAGACGCTCGCGAGCAGCCGCCCCTCGGGCGAGTAGCGCCGCACGCACCCGCCCGCCCAAAGCGCGATCCACAGGCACCCTTCGGCGTCGACGGCGGTGCCGTCCGGAAAGCCCGCATCGGCCTCGATGCGCAGCAGCACACGCTTGTTGCGCAGCACGTGCGGCTCCGGACGGTCGAAGGCGTACACGGTCCGCGCGATGCTGTCCGTGTGATAGAAGATCCGCCCGTCGGGACTGAAGGCCGGACCGTTGGTCACCACATAACCCTCATCCAACGCCACGCACCGGCCGGCGGCATCGAGCCGATACAGCGCGCCGCTCGGCTGGACCTCAGGATCGTGCATCGAGCCGAACCACAGTGCGCCTTCGGGGCTGACACAGCCATCGTTCAGGCGATTGTCCGGCCGATGCGGCTCGACCTCGGCGAGGGGCGCAAAGGTGCCGCTCGCCGGATCGAAGCGGTGCAATCCGCCCTTCAAGCCCACCACGAACCCGCCGCCCGCGCGCGGCAGCAGGAAGCCCGGCGGGCCCGGCGCGCGCCAACTGCGCAGCTCGCCGGTGCGCCGCTGCAGACGATGCAGCCGCTGCCCTTTGATGTCGACGAACCAGAGCGCCGACTCGTGCGCGACCCACACCGGGCCTTCGCCGAGCTCGGCGCCGACCGCGCACTCGCGCCGCACCTGCACGCTCAACTGCCGGGCGAACATGTCCCCCCCCGGTCGGTGGCCCCGGGGCGAAGGCGGCGGTCGGCCGGCCCGGCATTCAGCCACACGCTCCCCCTCGGAGGCATTTCCCGGAAATACATCTGATTAGTCTGATTAATCGTCGGGTGGCCGTCAAGCCGCGGGCCGACGGTCAGCGCCGATAGCCATAGTACTCGCAGAACCAATCGACGAAGCGGCGTACACCCTCCTCGACCGGGGTGGCCGGGCGATATCCCACCTCGCGCACCAGGTCCTCGACGTCGGCACAGGTGTCCGGCACATCCCCCGGCTGCAGCGGCAGGAAGCGCTTGTGAGCCTTGCGCCCCAGACACTGCTCGAGCACTTCGATGTAGCGCAGCAGCTCGACGGGCTGGCGATTGCCGATGTTATACAGGCGGTACGGCGCGCGGCTCGTGGCCGGATCGGGCGCAGCGCCGCTCCAGGTCGGATCGGGTTGCGCGATGCGCTCGCACGCCCGCACCACTCCTTCGGCGATGTCATCGACGTAGGTGAAATCGCGCTTGTGATGGCCGTTGTTGTAGACGTCGATGGGCTTGCCTTCGAGGATGTTGCGCGCAAACAGAAACAGCGCCATGTCCGGCCGGCCCCACGGACCGTACACGGTGAAGAAGCGCAGCCCCGTGCTCGGCAACCCGAACAGCGCCGCATAGCTGTGCGCCATCAACTCGTCGGCCCGTTTGGTGGCAGCATAGATCGACAGCGGGTGCGACGCGCCGCGGTGCGGGGAGAACGGCATGTCGGTGTTGGCGCCGTAGACGGAACTGGTCGAGGCGTACACCAGATGCTCGACGCCGTTGTGCCGGCACCCCTCGAGCA
>JAJZMI010000012.1 GCA_021798335.1 Pseudomonadota bacterium | reverse complement strand
CGCGAGCTCGCGTCCCAGCCGGTCGACTGCGTGTATCTTGGCGAAGTGGTGTGCTCGAAGCGGCGGGAGCTCGGCCACGCGGAGTGGGCCGCGATCGCGCGCGAGCTCACCGCCGCCGGCAAGGAGGTCATCGTCTCGACCCTGGCGCTGATGGAAGCGGAGTCGGAGCTGGCCGCGCTCGCGCGCATCGTGGCTGACTCCGCGACCATCGAGGCTAACGACATGGCGGCCGTGCAGCTCGCCGGCGGCCGGCCGTTCGTCATCGGACCGCATCTGAACGTCTACAACGGCAAGACGTTGCGGCTGCTCGCGGCGCTCGGCGCGCGCCGTTGGGTGGCGCCGCTCGAGCTCGACCCGCCGGCCGTCGGCGCGCTGCTGGCCGAGCGGCCGGAGGGTCTGGAGTCGGAGGTGTTTGCGTACGGCCGGATGCCGCTCGCCTTCTCGGCGCGCTGCTTCAGCGCCCGCGTCCGCCGGCGCAACAAGGACGACTGCGGGTTCGTGTGCGGCGAGGATCATGATGGCTTGACGCTGTACACGCGCGAGCGCGAGCCGTTGTTCGCGCTCAACGGCATCCAGGTCCAGTCCGCGCAGGTGCGCAACCTGATCGGTGTCGTGGACGCGCTGCGGGATTCGGGCGTGCAGATCGTGCGCCTCTCGCCGCACTCCCCGGCCGCGGTGCCGTTTGCAGCGGTGATCGAGGCGTTCGCGGCGGCGATCCGCGGCGCGGGCGGCGCGCAATGTCCGCCGAGCGCGCTGCCGGGCGGCTACTGCAGCGGCCTGATGCGCGAGGAGCGTGGCTCGGGCTCGGTGTGACCCGCAGGGCGGGGTGGCTCGAGGGGCGCGAAGGGCGAGCGGGGCAGCAGCCGCAGGGCCGCGCGCACGGCCGTTGCCAGACTCGGCGGTACCAGGCCGCGCGCTGCGGGCGGCCACTGCCACTCGAGCGCATCGAGCGCGTTCTTGATCGCCAGACCCGTCTCGGTCTCGCCCTCGAAACTCAATCGGCGCTGGAAAAACAGGGTGTCTGGATCCTCGGTGCGCGCCGCCAGTCGCGCCAGATCGATCAAACGGCCGCGCAGCGTGACATGCGGCGTGGCGCGCGCGGAGGCGAGCGCGAGTCTGCGGCCGCGCACGAGCAGCGTCATGGTCAGCGGCAGGTCGGTGGCGCGCACGCATACGCGTTTGCCCTCGAGTTCCTCCAACGTCTGCTCGAGTCCCAGGCCGCGCGTGCAGTGGTTGAACACGCCGACGAACAGGGGTCCGAGCGGATTGAGATCGGCGAGCAGCGCCCACCCGGGTGGCGAGGCATTCATGGCCCGATGGTAACGGGCCGCGGCAGCGGGATTTTGACCGATGTCAAGTGCGGATAACCCGCATGTGCGGCGGCCGGGGCAGCGTTATCCTTTGTGACCATGAACAAAGGATCCCACGCCAAGCGTGCCGGACTGCCGGCATGCGTCAGCTGCCGCGAGTGCACGCTGCAGCCCATTTGTCTGCCGGGGCATCTGCCGCCCGCCGAGGCGCGCGTGCTCGAGCGCGCCGTCGAGCGCGGCCGGCCGTTGCCGGCTGGATCGGCGCTGGTGCGCTGTGGCGCGCGCATGGACGCGCTGCTGGTGGTGCGCAGCGGCTCGGCCAAATCCCACAGCGTCACGCTGGAGGGGCTCGAGCAGGTTCACGGCTTCGTGCTGCCGGGCGAGGCGGTGGGACTGGAAGGTTTTGCCGCCGGTGTCTATACGTGCGACGTGACCGCGCTCGAGCCGCTCGAATACTGCCGCATGCCGATGCGCGGGCTCGAGGCGCTGATCGAGCAGCTCCCGGGTGTGCGGCGCGAGATCCTGCGGCTGCTCGGCGGGGCGCTCGATGAGTCCCAGCGGTTGCGCGGCCAGCTCAATCTGTGCGATGCGCGCAGCCGCGTGGCACGCTTCCTGGCGGAGATGTCCCGGCGGCTGGAGCGGCGGGGACTGTCGCCCACCGAATTCCGCCTCAGCATGAGCCGCCGCGATATCGCCCGTCATCTGGGCCTTACGCTCGAGACCGTCAGCCGTTCGCTCGGCGCGCTCAAGCGAGAGGGCTGGGTGCGGGTGCGCGCCCGCGAGGTGACGGTGCTGCGGCCCGAGGCGCTCGCCGCGCTCGGCCGGGCCTAACTCGCCGCGTCCTCGGAGATCGCGAGCCCGGGCAGCTGCAGGCGGAATGCCCACGCGTTCGGAATCGGCGGCACGTGCGCCCCGGCTTCGATCGATATCCGGTCGGCGAATCGGCGCAAGCGGCTGAGCAGGCGCCGCACGCGGGGCGCATCCGCGCGGCTCACGTGCTCGAAGCGCAGCGTGAGGCGCGCCGGGGTCTCGAGCAGCAGCGCGCCGAGCTCGGCGCACATCCTGCGCAGCCGCAGTCCCGACAGGCCGCGCAGCGAGAGCGCGAGGACCGGTACGCTGTCCGCGGCGGCGCGGGACTGCACCGAGATCTGGCCGCTGCCCGAGCGGCGCAGCATGCGGGTCAGGCGCGCGACGCGCCGGTGCAACGATCGGGGGGCCGGCGCGGCCTCGAAGCCGAGGTGCCGGCGGGCGTAATCCTGCATCGAGAGCCCGACGATCCAGTCGCCGGCCACGAGCGGAATTTGCCAGGGCGTCAGCCAGGGCACGCTGCGCAGGAAATGCCAGTGGCGCCGCGGTCCGCCGGGCAGGATGCCGCGCCACAACAGGCGCGCGAGGATGGCGAGCCCGCTGAGCGCGCCGTATTCCATTGGGCCGGCGGGGCGTCCGAGCGAGCGGCGCTTGTTGATGATCCGGCGGGCGATCGCATCGTCCGCCAGCAGCCGCCGATGCAGCCACCGGTAACCGCCGATGAGCTCCTCGCGGCTCATGTTCAGCGGCTCGACGTTGGTGTCGAGCTTGGTGTTGTCCCCGGCGCTCGCCTCGGTGCGCAGCCGGCCGGCGGCCCGCAGGCGCTCGTAGAGCGGCGTGCGCGGCATGGCGTGCAGCAGCCCGATCATGGCGGCCTGGATTCCCGAGCGGGCGATGAACTCGAACTGCCGCTGGAAGGTCGCGACGGTGTCGTTGTCGAATCCGACGATGAATCCGGCCATCACCTCGATGCCGTGGCCGTGAATGCGCTCTACGGCCGCCAGGGGGTCGGCGCGCATGTTTTGCACCTTGCGCATCTCGCGCAGGCTGGCCTCGTCGGGCGACTCGATGCCGATGAAGGTCCAGCGGAAACCCGCCGCGCGCATCAGCT
>JAJZMI010000096.1 GCA_021798335.1 Pseudomonadota bacterium | reverse complement strand
GCCGGCCAGATTGGTCAGCGCCGAGCCGTTGGTATTGGTGGTGGGCGGCGTCCAGGAGACATCGGCGCTGCCGGTGGCGGAATTGGCCTCGGCCACGGTGATCGAGAACGGCGGCAGCGACGCCGAGGCGGACCCCTCGGTCACGCTGATCACGATGCCCGAGTACGTGCCGGCATCGCCCGCCGGGGGCGTGCCGGAGAGCTGCCCGGTGCTGGTATTGAAGGTGGCCCAGGGCGGGGCATTGCTGATCGAGTACGTCGGCGTCCCGCCGCTCGTGCTCACCGTGGGCGTGAAACTGTAGGTCTGCCCCGCGCTCACCGCGCTCGCCGGAGTACCGGAAACGGTGAGCGCGGCGCGCTTGACGACCGCCGCGGCCGTCGAGCCCGTCGAGCCCGTCGTGAAAACGCTGGCGCTGCTGCCGCCGCAGCCGGCAAGAGCAACCAACACAAGAAATCCACCGCAGAGAAACCTGACCGACATCCACCCACGCATATTGGCCCCCGATCCGCGGACCCTCCCACGGATTTCCACCGGCGGCCGATGCGCCGTGGCGAGGGACATCGGGCAACGGCCGCGGGGGGCGGAACAGCAACAACCGTGCCAATATGTATTTTCTGTTCAAGTTCAATGGGATGGAAAACAGCCGAGGCCTTTCACGTCCCGGCGCGCACGCGCATCTGTCGGCTGCCGCCGACGATCCATCGAGGCGATGCCCACGCCACCCGATGAAATACCCCGCAATTGCCGGTCAAACAGGCGCGCCGCGCGCGGCGACGTCGATTGCTATCAGGAGGTGACGTGATTTGTCAGTTCAGAACGGCCCGCACCGCGCGCGAATCCAACATCAAACATAACACGAGCGCGCGTGACATAAGGCGGCAGGCACGATTCAGCTCCGCGATCTGGATCACACTCGTCCCGCTCGCGCCGCCTCGCGCGACCGCGCGCCGCCGGCCGCGCGCACCGGACAGCATCGGCCGGCAGTCGGGATTATGTTCATATTCTTCAGGGGCTTGTGGCGGATTTCCAATGTCGTTACACCCGCCATCCGGCACGCGGCGCGCGAGCCGCCTCCGCCGCAGTGCCCGGGGTCGCAGCGGCGCATGGGGCGCGCCTCGCAGTCGGCTCGAAAGCATCCCGATCGGGCGCCTCACCGGCGCGCGCGCCGGGTCCTGTCGCGCGCCGGCGCGCGGTCAGACTGTGTGCGGCAGCGCGCTCGGCCGCGGCAACATTCGCGGCACCGCGCGCTCGGCCGCGCGCCTCACTCGCGCTCGCCCGAGGCGGCCGGCACGGCCGCGGTTTTGCCCGGCACCACGATGTCCATGCGCTCCAGCAGATCGTAGAGCGTCGGGCGGGTCACGCCGAGGAGCTCCGCGGCCTTGGAGATGTTGCCGCCCGTGACGGCAAGCGCCCGCTGCACCGCCTCGCTCTCGGCGCGCTGGCGCACTTCGCGCAACGGCAGGATCGCCCCCCCATCGGCCGGCGGCTCGAGCGTCAGATCCTCCGCGCGGATCATTTTCCCCTCGGCCATGATGGCCGCCGCGTTCACGCGGTTCTCCAGTTCGCGCACGTTGCCGGGCCATGGATAGTGCTCGATCGCCGCGAGCGCATCGGGAGCGAGTCGCAGCTGCGCCTTGCCGTGGCGCTTGCAGGCCTCCTGCAGCAGGTAATTGGCGATCAGCACCGCGTCCGCGCCGCGCGCGCGCAGCGGCGGGATGTTCACCATCACCTCGCTGATGCGGTAGAACAGATCCTCGCGGAACGCCTTCTGCGCGATGGCCTCGTGCAGATCGCGGTGGGTCGCGGCAATGATGCGCACGTCCACCGAGATCAGCTCCCGGCCGCCGACCCGCTCGATCACCCGCTCCTGCAGGAAGCGCAGCAGCTTCGCCTGCAGGGCGAGCGGCATGTCCCCGATCTCATCGAGAAAGAGCGTGCCGCCATCGGCCAGCTCGATCTTGCCGCGGGTCTGCTTGACCGCGCCGGTGAAGGCGCCCCGCTCGTAGCCGAACAGCTCGCTCTCGAGCAGATTCTCCGGGATTGCCGCGCAGTTGATGGCCACCATGGGCTGGCCGGCCCGGCCGCTCAAGGCATGCAGTGCCTGGGCGAGACGCTCCTTGCCGGTGCCGCTCTCCCCGAGCAGCAGCACGGTGGCCTGGGTCGGGGCGAGCTTCTGCACCAGACGACAGACCTTGATCATCGGCTCGCTGGCCGCGATGACCCCATCGAGCGCACTCGCCGGGCCGCGCCCGGCGAGGCGGCGATTCTCGCCCTCGAGCTCGTGGATGCGTCGGGCCCGATCGATGATGAGCCCGAGCACGGCCAAGTCGACCGGCTTCTGACAGAAATCATAGGCGCCGAGCCGGATCGCGCGCAGCGCATGCTCGCGTCCCTCGCGCCCGGTGACCACGATGATCTTGGTCGCCGGCGAGAGGCGCAGCAGCTCGGTGATGGCCGCAAAGCCCTCTTCCACCCCGTCCGGATCGGGGGGCAGGCCGAGGTCCTGCAACACCAGCGGCGGCTCGAGCCGGCGCGCCGCGGCGATCGCCTCCTCGCGCGTGCCGGCACACTCGACCTCGAATCCATCGAGCGCCCACTTCAGCTGCCGCTGCAATCCCGGGTCGTCCTCGACGATGAGCAGTCTAGTTTTGAGGTTGGAGCTCATGCAGCGGGTTTCCTTCTGGTGCCCCGAGCATCGGGGCGAGCGGCAGGCGCAGGATGAAACGGGTTCCGCGTCCCGGGGCGCTCTCGACCTCGACCGTACCGCCGCACGTGCGCACGAACTCGCGCGTCTGATAGGCGCCGATGCCGAAGCCCCGCTCGCCCTTGGTGGTCTGGAAAGGCCGGAACAGCCGCTCCCGAATGAACGCGGCATCCATCCCGCACCCGGTATCGGCCACTTCGATGATCCCGTACTGGCCCGCCCGGTGCACCAATACGGTAACCGATCCGCTCGCGGCTGTCGCCTCCTGGGCATTGCGGATCAGATGCTCGAGCACCTGCAGCAACCGTTCCCGGTTGAGCACGACATCGGCCCGCGCGCGCACCTCGAGGAGCGGCCGCGGCGTGCCGCCGGCACAGCGGTGGATCGCCTCGGCGCACGCGTCGGCAAGCTCCACGCGCTGACTCTGCTCGGTGACCATCCCGCTCCTGAGCTCATCCATCAACCGGGTCATGCGCTTGACCGAATTGTCGATGGTCAGGATCGCATCGTCGAAGAACTCCGGGTTGCCGCGGTG
>JAJZMI010000207.1 GCA_021798335.1 Pseudomonadota bacterium | reverse complement strand
TACGGCGAGCGGGGCGGCCTCGAGTGGCGGCAGAGCGATCCGAACCAGCTGATGTTCGCCGAGGTGGAGCGGCCGCGGCAAATCATTACGCGCGGCTCGCAAGCGGCCGGTGAGGCCGCCCGGCGCGTCACGCGCGTTCCAGCGGGCCATCCGGAGGGGTACCTGGAGGCCTTTGCGAACCTCTACACCGAGATCGCCCGCGCCATTGGCGCGGCTGAGCGCGGCGAGCCGCTGCCGGCAAACGTCTGGTATCCGGACGTCGAAGATGGCCTGGAAGGAGTCTGCTTCGTCGATGCGGTGCTGCGTTCGAGCGAGGCTGGCAGTGCCTGGGTGCCGTTCGACTCGATGCTCTCGGGTGACTAGCGCACTCTTAAATCCGGGTCGGGCCCGCAGGCGTTGCGCAGCGGGGTGAGCCCGATCGCGCCGGTATGCGTGGGGTTCTCCTCGACCGGGCGGTGCCCCGCCTCGGCCCGGCGTCCCGGCCCGCGTGCAGGCCGCCGGATTGCCGGCGAGGCTTGCCCGTGCCAACCTGCGCGGCTTCCACCGATCGTCCGGAGACACTGTCATGGAGATTCCCTCCGCCGCATCCGCCCAAGATCCCCTGCCCACCCGTCCGCTGGGCACCACCGGCATGACCATCACGGCAGTGGGACTTGGCGCATGGGCCATCGGCGGCACGGAGTGGGGCGCCCATGACGATGAGGAGTCGGTGCGCGTCATCCGCCGTGCGCTTGAGCGCGGCATCAACTGGATAGACACCGCGCCGATCTACGGCCTCGGGCATTCCGAGGTGCTGGTCCGGCGGGCCTTGAAGGAAATGCCCGCGAGCGAGCGGCCGTATGTGTTCACCAAGTGCGGCCTGGTCTGGGACGAGAGTCGCCGGGAAGCGCCGCCGCGCCGGGTGGGCTCGGCCGACAGTCTGCGGCGCGAGTTGGATGATTCCCTGCGCCGCCTGGGCGTCGAGCGCATCGACCTGTATCAGATGCACTGGCCCGCCGACGACGTGCCCCTCGAGGAATACTGGCACACGCTGCTCGAGCTGAAACGGGCGGGCAAGGTGCGCGCGGTCGGGCTGTCCAATCACAGCATCGAGCAGCTCGAGCGCGCCGAGCGCCTCGGACATGTCGAGTCGCTCCAGCCGCCGTTCTCCGCCATCCGCCGGCACTCGGCCGCGGAGATCGCCTGGTGCCACGCGCACCAGAGCGGCGTGATCGTCTACAGCCCCATGCAGGCGGGGTTGCTCACCGGCACGTTCACGGCCGAGCGCGCCAGATCGCTCCCGAAGGAGGACTGGCGCACCCGCAATGCGCAATTCACCGGCGATGCCCTGATGCGCAATCTGCAACTCGCCGAGGCCTTCAAGCCCGTGGCGGCGCGTCACGGCACGACGGTGGCGGCCGTCGCCGTGGCCTGGGTGTTGGCCTGGCCCGGCATGACCGGTGCCATTGTCGGCGCGCGCAAGCCCGCACAGGTGGACGATTGGATCGGGGCCGCGGCACTGCGTCTGACCGAAGCGGATTTGCGCGAGATCGCCGCGGCCATCGAGCGCACGGGCGCCGGCTCCGGCCCGGCGCTGCCGCCGAACGAGCGCGGGGGTGCGGCCCGATGATCGGGCGGCGCGCCCGCTCGAGCCGCCGATCGCGGGCGCGTATGCTGCGGATGGTCCGTAGCCGGCACAGAATCTCCCCGTGCAGGAGCAGTCCATGAAATGCATCCGATTCCACGAGCACGGCGGTCCCGAAGTCCTGCGGGTCGAGGACTGCGATCCCGGCATGCCGGGCACCGGCGAGGCGCAGGTTCGCCACACGGCGATCGGGCTCAACTACATCGACGTCTACGATCGAACGGGCCTGTATCCTGGCGAGCTGCCGAGCGGCGTCGGCCGCGAGGCAGCCGGGGTGATCACCGCACTCGGGCGCAATGTGTCGGGTTGGCGGGTCGGTGCGCGCGTGGCCTATGTTGACTCCAGGCCGGGCGCCTACTGCGAGGTGCGCAATGTGCCCGTGGAGCGGCTCGTCAAGATTCCCAGGGATCTCGCCGACGAACAGGCCGCCGCGATCATGCTGAAGGGGCTCACGGCGCGCGCGCTGCTGCGGCGCACCTATCGGGTGCAGCGTGGCGATACCCTCCTGGTCCATGCGGCCGCGGGCGGCGTCGGCGTCATGCTCACGCAGTGGGCGAAGGCACTCGGCGCGACCGTCATCGGTGTCGTCGGCAGCGAAGCCAAGGCGCAGCTGGCGCGCAGGCACGGCTGCCGGCATGTGCTGATCCAGGGGCGCGATGAGCTGGTGCAGAGCGTTCGCAAGCTCACGCGCGGCGCGGGCGTGGCGGTCGTGTACGACTCGGTCGGCCGGGACACCTTCATGGCCTCGCTCGATTGCCTTCGGCCGCTCGGCATGATGGTTTCCTACGGTAATGCCTCCGGGCCGCCGCCGGCGATCAGTCCGCTCGAGCTGAGCAAACGCGGCTCTCTCTATCTCACCCGACCCACGCTCTTCAGCTACATTGCCCGGCGAGCCGACCTGGATGCGGCGGCGCGCGAGCTGTTCTCGGCGGTGAGAAACGGTGTGGTGCGCGTCAGGATCGGGCAGCGCTATCGGCTGACGGACGCCGCGGCCGCCCACCGTGATCTCGAGGCGCGCCGCACCACCGGCTCGACGGTGCTGATTCCCGGCTAGCGCTCGATCACGGATCGAGCGGGCTTGCGCCGCGCGGCCGCAGCAGCTCGAGTGTCCTGGGGTCTTCCCGGCCGCTGAAGTATTTGTCGAGTGCGGCGCGGAAGATTCGATCCTCGGGTCGCTCGCCGGCCGCCGTGGCAAACAACGTCATGCAGGAGTGGAACTTGAGGTTGTCCGGATACCCGAAAATCGCCTCGATCGTGCGCTGCCGGCTGGCGCACACGAGCTGCGTGCACTCCCGCAGCCGCGCGCCGAGCACGGGGTGTCGAAGATAGGCCTCGGCCTGCGCGAGAGTGTCGATGGCGTAGTTTTGAGCGGTCGGGCTGTGCCCGAGACCACGGATCTGCGGGAACACGAACCACATCCAGTGGGTGCGCTTGTGGCCGGCCGCCAGCTCGGTGCGCACCGAGTCGATGATGGGCCGCTGAGCTTCGATGAAGCGCCCGAGGGTGTCCTCGGGGCGATGCGCGGCGCCGCTCATCGGCTCGCGCGGGCGCTCACAATCGCGATGCAACGGTCGGCCAGCCGCCGCGCGCGAACCGTGCCTGCAGCCACTGCCGGATGCGGCGCG
>JAJZMI010000111.1 GCA_021798335.1 Pseudomonadota bacterium | reverse complement strand
GCTACGGGCTGTTGCGCATGGCCGGCACCGTGCTCGGCCTGGTCCTCACCACGGCGCTGGTGCTCGTGCTGCCGGCCAACGCCTGGATCCACCTGGCCGTGCTGGCGGCGCTGTGCGCGGCATATCGCTACCTCGGCAACGTGCACTACGCAGCGGCGGTCGCCTGTCTCACCGGCTTGGTGGTGCTGCTGCTGGCATTCGTGGGCGAGCGGCCGGAGCCGACCGTCATCGCCCGGTTGATCGACACCGTGCTCGGCAGCGTGGTGGCACTCGCCGCTTACGGCCTGTGGCCGACCTGGGAGAAAGGACGCGCGCGGGACATGCTGGCCCAATCGCTGCAGGCCTATGCAACCTATCTGGGCGCGATCGTCACGGGCAATGCGCCCGAGCGGCACGAAGCGCGCCAGGGCGCGCGTGTCGCACGCATCAACGCCGAGGCATCCGTGAAGCGGCTGCTCGCCGAACCGGCCACGCCGCCGGCGCTCGCCGAGCTCGCCCAATCGTTACTGACCAACGGCAATCGCCTGGCGCGGGCGATCATGACGCTCGAGGCGCTGATCTCGCACCACGGCAGACTGATCGGCGGCGCAGCAACAAAGTCCCTGGTCCTCGACTGCGCCGCGGCTCTGCGCGAGGTGGCCGATGCGCTGAGCGCACAGCGCGCGCCCGGTGAGCTGCCGCCCATCCGCGCCCTGCAGCGACATCTGGCGCGCACGCTCGAAGCCGCGCCCGCCGGCGGGGACGCCGCGGAGTTGATCGGCAGCTGCGACCGGGTGGTCGACAGCATCGACACCCTCGCCCACATCATCTCGCGCGCCACATCCGCGGCGCTCATCGCACAACCGGCCTGAATGATCCGGCGGATCAGGCCGAGGAGACCGGCGGGGCAGTCCGCCGGGTAGCGCCACCGCCGTTGGCATGCCGCTCTCCACCCTCGGACCTTGCCGTCTTCAGCTGCAGGTCCCGCAGGTAACGGCGAAACTCCTTGCCGAGCTCGGGATGTCCGAGGGCGTACTCGACGGTGGCCTGCAGATACCCGAGCTTGCTGCCGCAGTCATAGCGCGTGCCCGCAAAGCGGTAGGCGTAAACCGCCTCCTCGCGCATCAGTGCCGCGATCCCGTCGGTCAGCTGGATTTCCCCGCCCGCGCCCTGCCCGAGCTTCTCCAGGTGCTCGAAGATCGACGGCGCAAGCACGTAGCGCCCGACCACCGCCAGGTTGGAGGGCGCTACGGCCGGCTTGGGCTTCTCGACGATGCTGCGGACCCGGCTGGTGGCCGACTTGTCGGCCTCCACCGCAACGATGCCGTATTTATCGGTGTCCGCGCGCGGCACCGACTGTACGCCAAGGACACTGGCGCGCTTGGCCTCGTACACGTCGGCCATCTGCTTCAGGCAGGCAACCTCGCTGCGAATCAGGTCGTCGGCCAGATGCACGAAGAATGGCTCGGAGCCGACGGCCGGCTGCGCGCACAGCACCGCATGACCCAGACCGAGCGGCGCGGGCTGGCGAATGTAGATGCACGAGGCGTACGACGGCAGCACGCTGCGGATCTGGTTGAGCAGGCTGCTCTTGCCCTGACGCTGGAGCAGTTGCTCGAGCTCCTGATCCGAGTCGAAATGATCCTCGATGGCGCGCTTGGCCGCGCCCGTGATGAACACCAGACGCGTCGCGCCGGCGGCGAGCGCCTCTTCGACCGCGTACTGGATGAGCGGCTTGTCGACCACCGGCAGCATCTCTTTCGGGCTGGCTTTGGTGGCCGGCAGAAAGCGCGTGCCCCTGCCGGCAACCGGGAACACGGCCGTGCGAATGATCGACCTCGGTACTGTCCGCATCTGAATGTCTCCAAAACCTGCCCGCTCCCGGCGGGGGACCTGATTCGAGTAGTTTAGCGCCCGACGTCACTGAGATTGCGAGCCTCGTCCCGCGCACGTTTCCCCACCGGAGTGATGTGCGCGCCCGCCGTGTCCGGAGCGACGTCCCACTTGAATGCCGCCGGACGCATGCTGTCCCAGGTGCGGCACTTGGGGCAGCGCCAGAACCAGCCCGCGCTGAGCAGACCACACTCCTCACACTGATAGCGGCCTGTGCCATCGCCGAGCCGCTTCAGCAGCAGGGCGAGCGCGTACGCCTCGGCCGCGGGCGCGGCCTGCGGTCCCTGCATGTCGGCCAGATGCTGCAGCTCGGCCGGCGGCAGCGCCCCGGCCAGCAGCCACGCCAGATGGCGGGGGCTGGCCTCGCCGGCGCGTTGCAACCGCTCCCACAATGCGGCAAGCACCCGTGGTTGTTGCCCAGTCTCCGCCAGCGCCAGCGCGCGCGGGATGATCTCGAGGGCGAGCGCCGGGTGCGCCTGCACGATGCGCAGATAGCCCTCGAGCGCCGCATCGCGCGCGCCATCGGACTCGGCGATGCGCGCGGCAAGCATATGCGCGCGCGGCAGATCGCGCTCTCTGACACGCGCCTGGCGCAGCAGTTCGCGGGCGCGATCGCGGTCCCCCTGCGCGAGCGACTGCTCGGCGAGCTCGCACAGATAATGCGCCGCAATGCGGCCACGCTCGGCCTGGACGTGCGAGGGCAGGGCTTGCAGAGTCTGCAACGCGTTGGTCCAGTCGCCCTGCGACTCATAAATGCGCAGCAGCTGATCGAGCGCCGTGTGGCGATACTCGGCCGAGGCCGTCAGCTCCTGGAACAGCAGCTCGGCCCGATCCATCAGCCCGGCGCTCAAGTAATCCAACGCCAACGCGAACGTCGCCTTGCCGCGCAGACCCGCATCGCCCTGCTCGCGCAACCGCGTGTGCACGGCGATCGCCCGATCGACCTCGCCGCGCCGCCGAAAGAGGCTGCCGAGCGCGAATTGAATTTCCGCGGCATCGCCCGCCTCGGCCATGCGCGCAAACACTTCCACGGCGTGGTCGAATCGGTCGTTGATGAGATGATCGAGGCCGACGTAATAGTCGCGCGGCAGCCGCACGGTGCGCCGATCAGCGGTAAGCCGTCCGAGCAGCCAGGCCGCAACGCCAATGGCCGCGAACGCCAGCGCGAGCAGATAAGCGGGCAGCGCGATCACGTCCGCAATGTAGCATGTCGCGGCGACTAGGACCGCAGCTCGGCAGGTTCGTCGCTCACCGGCGCGAGGCGATCCGCACGGCCTCGCGCGCGGGGCTCACCCCCGGATCGGTCCGCCGGCCCCGCTGTTGACCCGCTCGCGCAGGTCCTTGCCCGCCTTGAAGTGCGGCACGTGCTTGCCCGAGAGCGCCACCGCC
>JAJZMI010000193.1 GCA_021798335.1 Pseudomonadota bacterium | reverse complement strand
GGTGTACTCGGCGCGCTCGAGCGCGAAGCGCATGCGCAGATCGACGATCGGCACGATCGAGCCGCGCAGGTTGAGCACTCCGAGCACGTGAGCCGGGGCGTGCGGAATCTTGGTGACCGCGGACCAGCCGCGAATCTCCTGCACGCGCAGGATGTCGACGCCATAGGTCTCCGCGCCGAGCACGAAGGTCAGTACCTGGCGTGACTCGCCGCTCGCGGCCGTCCCGGACTCGGTGCTCATGCTGGTCGGCATTGACGTGGCTCCCCGCGGGCGGCTCAGGCAGCCGCACGCATCGAGGCGATGCGGATCAGGCCGGGAACATCGAGGATCAACGCCACGGAACCGTCCCCGAGGATGGTGGCGCCCGATACCCCGTCGATGTGCCCGTAATTGGCTTGCAGTGACTTGATGACGACCTGTTGCTGCCCGAGCAGATCGTCGACGAACAAGCCGATGCGCCGGCCATCGCCCTCCGCGACCACGACCAAGCCCTCGTGCAGCACGCGCGTGCGCGGCTCGACGCCGAACAGGGCGTGCAGGCGGATGATCGGCAGGTAATTGCCGCGGAAGGAGAACACCTCGCCCTGGCCGCTCAGGCGGCTGACCTGCGTATCCTTCAGCTGCAATGATTCGACGATGGAGATCAGCGGCACGATGTAGGTTTCCGTGCCCACCGTCACCGACTGGCCATCGACGATGGCGAGCGTCAGAGGCAGCGTGATGGTGAAGCGCGAGCCGCGACCGGCCTCGCTTTCAACCTCGATCTTTCCGCCGAGCTCCTTGACGTTGCGGCGCACCACGTCCATGCCGACGCCCCGGCCGGACAGGTCGGTGGTCTTTTCCACCGTGGAGAATCCGGGCAGGAAAATGAGTTCGTAGATCTGCGGATCGGACAGCGCATCGTTCGGGCCCGCCAGGCCGCGCTCGCGCGCCTTGGCGAGTATGCGCGTCTTGTCGAGACCGCCGCCGTCGTCGCTGACCTGCACGGCGATGTTGCCGCCGCGATGGCTGGCGTCGAGGTGCACGGTGCCCGCGGCGCTCTTGCCGGCGGCGAGGCGCTTTTCCGGCGACTCGATGCCGTGGTCGATGCAGTTGCGCACCAGGTGCACGAGCGGGTCGCCGATCTTCTCCAGCACCGTCTTGTCGAGCTCGGTCTGCTCGCCGGTGAGCTTCAGCTCGATCTGCTTGCCGAGGCGATGCGCCAGATCGCGCACCATGCGGGGAAAGCGGCTGAACACGAAGCTGATCGGCAACATGCGCACGCGCATGACGCTTTCCTGCAGCTCGCGCATGTTACGCTCGAGCTGGGCCAGTCCGGCGCGCAGCTGCTCGGCCTGTGGGCCCTCGAATCGCCCGCCGAGCTGGCTCAGCATTGCCTGGGTGATCACCAGTTCCCCGACGGTATTCATCAGCTCGTCGATCTTCTCGACGCTGACGCGAATCGAGCCGGAGTCGGGGAGCACCGTCAGCGTCGATTCCGACTTTGCCGGCGGCTCGCTGCGGGTGGCGCCGCCTGCCGGCCTCGAGGCGGGCGGTGCCGGCGCGTCGTGCCGCGCCGCGGGCTCCGCTGCCGCGCTCGCTGCCGGGACCCTCTCCGGGGGCTCGGCCGGGATCGGCTGAATGACGAGCTCGCAGTCGCCCTCCGCCCAGTCAAAGACCTGACGAATCTCCTGCTCGCAGATTCGACCCGCGACCTCGAGTGTCCAGGCGAGATGACAGTCCTGCGGCTGGATGTCTTCCAGTGGCGGCAGGGTCTGCGCGTCGACCTGGACATGCACCTCGGCAAGCTCGCCGAGCTCGCGGAACAGGCGCAGCGGATCATTGCCGCGCGCGATCATCTCGCGGTAGGGACGAAAGCGGATCTGCCAGCGCGGCGAGCTGTCCGGCGCGGCGCCCGCCGTCGGGGCGGCGTCCGTGGTGGCCGCGGCCGGGGGGGACCGCGCGTTCCTGCGGGCAATGACCACCTCCAGATCGAACTGCAGGTCCGAGACCCGCTGGGCATCGATCGGCTGGCTGGCTTGCACTGCGCGCAGCATCGCGCGCAGCACATCGACCGATCTCAACAGCAGCTCCGAGACCTCGGGGCTGACCGGCATCGTGCCGCCGCGCAACTCATCGAGCAGCGTCTCGAGACTGTGGGTGAAGGAGGCAATCTCGCTGAAGCCGAAAGTCGCGCTGCCGCCTTTGATCGAATGGGCGACGCGGAAGATGGTATTGATGAGTTCGGGCTCGGGTGCGCCGACGTCGAGCTTCAGCAGCGCGGCCTCCATGGCATCGAGAGCCTCGAAGCTCTCTTCGAAGAAGGCGGCGTGGAACTGGGTCAGGTCCACGGTCATCGCCCGGCTCCCTCGAGCTGGAGCATCGGCCCCATGCCGAGCAGGCGCGCGGCCCCCGCCAGCGCCGCCGAGGGGGCTTGCCAGCGCACGGCCCGGCCGGCGAGGCGCCGGTCGCGAATGAACGCCGCGAGCAGCTGCAGGGCGGCGGTGTCGACGCGCTGGACGGCCGCGGCATCGAGAATCACCGGCTCGGGATGGGCGGCGAGCGCGCACAGCGCGGCCTTCAGCCCCTCGGCGTGCGCCACGGTGCAGCAGTCCTGCAGCACGAGCAAATCACGCCGGGACCCGGATCGGCTGCGCGCGCCAACGCGGTCCGGGCGACCGCGCGCGCTCGCGCGGGCCGGTTTGGATCGGGAGCGGATCTTCATAATCAGCGAGGCTATCGGCGGGGCGCCGGCGGTCTTGAGCGGCAGGGCTAGGATGCTTGACGCAGTTCCGCCTGGGCCGGTCCGTGCAGTCGTCGTACCAGATCGGCCTCCGCCCGGGTCAGTCCACATCCCCCGGCGAGCTCATCGGCGCTGGCACCGCTGCGCGCCAGTCGAATCGCGATCTGATAGCCGGGCGCGGCGCGCGCGACCGAGGCGGAGCGCGCCTCGGAATGATCGAGCTGCTCGCCGAGCTGCCGTATCTGCTGCTCGGTACCGTCCATGCGCGCGCCGATCCGGGCGAGCTGCTCGAGCAGCTCGAGGTTCTGAGCCCGCATCTGCTCGCTCTCGCGCCGCGCGGCACGGCGCCACGCGGTGAAGGTCACGGCAGCCACGGCGAATGAGAACACCAGGAAGACCGCCCGTGCCATGATGAGGATGAACTCGATGTTCGATAGGTTCGCCAGGACCATGCCCGCAGCTCCTGTGAGGTCGGTCACACACCATCTCGCGCCGTTGCCGCGGCGGCGGAAATCCGTCGCCTGATCGGGCGGCTTGCCGGGAGTGTGCA
>JAJZMI010000197.1 GCA_021798335.1 Pseudomonadota bacterium | reverse complement strand
CTGCGCGGAGGCGGCGAATGCAGACCCTTGAAGCACAGAGCCTGGGGAATCAGTGAAATTTCTCGCCGCGCGCGAGCATGTCGATCATCAACTTTTTATGGATCAATAACATAACTGCGCGCGCTGGGAGCAGGTGCAGAACGCGGAGTAGGCCGACCGAATTCACCCCGATTGCTGTTGAGACTTCAGTAATAGACCTCGCACGCGCCGTCAGCTGCGGCATGTGCCAGATGCGCTCCGACCGCCGGCGAAACTCCCGAGGTAACCTGCTGCGCCAGCGCGGACTTGCCGGCTGGCGGGGGCCGGCGATGCCTTGCAGAAAACGGCGCGCCTCGGCCCACCGCTCGGCCGGCAGGCAGCCCGGGAGCGCCGGAACCCGCTCTTTTGTTTGCTCGCGCGATTGAGTGTTCTTACTCGACAGACTGGGCGGCGCAATATGCGCCCGGCGCGAGGTCCATCTCTCGGAAGACCGTCACAAGCGCGCCGACGGCTCGAACTGAGTCATGGACGTGGCCGCCGGGCCTTATCAAGCCGCCGCACCGGACAGGGGCGTCGTCTCGTACGTTCCCGTCGCCAGATCCACCTGCAGCGCCTTGACGATCGGCTCGGCGCGCACGGTGCGCCCTTCCCGCACCAAACGGATGACCCGGTACCGGGCGAGTATCTGCAGAGAGCGGGAGATGTTCGGCTGCGCGCGACCCGTCAGCTCGACCAGCTCGCTCACGCTCGCCGAGTGCTTGCGCAGCAGCACGGCCAGCAGTTCAAGTGCCTCTCGAGACAAGGCCGCAAGCAGGGGAGCGGCGGGAAGGGGGGGTACCTTCCGCTCGCCGCGTGCCACGGCGCGCATTTCTTCGCGCAGTTCAGTCAACGATTTGCGTGTCATCGTCGTTGTCCTCCTCTACTTCTAATTCGACCTGATCGGACTCGAACTCGAAGGGGACTTCCTCCTGTCGACAAGCTTCCTCGACGGCGGCGAAAAAATCGCAGATCAATTCGTCCGCGCCACGGAATTCATATGCGACGACCTGCCTGGTGCGCCGGAACTTGTGCCGGTGATCGTAGGTGTGCGCACGCGGAATGCCGTGCGCGTTGTCGAATCCCAGCAGCCGGCTCCCGTCGTGGTCGTGGAGCGTGAAGGCATACTTGATCGCGTGCGGCCGCGCCGCGCTCGCCGCCACCTCGGCGACGCGAATCCGGACGCTCCAGCCGTTGGCGAGCCAGTATCGCCGGCAGTCGAAGTCGAGAAGGCGCCGCATGGCTTCATCGAGCATGTGAACATATATCAGGTATAGATATCTATTGCAAGCCCCGGGCGTCACAGCCCGCCCCCTACACGCCCCGAAACGAGGCCTGTAGCCGGATCGGAAGCTGAACGGCCGGACGTCTTTGGAATTTCCTGTTAATCAATCAGCTACGGCAGGCCGGCGCGACCAGGCACAGCACGTCGAATGGGCCCCGGCGCAGCGGATTTCCGATCCCGTCGCGCATGGCACGGAAAGATGACGGGCGCACCTGCAACCGTTCGTCCCGCAGTGCCACCGCCCCGGAGCCGGTGACTTCACCGTCCAGATCGCTTCGTCCAGGCGGGCGGGCAACTCGACCGCGCGCGGCAGGTCAATACTCCGTATATTTCTTGCTGGACCCGCGCACTTTCTCGGCCGGGTAGTGCGCCTCGTTGAGCACGATCTTGTCGGCCGCGGCCGCCAGCAGATCGATGTCGAGCTTGTCCGCGAGCAGGATGAGGTAGAGAAAGACGTCGGCCAGTTCCTCCCGCACGCCGGAGCGCGTGTCCGGATCGGGCATTCGCGATTGCGCCTCCGACATCCATTGGAAGTGCTCGAGCAATTCGGCCGTCTCGACACTCAGGGCCATCGCCAGGTTCTTCGGAGAATGGAATTGCTCCCAGTCCCTGTCGGCCACGAAACGCCGCAAGGCCTCGCGAAGCCCGTCGATCGACGGGTCGGTTCCCGCTGATGTCATGATTTCGCGGCGTGGTGGACCTCGCGACAGGATACCGGGAAAACCCGCTGCAGATCCAACGTCCGCAGATGGGGAGCGGAACATCATCGACCGGGATGCTCCGCCGCCGACCGGCGGTGTATGTGCTGCATCGAGCGCGGCCGCCAGGTCCATGCCGCGTCACCGGCCGACGAGGTGCCGCCCGGCAGATGCGGCTCCGGCTGCTGCACGGAGCGGACGGGGCGGATCAGAGCTTTTTGTAAACGTGCAGCCCCGTCGGGGGGGGGGGTGCGACGCAGCAGCGTGATCGGGGATGAAAAGCGGGCACAGCGCTGCGGCTATACTGGCGGCCATGTCGTTCGTTGACGCGTCAATCGCCTTTTGGATCAAGAGCGAGGACGCGTCCACGCGGGCATGCGCACGCTGCGGCGTGCAGAGCCCGGACCGCGACGCGCCGCACAGATGAGGTTCTGACCCGGTGAACGCCTACATACCGCCATCCGCTGTTCAGTACTTTCCGGTCTCGCTGCCATTTCTGTTCATTCTGGCCGCGCTGCTGGCCCTGATGGGGGTACTGGTCGGGTTGCGCCTGCTGCGCTACGCCTCCGAGTCGATGCAGGTCAGCGAGCAGGCTTTGATCATGATTCTGGGTCTATCGCTGCTCGGCAGCTACATCAACATTCCGGTGGCGCGTCTGCCGGCTCACCGGATCTTCACGGCCGACGAGATCCGCTTCTTCGGGATCACCTATGTGATTCCGATGATCCGCGAAACCCGCGGGACAATCATCGCCGTGAACGTCGGGGGCGCGGTGATCCCGGTCCTCTTGTCTGTCTATCTGCTCGTGAAGCACCGCCTGTATGCGCTCGCGGCGATCGCCACCACGTGTGTGGCGGTCGTCGCCTACTGGCTCGCCCATCCGGTGCCCGGTTTCGGCATCGCATTGCCGATCTTCGTCCCGGCGAGCGTCACGGCCATCATCGCTCTGGCCCTCACCCGGCGCCGCGCCGCGCCGCTCGCTTACATCAGCGGCAGCTGCGGCGTGCTGATCGGGGCCGATTTGATGAATCTCAGGGCCGTCCCCGCCCTTGGCGCACCGATCGCGTCCATCGGCGGCGCCGGCACATTCGACGGCATCTATCTCACCGGACTCCTTGCGCTGCTGTATGCCGGACTGTCGCGTTACATCAGCCGGTGAAACCGCTCACGGTTCATGCGGATGGGGGACCGGCCGGCGGTGCGGATGCAGCGCAAGCTCACGCATCTTCTGGTAGTGCTTGTAGGCGGGAAGATTCTTGAACAGATTGTCCTGCGG
>JAJZMI010000213.1 GCA_021798335.1 Pseudomonadota bacterium | reverse complement strand
TCCCGGCCGTCGCTGTTGCGCGGCCTGCAGATGGCCGGGGCGGCGCTTTGGATCTTGTACGGAATCCGCATCGGCGCGCTGCCCGTGATTGCCGCCAATGCGCTGGTGTTCTCCGCGGCGGCATGGACGCTGGCGCGGGGCCGGGCGCGCGCCCGACGCGAGGCATCGACCGGCGCGGCGCCGTAGGCGCGCCGCGCGGGAGCCGAATGCGCGGCCCGGGCTCAGTCGGAGCGGGGTTCACTTGCCGGCGGGGTGATCGCCGGCGGGCGGCTGCGGCGCAGCACGCCGAGGGAGTATGCGAAGTAATAGGCGATGAACGTGCCGGAAATCGCGAACGTCAGCGGACTCTCGGGCGGCAATGGCGCGCCGTGCGGATTGACCGCCGTAGCGACGGCAAGCTGGTGGTATACGTCCAGAAAGTCGTAGACCATCCAGAGAAGAAACGACACCGTGACGATCAAGCCGACATACGTGTGCGGCGTATAGAAGCGGCCCTCGGGGGTGGACTCGAAGCGCGTATGCCGCATGCCGAGGCGAGCGAGCACGGCGCCGCAGGCGCCGCCGGCGAGCAGGGCGGCCAGCGTGCGCACCTCGGCGCTCGCGAGCAGGATGGCCAGGACGCCGAAGACGGCAAGGAGCGCGATGCGCACCGTCAGGCGGTGCGGCTGTACGCGCTGGCGGCCGAACGTGCGCCGCACGCGCAGGTAGATCCGCACGCCGATCAGCGCGGCGACGAGGATCAGTACGATGACATTGGCATGCATGTTGATTGCACGGTCCTGCCGGGTCGGATGCTCGTGCCCGTCGCCGCGGCGATCGGACCCGCAATGAGGACGGGCCGCCCGCGTGTCCGGGGCGAATACCCGCTGCGGCGGCGGTTCGCGCCGCCCGCGGCCGCAGGGCCGGCGGCGCGCCTCGGCATGGGGCGCGCTGATGCCCCGGCGAAGATCGTCGCTCGAGTAAGCGGTTCCAACGTTACGCTACCGTGTGCATGCGGGCTGCCGGATCGTGCGAGCCAGGCCGTCGGGCCGGCGGTCATTCCCACTCGATCGTGGCAGGCGGTTTGCCGCTGATGTCGTAGACCACGCGCGAGATGCCCTCAACCTCGTTGACGATCCGCCGGGAGACGACGTCGAGGAAGTCATACGGCAGGCGCGCCCAGTGCGCGGTCATGAAGTCGATGGTCTCCACGGCGCGCAGTGCGATGACATGGTCATAACGGCGGCCATCGCCCATGACGCCGACCGAGCGCACGGGCAGGAATACCGCAAAGGCCTGGCTGGTGCGATCGTACAGATCGTGGCGGCGCAGCTCCTCGATGAAGATCGCGTCCGCCCGGCGCAGCAGGTCGGCGTATTCCTTGCGCACTTCCCCGAGGATGCGTACGCCGAGGCCGGGACCGGGGAACGGGTGGCGATGGACCATCTCGCGCGGCAGCCCGAGCTCGATGCCGAGCCGGCGCACCTCGTCCTTGAACAGCTCGCGCAGCGGCTCGAGCAACTCCAGGTGCATCGTCTCGGGCAAACCGCCGACGTTGTGATGCGACTTGATCACGTGGGCTTTGCCGGTGCGCGCACCGGCCGATTCGATGACGTCGGGGTAGATCGTCCCCTGGGCGAGGAAGTGCACGCCCTGCAGCGCACGCGCCTGCTCGTCGAAGACTTCGACGAAGGTGCGGCCGATGATCTTGCGCTTTGCTTCCGGGTCGGTGAGGCCGGCGAGCGCGGCGAGGAAGCGCTGCTCGGCGTCCACGCGGATTACCCGCACGCCGAGGTGCTCGGCGAAGGTGCTCATGACCTGATCGCCCTCGCCGAGGCGCAGCAGGCCGTGATCGACGAAGACGCACACCAGCTGCTCGCCTATGGCGCGCTGCACCAGTGCGGCGACCACCGAGGAGTCGACGCCGCCGGAGAGGCCGAGCAGCACCTTGCGCGCCCCGACCCGCGCGCGTATGCGCGCGATCGCCGCCTCGATGATGTTGTCCGTGCTCCACAAGGCCGCGCAGCCGCAGATCTCCCGCACGAAGCGCTCGAGCAGGCGCGCCCCCTGCCTCGTGTGCGTCACCTCGGGATGAAACTGAACCCCGTAGAAACGCCGCTCCTCGTCGCACATTGCCGCATACGGGATCGAGTCCGTGCTCGCGCAGCCGATGAATCCGGCCGGCAGCGTCGCGACGCGATCACCATGACTCATCCACACCTCGAGCACCGCGCGGCCGCGCGGGTCGCGCCGGTCCTGGAGCTCATCGAGCAGCCGGCACGGAGCGGTGAGCGTCACTTCCGCGTAGCCGAACTCCCGTTCGGCGGACCCGATCACCCGGCCACCGAGCTGCTGGGCCATGGTCTGCATGCCGTAACAGATGCCGAGCACGGGCACGCCGAGCTGGAAGACCGCGGCCGGGGCTGCGGGGGCGCCGGCGCCGGTGACCGATTCGGGGCCGCCGGAGAGGATCACGCCCCGCGGCTCAAACCGCCGCACGCTCTCATCCGTGATGTCCCAGGGATGGATTTCGCAATAGACACCGAACTCGCGCACGCGGCGCGCGATGAGCTGGGTGTACTGGGCGCCGAAGTCCAGTACGAGGACGCGGTCGGCGTGGATGTCCGCGTGCGGCGCCGGGGCCGGAGTCGGGCTGGTCATGCGCGCTCGATCAGGACACCCGGTAGTTGGGCGCCTCCTTCGTGATGCTGACGTCGTGCACGTGGCTCTCGCGGATGCCGGCCGCGGTTACGCGCACGAATACCGGCCGGGTGCGCATTTCCGTGATGTTGTGACTGCCCGTATAGCCCATGGCCGCGCGCAGTCCGCCCGCCAGCTGCTGCAGGATCGCCACCAGGCTGCCTTTGTACGGCACGCGCCCCTCGACACCCTCCGGCACGAGCTTCTCGAGTTCCGTGGCGGCATCCTGGAAGTAACGGTCCGCGGAACCGTGGCGCTCGGCCATGGCGCCGAGCGAGCCCATGCCGCGATATGACTTGTAGGAGGCACCCTGGTAGAGCTCCACATCCCCGGGAGACTCCTCGGTGCCGGCAAACAGACTGCCGATCATCACCGCGTGCGCGCCGGCGACGATCGCCTTGGCGACGTCGCCCGAGAAGCGGATCCCGCCGTCGGAAATCAGCGTCACATCGCTGTCGCGCAGCGCTTCGGCTATGTTGGCGACCGCCGAGATCTGCGGGACGCCCACACCGGCGACGATGCGCGTCGTGCAGATCGATCCCGGACCGATGCCGACCTTGACCGCGTCGGTCCCGGCAGCGACCAATGCCCGCGCCGCCTCGGCAGTGGCGATATTGCCGGCGATCACCTGTTGGTCGGGCCAGCGCTTCTTGATGC
>JAJZMI010000117.1 GCA_021798335.1 Pseudomonadota bacterium | reverse complement strand
GCAAGTTGATTCGCAAGATCGACGAGGCGCTCAAGCGCATCGAGGACGGCACGTACGGCTACTGCCTCGAGACGGGCGAGGAAATCGGCATCAAGCGCCTGGAGGCCCGTCCCGTGGCGACCCTCAGTATCGAGGCGCAGGAGCGGCGCGAGCGACGCGAGAAGCAGTACGGCGACCGCGACGACCGCTACCGATAATCTGTTCCCGGCGAGCGCCCGCGGGTACACGGGACGCTTCGCACCCTCTCCGACCGGGGCATTGCATTTCGGCTCGCTCCTGGCCGCAAGTGCGAGCTTCATCGATGCCCGCAGCCACGGCGGCCGCTGGCTCGTGCGGATCGAGGATCTCGACCCGCGCAGCATTCCGGGCTGCGCCGCGCAGATGCTGCGCACCCTCGAAGCGTTCGCCCTGCATTGGGACGGCGCGGTCGAATACCAGAGCCGGCGCACGGCGCACTACCGGCGCAGCCTCGAGCGGCTGCGCGCCGCTGGAGTCACTTTCGAGTGCAGCTGCTCACGAGCGCAGCTCGCGCATGCCGGAGCGTCGAGCACCCGCTATCCGGGCACCTGCCGCTCAGGTCCGCGCCGCCCGGGACCCACGGCGACGCGAGTGCGGATCGATGAGCATCGCGCGATCACCTTCGAAGACCGCTTTCAAGGCCCTTGCACCTGCCCTGCAGGCAGCCTCGGGGATGTCATCGTGCGCCGCCGCGACGGAGTGTTCTCCTACCAGCTCGCAGTGGTCGTGGACGATGCGCTACAGGGAGTGACGGACGTAGTGCGCGGGGCGGACCTGCTCGAGAGCACCGGCTGGCAGATCCTGCTGCAGGAGGCGCTCGGTCTGCCGCGGCCGCGCTACGCGCACCTGCCGCTCATCACCGAGCCCGCCGGTGGAAAGCTCGCCAAATCGCGCCGCTCCGTGGCACTCGACCCGGCACACCCCGGCGCGCAGCTGCACGAGATCTTGCGGCTGTTGCGGCAAAGCCCGCCACCCTCGCTCAGCCCCGCACCGGCGCGCGAAGTGCTCGCCTGGGCCATCGCGCACTGGAACCCCGCCGCGTTCCACGGCGTGCGCACGATTGCCCTCGGCGGCACGGGATGAGGTCCTCGGGCGCCACCCGAGGACCGGCGAGATTGTCGCGCGCGATCAGGCCGCGTCGACGTCGCGCATCGACAGGCGAATGCGGCCCTGGCGATCGACCTCGAGCACCTTCACGCGGATCACGTCGCCTTCCTTGAGCTTGTCGCTGACGCGTTCCACCCGTTCGTTGGAGATCTGCGAGATGTGCACCAAGCCGTCGCGGCCCGGCAGGATGGTGACGAATGCGCCGAAATCCATCAGCCGCGCCACCTTGCCCTCGTAAATCCGACCAACTTCGACATCCGCGGTGATCAGCTCGATGCGCCGCTGCGCCTCGCGCCCGGCGGTACCGTTGACCGAGGCGATCTTGACCGTGCCGTCGCTCTCGATATCGATGGTGGTGCCGGTCTCCTCGGTGATCTGGCGAATCACCGCACCGCCCTTGCCGATGACGTCGCGGATCTTCTCCGGATCGATCTTCACGGTGATGATCGACGGCGCCCATTCCGACATGTTGGACCGCGGCGCGCCGATCGCCTTGCTCATTTCCCCGAGGATGTGCAGCCGGCCGGCGCGCGCCTGCTCGAGCGCCACCTTCATGATCTCGGGGGTCACACCCTCGACTTTGATGTCCATCTGCAGCGCGGTCACGCCCTCTTGCGTGCCCGCAACCTTGAAATCCATGTCGCCCAGATGATCTTCGTCGCCCAGGATGTCGGTGAGAACCTTGTAGCGGGCACCCTCCAGGACCAGACCCATGGCCACACCGGCCACCGGCGATTTGATCGGCACCCCGGCATCCATCAGCGACAGCGAAGCGCCGCACACGGTGGCCATCGAGCTCGAGCCGTTCGACTCCAGGATCTCCGAGACGACGCGGATCACGTACGGGAACGACGTCATATTCGGCATCACCGCGTTCACGCCGCGGCGAGCGAGATTGCCGTGACCGATCTCCCGGCGCTTGGGCGAGCCCATCATGCCGGTCTCGCCCACCGAGAACGGCGGGAAGTTGTAATGGAGCATGAACGGCTCGCGACGCTCGCCCTCGAGCGCATCGATGATCTGCGCATCGCGGGTGGTTCCAAGCGTCGTGACCACCATCGCCTGGGTCTCCCCGCGCGTGAACAGCGCCGAGCCATGCGTGCGTGGCAGCACACCGACCTTGACGGTGATCGGGCGCACGGTCTGGCAGTCACGTCCGTCGATGCGCGGCTCACCCTTGAGGATCCGCTGCCGCACGATATCGCTTTCCAGCTTGAACAGCGCCGCCTCGACCTGCTCGCTGCTCCAGCGCGGCGCCTCGCCGCCGGCCAGTGTCTCGAGGGTCTCGGCCTTGATCTGTCCGATGCGCGTATAGCGCTGCTGCTTCTCGGTGATGGAATAGGCCTGGGCGAGCGGTTCGCGCGCCTTGCCGTCCACCGCGCCGATGAGTTCGGCATCGTCCGCCGGCGCCTGCCAGCTCCAGCGCGGCTTGCCGGCCTCGCGCACCAGCGCGTGGATCGCGGCGATGGCGCTCTGCATCTGCTGGTGACCGAAGACCACCGCGCCGAGCATCACCTCTTCGGACAGGCACTTGGCCTCTGACTCCACCATGAGGACGCCGTGCTCGGTACCGGCAACGACCAAGTGAAGCGCGGACTCGGCGAGTTCGGCGGCCGTCGGGTTGAGCAGGTACTGACCGTCTTTCCAGCCGACGCGGGCCGCGCCGATCGGACCGTTGAACGGAATGCCCGAGAGCGACAGCGCCGCCGAGGCACCCAGGAGCGCGGGGATGTCCGCATCAACCTGCGGGTCGAGCGACATCACCGTGGCCACCACCTGCACGTCATTGTAGAAGCCATCGGGAAACAGCGGGCGGATCGGCCGGTCGATCAGACGGGAGGTGAGCGTCTCCTTCTCGGTCGGCCGGCCCTCGCGCTTGAAGAAGCCGCCCGGAATCCGGCCGGCTGCATAGGTCTTCTCGACATAGTTGACGGTCAGTGGAAAGAAATCGCGGCCCGGCTGCGCGCTCTTTTGCGCACACGCGGTCACCAGCACCACCGTATCGCCCATGGAAACGCGCACGGCCCCGTCGGCTTGACGAGCCAGCTCACCGGTCTCCAACGTGACCGTATGGGAACCGTACTGGAAAGATTTGCTGACGCTCAAGGTCAACTCCTTGATGTGAATCTAACGTTCGGAGGATGAAACCGACTCCCCAAAACATGAAGGGCCGGCTTTGCGCCCGGCCCTTCGGGTGTTCGGTTATCGGCGCAGACCCAGGCGCTCCACGAGCCCCTGGTAGGTCTGCGGCTG
>JAJZMI010000113.1 GCA_021798335.1 Pseudomonadota bacterium | reverse complement strand
GTGGGTTGCTTCGACGGACGCTCACAGACAATTGAAACTGAAGGTGCGTGGTCACGTGAGGTCGATCCCTCAAGTCATTCCGCCTAATAAATCCGGATCACCCTCGCATTCACGCGCAGAATCCTGTGGTTACGTTCGATGGTCAGTTTTCTGATTGCGCCAGGGTTTCCGGCGAGTTTGTGCATGATCTCAGCGATGGTCAAACCGCTGATCGGCGTGCCGCCGATACCGAGGAGTTCGTCACCTATCTTGAGCGCTGTCTCATTTTTAGCGACGCCCACGACCCCGTAGCCACGGTCGGAGGGTTCAAGCATGATGCCCACCATGTCGAGTGGTGTTCCACCCCCTGCACCCTCCCGCTTCAGATACAGATGGCCGTCGGGATAGTCGATGTCGACACGAAAATGACGAAGGACGTTGCCGCCGATGGATCCGATGACCGGTCGGCCGACCAGCCTGCTCATCATGCGTTCGTAATTGCCCGTGGGACGCGACACAGTCCCGATGTTCCTCAGCGTGAACGGCCCCCACTTGAGCACGCCCACGCGTAGCATGTGGAACGATGCCTCCACCGGTCCGACCATCATGTTCGCCGGCCCGTATGCACCGGTCACATGCGCCCAATGCGGATGCTGCTTTTGCCAGGCCGCCAGCTCCACCTGGGAAACCATGCAGTATTGCGCACCGGAATCCAGCAGAAAGCCGTATGACTTCCCTCCTATCTTCGCGCTCACCGCAATGAAACCATTTTGACTGAAATGGGCGACCATACGCCGGCCTTCCGGCCGCAGTGTCCCCGGCTCCGCGATCGTCAAACGGGCATGCGGATAGTCGAGCACCACTTGATACTTGCGCAGCGCCAGCAACGGGAACGCTCCCTCGGCACCGGTGCCTTCCAACGTCGGTTTCTTGCCAACTACCAGAAATGCGTTGGGGTGCTTCAGCTGCAGCGCCATGCCGGCGATCTGAATCTGCGGCACGGCGGTGGGAGAGATCACGTTGCCCTCGGTTTTGAACGTCTTTGCGGAAGCCTTCAGACCGAGGCGCGCTCCAAGCGGTCCGGAGAGAATCACTGCACCCCCACCCGTATCCAGCCAGAACAATGCCCGGACCGGCTTCCCGGACGGCCCCGTCAGCGTCAGCTCTGCATAGGGACGGTGCTCATCGAAATGCAGTGGGACCGTCACCTTGCGCGCACCGGTATGCGCCGGCCCGGCCGCTGGGGCCGCGCCGGCACTCATGGGAATCAGCAGGGCAACCAGCAGGAACAGGTCGCGCATCGTGTCAGACCGCATTCTCTGCGACGACGGTGGCCAGGATGGAGTGGCCGATGGGTCTGGAAGAGCCTCAGACTCAGTACTGCAGTTCCGTTCTCTCGGCACATCAACCTCTGAGCGCAAGGTCAAAGCGTGCTGGAGATGGGTCATTTGTGACCAGTCCGGTAGTCCGCGCCTTTCCTGGTGCGCGATTGTACTCCAGACAGTCAAACAGAGAACCCGCCCGCCGGGGCAGTGCTGAGTTCAGCCAACTCATCCGGAATCGGCAGCACCACGGCCCTGCGACGAGATATCCACTCCGGGTAGGACTCCCTCGGCGGCAACCCCAACCTAGCCGGCGATGATCGCTGCGAGGCTCCACCGTCCCGTCACACTGAGGTCCGTTGCAGCCGCCTGTCTGGAGTGTCTACGCGGGTCGCTTCGATTGGCTCAGCCGGGAATCGAATGAGAAGGGTCGAGGTGCCGCGAATTCGAGCTGGGCGAAGTCCGGGTGACGGGGGTTCAGCAGGTAATTGAACTCACCGTCCACGACGGCGCTTGGCACCCGGAGCACGACGGAGCGTGCTTCAGCGACCCACCGCGACCCGAGTTCCCGGGTGGACGGCGGCGCGGGCAAGCGGCGCCAATCCGCCGGCAGGGAATGCGGGATCTCGATGAGCGTATCCTCGATGCGCACGGGAATCGCCACCCACCGGATGGCCGCGAGCACGCGTGTGTCCTCGCTGTGCACCAATACCTCCAGCGAGGCGAGCGAGCGGCTCTCGGCGGTATAGACCAGCGCGACGCCCGGCCCATTCCAGCGCCCGGGATTCTGCGCGGCGCCGCGGCCATCGAACGCACCGGCGAGGCGCGAGCGCTTGCAGATGCGCCACGCCGTGATCAGGCGAAGATTCCGTGCTCGATGCGGCCGAGGACCCGTTCCACCTCCCGCGCCCCCGGCTCGGTCGCGGCCACCTGCAGCGGGCTGCGGCCCCCGAGCTCGCGTAGCGGCCGATTCAACCATTCTCGGGCGTGCTCCCGGCTCTCCAGGACCGACGTTGCCCGGGAGATGATGCGCATGAGGCGCGCGACGCGCTCGGACTCATCGGGCTTGAGCCGCGCGTGCGCCTTCAGACGCCTGTCCAGCGTCTTCTCATTGATATTGACGATCGAGCCGACCTTCGCCGGCCGCAGATCGAGGAACGTGCCCACACGTCTCAGCACGACCGCGGGTAGGCCGGCGAGGATGAGCGCAGCCATCTCGAGATCGTTCTCGAGAGGATAGGACTTGAACACCGTGTCGGTCATTTGTCTATTCTACGAGGACAAACGTCCGGACGCAAGCGTACCCGTTGCCCACGCAGACCGCCGGGCGCCTGCGCGTGTTATCACGACCGCTGGCGGACACGACAGAGCGGCGCTGCCGCGCACGATGCTCGGCCGGCGCGCAATAAAGGATGACGGACCCGCGCCCGAGCGGGTGTCGGGCGGTTAGGGGCGCAGCTGCGCGATCGGCAGCGGATTGGCGAGCAGGAAGCCTTGCGCGTAGTCGACGCCGATGCGCCTGAGCTCATCGAGCACCGGCTGCGCCTCGACGAACTCGGCGACGGTGGCGATGCCGAGGGTGCGTCCGACCTTGCAGATCGCCTCGACCATGCTGCGATCGACCGGATCCTCGGCAATGCGCCGCACGAACTGCCCGTCGATCTTGAGGAAATCCACCGGCAGGCTCTTCAGGTACATGAACGAGGAGAGCCCCGTGCCGAAATCATCCAGCGCGAACTTGCAGCCGCGGGCCTTGAGCTCGTGCATCGCGAACGCGGCGTTCGAGAGGCTGGTGACCGCGGCGGTCTCGGTGATCTCGAAACACAGCGCGGCGGCGAGCGCGGGGTCCTCCACGTGCTGCATCGTGAAGTCGATGAACGACTGGTCGTTGAGCGAGGTGCCCGACACATTGATCGCAAGCAGCGGCAGCGGCGCGCCCCCGCGGCGCCACTGCCCGAGAAACTCCAGCGCGTGACGCACCACCCAGCGGTCGATCACCGAGATGACGTTGTAGCGCTCGGCCGCCGGAATGAACTCCTCGGGCGGCACCAGCCGGCCGTCCTCATCGCGCAGCCGCACCAGCAG
>JAJZMI010000165.1 GCA_021798335.1 Pseudomonadota bacterium | reverse complement strand
AGGGCGTAACGGTGGTCGACGGGGCCGTCAAGGCCGTCACGGGCATCGATGAGTCGGCCCGGAAAATCGCCGACATCATCGGGGTGATCGATGCGATCGCCTTTCAGACCAATCTGCTGGCGCTGAACGCGGCGGTCGAGGCCGCCCGCGCCGGCGAACAGGGTCGCGGCTTCGCGGTCGTGGCGAGCGAAGTGCGCAATCTCGCCGGGCGCTCGGCGAGCGCGGCCAAGGAGATCAAGGGCCTGATCCAGGACAGCGTCACCAAGGTCGCCGACGGCGCGCGCCTGGTCAGCCAATCCGGCCAGACGCTCGGTGAGATCGTCGCCTCGGTCAAGACAGTCTCGGACATCGTCGCGGAGATCGCCGCCGCCTCGCGCGAGCAGTCCGCCGGCATCGAGCAGGTCAATCGCGCGGTCGTCCAGATGGATCAGATCACCCAACAGAACGCCGCACTGGTGCAGGAGACGATCGCGGCCTCCCGGGTGATGAGCGGTCAAGTCCGCGACCTGAACCAGACCCTGGGACGCTTCCGCCTCGTCGGCGAGACCGGGGCGCCGAGCCCGGCCGGTGACTCCGCCGCCGGCGCGGGCGAGCCGCAATGGCGCGCCGTTGCCGCCGGTGACGGGCGCTGAGAGCACACGCGCCTCGCACATGAATCAGCATCAGGACCGCGCGCCATGCAACTGTTGAACCGTTTGAAACTGTGGCAGAAACTGCTGTTGCTGGTGGTGACGATGGCGGTGCCGACCGCGCTGCTCGGCGTCTTCTACCTGCGCGCAGCCAACCTCGAGGTGAGCCAGGCGCGCAACGAGCTGCAGGCGGCGCGCTACACCCATCGGCTCGGGGCGGTGCTCGCCGAGGTCGCCACTCATCGCAGTGAGGTTTTCGCGCTGCTCACCGGCGAGCGCAGCCGCGCCGCGGACGTCGCGGCCTCGCAGGCGCGCATGAAGAGGCTGATCGCGCGGGTCAACGCCATCAATTCAATTGCCGGAAATGCCCTCGGCGCCTCCGCCCGCTGGCACGCGATCGAGCACGAATGGACGGCCCTGGAGCGCGGCGAAGCGAAGCTCGGCGCCGATCAGGCCGTCCGCGCGCACGACGTGCTCATCCGCCACATCGTGCGGCTCGGGCATCTGGTGGTGGCCCACTCGGCCCTGAACGTCGATCCCTCGCCGCAGACCGCGGCGCTGATTCAGGTAGCCACCCGCGACGTGCCGGGCGCGCTGGTCGCCGCCGGCCAGATGCAGTGGTATGCCACCAGCGCGGCCATCAAGGGTTACCTCGGCGGCGGGGATCGGCGCGCGCTGCAAATCTACCATCGGGAGGCCCTCGGCGATTTCGCGCGGGCGGAGCGTGATCTCAATGGCGCCTCGCAGGCCGCGCGCCGCACGATCCTGCCGATGCTCAACGCGACGCTGACCTCGTTCAACACCTCTTTCGCGGTCATCCGGCGGCGGATTCTGCACGCGCACAAGATAACCATCACGTCCGTCGAGCTGTTCGACGACTCGCGGGCGCTCTCCGCGAGCCTCCAGCGCCTGCTCGATGCCAGTTATGCGACGATGGAGGCCTCCGTACGGCAGCGGCTGAGCGCGGTGACCGCCGCGCGCTCGATCAGCCTCGGCATCACCGTGCTGGCGCTCGCCTTCGCGCTGGTTCTCGCCTGGATGATTGCCGGGCGGCTCGCGGCGCTGATCGGCAGGGCCATCGTCGTATTCAAGCGCATCGCCGCGGGTCGCTACGACAGCCAGATCGACGCCCCGGGCACGGACGAGCCGAATCAAGTGCTGCGCGCGCTGGATGACATGCAGACCAAGCTGCGCGCCGAGATCGAGCGGGAGCGACTCGTCGCCGCGGAAAATGCCAGGATCCGCCAGGCGCTCGACAGCGTCTCCTCGGGCGTCATGGTGACCGACAGCGACTATCGCGTCACGTACCTCAATCCGGCCCTGGAGAAGGTGCTGGGCAGCGCCGAGGCCGATATCCGCAAGGATCTGCCGGCATTCAGCCTCGCCGCCGTGCGCGGCGCGAGCATCGACCAGTTTCACAAGGATCCGGCCCGCCAGCGCGAGGTGCTCCAGAAGCTCACACAGCCGGCTCGCACCACCATCACCCTCGGCGGCCGCACGTTCGCGATGACGCTCAATCCCGTCACCGGCGGCCAGGGCGAGCGCATCGGCACGGTTGCCGAATGGTTCGACCGGACCCAGGAGGTGGCCGTGGAGCAGGAGATGCAGCAGATGCTCACCGCGGTGGTCTCCGGTCAGCTCGGCAAACGCATCGAGCTGGCCGGCAAGAGCGGCTTCTTCGCGGCCATGAGCGCGGGCGTCAATCGCCTTGCCGACACGACCGCCGAAATCGTCGCGCGCGTCAAGCAGGTGGCGAACGAAGTGCACCGCGGCGCCGACGAGATATCCGCCGGAAACGCCAACTTGTCGCAGCGCACCGAGGAGCAGTCCTCGTCGCTCGAAGAGACCGCCTCATCGATGGAGGAGATGACCACGACCGTCAAGCAGAATGCCGACAATGCCGCCCAGGCCAATCAGCAGGCGGTCGCGGCGCGCGACCGGGCCGAGAAGGGCGGCATCGTGGTGGGCCGGGCCGTGGCCGCAATGAGCGACATCAACGAGGCCTCGAAGCGTATCGCCGACATCATCGGCGTGATCGACGAGATCGCCTTCCAGACGAATCTGCTGGCGCTGAACGCGGCGGTGGAGGCGGCCCGCGCCGGCGAGCAGGGCCGTGGCTTCGCGGTCGTCGCGAGCGAGGTGCGCAGTCTGGCCGGCCGCTCGGCCACCGCGGCCAAGGAGATCAAGGCGCTGATCCAGGATTCGGTGCGCAAGGTCGAGGATGGCTCGGTCCTGGTCACGCAATCCGGGCAAACCTTCGAGAAGATCGTCGCGGCCGTCAAGAAGGTCTCGGATATCGTCGCGGAGATCGCCGCCGCGTCCCGTGAGCAATCCGTGGGTATCGAGCAGGTCAACCGCGCGGTGATGCAGATGGACGAGCTCACGCAGCAGAACGCGGCGCTGGTCGAGCAGGCCACGGCGGCGTCCCAGTCGATGGTCGAGCAGGTGCGCGGGCTGAACGAGATGTTGGCGCGCTTCGAGGTCGGCGCGGCCGACGCCGCGCTCGCCGCCGCCGCGCGCGCAATGACGCCCGCCCCGGCGCCGCGCCCGGAGCCGCTGAGCGCGCACCGGGAGCGGCGGCGCTCGGGGCGGCCATGGGCCGCCCGAGCGCGCCCGGACAGCTCGCCGCCGCCGCGGGACGGGGCGGTGAAACTGGCCGCCGCGATCGGTCGCGGCCCGACACCGCCGCTCGAGGCGGACTCGGAATGGCAGGAGTTCTGATCGATGCAACCCCCTGACTCAGGCTGTGGAGCACGACGATGGCACGGATACTCGCGGTAGATGACTCGGCGGC
>JAJZMI010000052.1 GCA_021798335.1 Pseudomonadota bacterium | reverse complement strand
TCGGTACCGCCCTCACTGACGTCGTGGGCATGGATGCCTTTCTCGCCGACTTCGATTTGTATTTCGCCAAGCTCTTCGACGGGCTGCGCCATGATTCCGGCGACCCTGTGACTTGGGGCGAGAAGGCTCTTGCGCACTATGCGCACTTGCGGATCGACGCGCACACGAAGCGGCTGGTATTCTCCGATAGCCTGACGTTGCCGAAGGCGCTCGCGTTGCACGCACATTTTGCCGACCGCGTGCCGTGCTCGTTCGGGATCGGCACTTGTCTGACCAACGACATGGGGATTCCCCCGCTCGACATCGTCATGAAGCTCGCCGAGTGCAACGGTCAGCCGGTGGCGAAGCTGTCCGATTCGCCGGGCAAGACGCTCTGCGACGACGCGACATTCCTGGCTTACCTGCGCCAGGTATTCGGTCATCGCAGCATCTGACCGTCATGCTCCTTCCCGCCGGAGTGCTGCCCCGCAATGCCGCCAGGCGGCACGGCTTGCCTCGCGCCGCACGAACAGCGGATCATTCCGACTCATGAGCGTCACCCCGGAGCAGATGATCACGCGGTCCGTCTGCGTCTACTGCGCATCGAGCCGCATGTCCCACCCCGCGTACCGCCAGGCGGCCTACCAGCTGGGCGAAGTCCTGGCAAAGCAGGGCATCGCCATCCTGTACGGCGGCGGTGCGGTCGGCTCGATGGGAGCGCTGGCCGACGGTGCCCTGGCGCACGGCGGCCGGGTCGTTGGCATTCTGCCGCGGTTCATGGCCGACCTCGAGTTGGGCCACAGGGGTCTGAGCGAGCTGAAACTGGTCGAGGACATGCGTACCCGCAAGCACTTGATGCTCACGGGCGCCGAGGCCGTGATCGCACTGCCCGGCGGCAGCGGCACGCTGGAGGAGTTGTTCGAGGCACTCACGCTGAAGAGGCTCGGACTTTATCTTGGCCCCATCGTCCTGGTGAACACGCGGGGGTACTTCGGGCCGCTGCAGGCATTGCTCGAGCACGCGGTGACGGAGCGGTTCATGGACGAGAGGCATCTGGCGATGTGGCAAATCGTGGCGCAACCGGAGGAGGTTCCGGCTGCGCTGGCGAGTGCGCCTGCCTGGAGCGCAACTTCACGCAGCTTCGCGTCTATCTGACCTGCCGGTGTCACCGAAGCGACGGCTCGGGCGACGGGCGCCGCGGAGCGCCGCTCAGGCCGTTTCCGCGAGCACCTTGCCGAAACGGCGTTGACGGCCCGCGAAGTCCTCGAGTGCCGCATGCAGCTCCGCCTCGCCGAAATCCGGCCACAATCGATCGGTGAAGTACAACTCCGCGTAGGCGCAGTCCCAGAGCAGGAAATCCGACAGCCGCCGCTCCCCGCCCGTGCGGATCAGCAGATCCACGGCGCCGGATTCCGGCACGGAGTGATCGACCTCCGCAAGCAATTTCTGAAATGCCTGCTCCGAGAGCTGGTTGCACGACGCGCGGCGCGCGGCCTCGAGAATGCTGTGCTTCGCGGAATAGTCGACCGCGATGCGCAGCTGCATCCGGACGCAGTGAGCGGTCAGCGCTTCGCTGTGCTCGATCGACCGGACCAGGCTCGAGGGCAGCCGATCGCGGCGTCCGATCACGTTGATGCGCACCCCGTTGCGCACGCAGTGGCGCGTCTCGCCCGCGAGATAACATTGCAGCAGGTGCAGGAGCGAGTCCACCTCCTGGCCCGGCCGGCCCCAGTTGTCCGACGAGAATGCATACAGCGTGAGCGTGCCGATGCCGGCCCGTGCGCTCGCCTCGACGATGCGCCGGACCGTCTTGGCGCCCTGCACGTGCCCGGCGCTGCGCGGCAAGCCGCGCAGCTGCGCCCAGCGGCCGTTGCCATCCATGATGATGGCGACGTGAAAATTGTCCGCACCGCTCATGATCGTCTCGTGGCTTTGATGACGGCCTCGATGTGGTCGAGATAACGATATAGCGCCTGCCGTCCGGCAGACGTGAGGCGGTACTCGGATTTCGGGCGCCGGTCTGCGAACGACTTGGCACATTCGATGTAGCCGGCCTCTTCGAGCTTGCGGGCGTGCGCGCTGAGGTTGCCGTCACTCACCTCGAACAGCGCTTTCAACTCGTTGAACGTGAGCGGCTCATTGACCGCCAGCGCGCTCATGATTCCGAGCCGTACCCGCTCGTAGACCAGACGGTCGAACTTCGAGTCGTTGCCATCGGGCCGGGGCGCGGGGTGCGGCGCGCTCTTGGCCGGCTCGAGCTCGCCGCCGGGGGTCTCGTGCCTGCGCGCATTCGGCTTCATGCCGCGTCCTCCCGCACCTCGATCCGGCCGATCAACAGCCCGAATACCAGGTGCAGCGCCCCGAAACCGGCGCCGAGTACCAGGTTGTGCCACTGCGGGGGCAGCTCGAACGCGAGGCCGCCGAGCAGCACGAACAGCGCCCCCATGATAGCCATCAGCCGCATCATCCCCGGCGCGGTCAGCAGCGTCGCCGACAGCACCGCGCTGCCGTACAGCAGCAACCAGGTCCCGGGAATCAACCGCCGCTCACCGGCCGAATACAAGACCGCCGTAAGCACGGCGCCCGACAGCAGCGCCGGCATGAGGCAGAACACAAAGCGGCGGGCCGGTCCACGGTACAGGGGCAGCCCCGCGCCGGAGCGGTGGCGGGCAACCAGCACCAGGCCGAGTCCCGAGGCGAGCACGCTCGCGATCAACCAGATGGCAAACCAGCGTGCAGCGAGGGCAGGGACCGACGCCAGCCCCGCGGCGGCGAGTCCGACCACGCCCAAGGCAATGCCCGCCGAGCCCGGTACCGCGAAGGCGCCGGCCGCCTCGATCGAGGCGCGGATGTAGTTCAGCGTCCCGAGCGCGTGGGAATCCATTGCCACCGGGTTGTTCGATCGCATTGGAGGACGGTCCGGCCGCGAGCGGATGGGAGCCTGCACTTTAGGGATCTACTTCGGCCTCGTCAAGTACTCTGCACTGCAGAGTTAAAAGCCGACGATCGCCGCCGGTCATGCGCTTCACATGTCGCCCGGACCACACGCCGCCGGGATCACACGTTAAGATATGCTCCAGCCATGGATTCGACGCCTCCTTCCAGCGCTGGTGACCGCCGGCCCGAGACCCCAACGCACAGCGGCGCTCCGGCAACCCAGAGCGGCGCCGAGCGGTCGGCTCATGAGGCGCCTCGGGGCCCCATGAGCCGGCGCACCATGATCAAGATCGCCGCCGCCGCTCTCATCGTTCTCGTGGCGATCGTCGCAGGCGTGCTGGTCTGGAGGTACGAGAGCCACTTCGTCGGTACCGACGATGCCTTCATCGCCACCCGGATTGCTGCGGTTTCGCCGCGTGTGTCGGGGCAGGTGATCGCGGTGCCGGTCGTGGACAACGAGAAAGTCGCCGCTGGCCAGGTTCTGGTGCAGATCGATCCGACCCCCTTCCGTGTCGCGCTGCGGCAGGCGTTGGCGGCCGAACAACTGGCGCAGACCGGTCTCGGCCAGGCGCGGGCCAATGTTTCCGTTGCGCGCGCGGCGGTCGAGCAGGCGCGGGCCGCGTACATCAGCACGCAAGCCCAGACGGCGAACGCGCTCGCGAACTTGCACCGCTACCTCTTCCTGCGCCGCCGTAACATCAAGGCCCTGGCACGCACACAGCTCGACCAGGTGGAGGCGGCCGCGCGCAGCGCCAAGGCGCAATTGCGTGTGGCACACGAGAAAGTAGCCGGCGCGCAAGCCGGGCTCGAGGCGGCGCAGGCGGCCGTGGCGGGTGCCATGGCCCGCGTGACGAGCGCTCGCGCGCAAGTCGCGGCCGCGCGCCTCGACCTGAATTATACGAGCGTCAGGGCCGCCGAGGCCGGTCACGTGACCAAGAAATTCGTGGCCATCGGCAACTACGTCAGTCCCGGCCAGGAACTGATGGCGCTCGTGCCGCTCCAGATGTGGGTGACCGCAAATGTCAAAGAGACGGATCTCTACCTGATCCACCCGGGTCAGCGCGTGAGCATCCACATCGACGCATGTCCGAATGCCACCGTTCACGGCACGGTGCAGTCGATTCAGCGCGGCTCGGGCGTGGCGTTCGATCTGCTGCCGCCGCAGAATGCCACCGGGAATTACGTGAAGGTCGTGCAACGCGTGCCGGTGCGGATCACTTTCGACGCGCTGCCGTCCGGCTGCGTGCTCGGTCCAGGCATGTCGGTCGAGCCCGAGATCAGAATCAACTGACATGCCTGGGCCGAGCGCACAGGGCGGCGGGGGCGCGCACGTGTGGACCGCCTCCCGCTCGGCAGCCGGCCGTCACAGCCCCTGGCTGATCGCAACCATCATCTCCATCTCGGCGTTCATGGAGGTGCTCGATACCGCCATCGCCAACGTGTCGCTGCAGCATATCGCCGGCTCACTCGCGGTCAGCTACGACGAGTCGACCTGGGTGCTCACCAGCTATCTGATTGCCAATGCGGTGGTGGTCCCCACAAGCAGCTGGCTGTCGAACGTCATCGGCCGCAAGCGCTACTACATGGCGAGCGTCGGGTTGTTCACCCTCTCGTCGCTCCTCTGCGGGCTCGCGCCGTCGCTGACGTTTCTGATCGCCGCGCGCGTCGCCCAGGGGGTCGGTGGCGGAGGTCTCGCGCCGGTCACGCAGGCGATGCTGGTCGACTCGTTTCCGCCACAATCCCGCGGCAAGGCCATGTCCGTGTACGGGATGACCGTCATCCTGGCGCCGATGCTCGGACCGCTGATCGGCGGCTATATCACCGATCATTTCTCGTGGCACTGGATATTCTTCATCAACGTGCCGATCGGGTTCCTGTCGCTGTCACTGGTGCAGCGCTACGTCGACGAGCCGCCGCTGTTGGTCGAGGAATGCAAGACGCGCTGGAAGCAGGGTATCCGTTTCGATGTGCTGGGCGCGACGCTCATCGCGCTCGGCCTGGCTGCTCTGGAGGTGATGACCGACCGCGGCGTGGTCGACGATTGGTTCGCCAGTCCGCTGATACGCACGGCGGCCATCGTCTCGGGAGTGTGCATCGTCGGGTTCGTGGTATGGGAGCTGTTTGCGCGCGAGCCCTTGCTCGAGATGCGCCTGTTCAAGAACCGCAATTTCGCGGTGGGTGTGCTGATCATCATGGTGATTGGCGTCATCCTGTTCGGCACCACACAGTTCCTGCCGCAGTTCCTGCAGCAAGTCATGGGCTACACGGCCGAGCACGCGGGCCTGGCACTCACCCTGGGCGGCATGATCACGATGGTCAGCATGCCGCTCGCCGGCATGCTGAGTGGCCGTACCCGGCCGCGCAACATGATGTGGATGGCGTTCGCGGTGATCTGCTTCTCCCTGTGGCTGATGTCGCACTTCGCCGTCACCGTGACGTTCGGGCAGGTGGCGTACGCGCGCGCCTGGCAGTCCGCGGGAATCCCGTTCCTGTTTGTGCCATTGATGACGGCCGCTTATGTCGGTGTGCCTGCAAACCGCACAGGCAACGCCGCCGCCATGATTGCCGTCGGACGAAACGTCGGCGGTAGCGTCGGCATCGCCATGGTGCAGGCCTTGCTCGCGCGCCGCGAGCAGTTTCATCAGGAGCGGCTGGTGAGCAGCCTGCAGCCGCTCAATGCGCCGTACGAGCACGCCGTGCACGTACTCACCCGGCTGTTTTTGAGTCGCGGCGCTACGCCCGCAGCCGCCTCGCACATGGCCGTGGGTCAAATCTATGCGTGGATGCACCGTCAGGCGATGATGATGTCGTTCGACGATGTATTCCGGGCGCTGATGATATTCGTCATTGTGATCTCGCCGCTGCTGCTCTTGTTGCGGCCGCCACCGGCTCACCACGGCCGTCGCGCCGCCGCTGCGGCCGATGCCGAGCCCGTGGCCGAGGTGCCTCTCTAGAACCCAGCCGAAGGGGTGAGTCTGGTGACTGAGACATGGCGCTGACGCGCGAGAGCGCCCTCGAAAGAGATGCTGCGGACCCCTTGGCGCCGCTTCGAGAGCGCTTTGCCATGCCGCGCGGCGCGCAATACGGACGCCGCACGTACCTCTGTGGGCACTCGTTGGGATTGATGCCGCTCGCTGCGCGCGAGACTCTGGCCGAGGACCTCGAAGATTGGGAGCGTCTCGGCGTGCTCGGTCACGAAGGCGCGCGGCGCCCGTGGATCGGCTATCACGACGCGCTCGCGATGCCGATGGCAGACCTGCTCGGCTGCCGGACCGACGAGGTCGTGGTGATGAATTCGCTCACGGTCAACCTGCAATTGATGCTCGCCAGTTTCTATCGGCCGGCGGGTGCGCGGCGCCGCATTCTGATCGAGGCCGGCGCTTTCCCCTCGGACCGTTACGCGGTGAAGTCACAGGTGCAGTGGCACGGATGCGATCCGCGGGAGGACGTGCTCGAGCTTGCCCCACGGGCCGGGGAGGAATTGATTCGCGAGGAGGACCTGGAAGCGACTCTCGGGCGCTGCGGCGAGCAGATCGCGCTGGTTCTGTGGCCCGGAGTGCAGTACCTGACGGGACAGGCGTTCGACCTAGCACGCGTCGCGCGCGCCGCGCAGGGAGCCGGCGCGCTCGTCGGCTTCGATTTGGCCCACTCGGTCGGCAACATGCCGTTCCCGCTGCGGGACACCGCGGCCGATTTTGCCGTCTGGTGTAGCTACAAGTACCTGAACGCCGGACCCGGCGCGATCGGCGGTTGTTTCGTCCACTCCCGGCATTTCGAGGCGGCGCGGCCGCGGCTCATCGGCTGGTGGGGACATGATCCGGCGACCCGCTTCGACATGCCGCACGACTTTCGCGCCGCCGCCGGCGCGGCCGGCTTTCAGCTGAGCAATCAGTCAGTGTTCGCCGCCGCGCCGCTCGTGGCTTCCCTGGCGCTGTTCCGGGAGGCCGGCACGCAGCGGTTGCGCGCGAAGTCCGTGGCGCTCAGCACGTTTTTCGAGCAGCTCAGCGCGCAGCGCACGCCCGAGGTGCGCCTCATCACGCCGCGAGAGCAGGCCGCGCGCGGCGCGCAGCTCTCGCTGCGGGTCAGTGGCGACCCGGTTCGGGCACGCCGGGTCTTCGAGTGGATACGCGCTCACGGCGTGGTGTGCGATTGGAGGGCGCCGAATGTGATCCGCGCCGCGGCCGCACCCCTTTACAACGGCTTTGTGGACGTCTTCGACTTCGTCGAGTGCCTCGAGACGGCGCTGCGTGCGGCCTGAGCATGTCGCGCAAGCGTCACATCGTGGTCGTCGGCGCCGGCCTCGGGGGACCGCTGATGGCGCTGCTGCTGGCGCGGCGGGGGTTCGCGGTGACGCTGCTCGAGCGCCGCGCGGACCCCCGAAGCGGCAGTGCGCAGACCGGCCGTTCGATCAACCTCGCCCTTTGCGCGCGCGGTATCCGGCCGCTCGAGCGCGCCGGGGTGTTCGCCGATGTGGAGCCGCTGTTGATGCCGATGCGCGCTCGGAGGGTCCATCCACTGTCCGGACCCGGCGATGTGCACCCGTATGGCCAGCGACCCGGGGAGATCAACTATTCCGTCGGGCGCGCAGCGCTCAACCGCGTGCTCGTGAGCGCGGCCGAGCGCGCCGGCGTGATGCTGCGCTTCGAGCATCGCTGCCTCGGCCTCGAGCCCGAGTCCCGCGCGCTTCGGTGCATCGAGGCGCGTTCCGGCCGGACATTGGAACTCGACTGCGAGACGATCATCGCGGCCGACGGTGCGGGCTCGGCGGTGCGCGCGAGTCTGGCGGCTGCCGGCGCGTGCACGGTGCGCGTCGCGCCGCTCGATCACGACTACAAAGAGATGACCCTGCCGGCCCTCGGCGCAACTCATGCGCTCGAGCCCGATGTGCTGCATGTCTGGCCGCGCGGCGGATTCATGCTGATCGCCTTGCCGAATCCCGACGGCACGTTCACTGTGACGCTGTTTCTGCCGCGTACCGGCGAACCGAGCTTCGCGGCACTGACCGATGAGGCGGCGCTGCGGGCGTTCTTCGGCGCGCAGTTTCCCGACTTGCAGCCGTATCACGCGGCGTTGATCGAGGAGTTGCGCCACAACCCGCAAGGACAGCTCGGCACCGTGTACGTGCGCGGCTGGCATCTCGAAGGCCGCGCCTTGCTGCTCGGCGATGCGGCCCACGCCATCGTCCCGTTCCATGGCCAGGGCATGAATGCCGCGTTCGAGGACTGCGCCGTGCTCGATGAACTCCTCGAGCGCGGCGGGGGATGGGCGGCGGTGTATGCCGAATTCGAGCGCTTGCGCCGGCCGAGCACGGCGGCGATCGCGCGCATGGCGCTCGAGAACTACGCAGAGATGCGCGCCAGCGTCCGGGAAGCGGATTTTCAACGTTGGCAGCGTCTGGGGTTCGAGCTCGAGCGACACTTTCCCGAGCGGTTCATCCCGCGCTACTCGATGGTGATGTTCCATCCGGAGATCTCCTATCGTGAGGCGCGGCGCCGCGGCGCAATCCAGGCGGCGATCATCGAGCAGTTGGACCGTGCCCGTGCCGCCGATGGCGACATCGATTACACGCTCGCGGCTCGGCTCGTGCACGAGCGCCTCCCGGTGCCGATTGGCCGAGACCCGGACGCGCGGACCGGCTAAAATCCCTCGTATGAACCGAGTCACCACAGACGGGGTCGTCGAGTACGGTCCCGAGGAAGTGCAGAGCCTGCTCGAAGAGGGCCGGATCCTGTTGATCGACGTGCGCGAGCCGGACGAGTACGGTGCCGAACGCATTCCCGGCGCGCTGTTATATCCACTCTCGACGTTCGACGCCGCACATTTGCCGCTCGACGGACCGCGGGCGGTGGTGTTTCACTGCGCGGCGGGCGGCAGATCCCTGACCGCTGCGCGCTTGCGCAAGGCGAGCGGCCAGCCGGCCGCACACATGGCCGGAGGCATCGCCGCATGGAAGGCCCTCGGTCTACCCACCGTCAGCTAGGGCCGCAGCCCGCGGTCGCGGGCGAGCATCCCCGGGCGGTCCGCTCCTTCGTCACGCGCGCCGGGCGCATCACCACCGCTCAGGAGCGAGCGCTCCTGAGCCTTTGGCCGAGCTACGGCATCGAGCCGGCCGGGATGCTGGACCTCGATGCGCTCTTCGGACGCAGCGCCCCGCGCAGCGTCGAGATCGGCTTCGGCAATGGCGAGAATCTGCTTGCGCTCGCGGCCCTTCATCCCGAGCGTGATTATCTCGGCATCGAGGTGCATCGGCCCGGAGTTGGCCGGCTGCTCCTCGCTCTGGCGGCGCTCGATCTGAAAAACGTGCGGGTGATCTGTCGCGATACCGTCGAGGTTCTCGAGCAGCACCTGCCGCCGGCCTGCCTGGACGAGGTCCTGGTGCTCTTTCCGGATCCCTGGCCGAAGAAGCGCCATCACAAGCGACGGTTGATTCAAGGACCGTTCGTGAGCGCCCTTACGGCTCATTTGCGCCGCGGGGCTACCCTGCATCTGGCCACGGACTGGGGCCCGTATGCCGAGCAGATGCTCGCGGTGCTGACCGCGGAGCCGCGCCTGCGCAATCTGGCACCGCAGGGCGGCTTCGTGCCCCGCCCCCCCGGGCGTCCCCAGACCCGCTTCGAGCGCCGGGCAGAGCGCCTGGGACACCGGGTATGGGATCTGGCCTTTACACGGATCTAGGGCGTACCGGGCGAGCGATTCCATGCTCGGGCGTGAGCCGAAGCGCGTCCCTGTGCGGGCGTGCGCCGCTGCGCGGCCTACCCATGCAGGAAAGCGGACCGCAGCCCGTCCACCACGAATTGAACCGCCAGGGCGCCGAGCACGACGCCAAAGAGACGCCCGGCCACGTTTACCCCGGTTACCCCGATGATGCGCATCAGCGGGTCGGCGAGCCACATGATGATCAGGGATATGGTCAGCACCACGATTACCGCTGCGAACAGACTGAGGAAAAGCAGCGGTTGGCGCAGCAGATGCACCGGCCCGAACCACAGCAGTACCGTGGCGAGCGCGCCCGGGCCGGAAATGAAGGGAAAAGCGAGCGGAACCACCGAGATGTCGGCGCGCCGCTGGCTCTCGGCCTGCTCGTCACTGCTGGTCCGGCTGCCCGATTCGCGCGCGAATACCATCTCCAGGGCCAGCAGGAACAGGAGTATGCCGCCGAAGATGCGAAATGCCCCGATACTGATGCCCATCACGGCCAGGAAGGGCGCGCCGACGAGGGCAAAGAACGCCAGGATCAGTGCGGCGACCACAGTCGCCTTTACCGCCATCCGGTGCCGGTACTCGTGGGTCGCGCCCTGGGTGAGCCCGCTGAAGATCGGCAGCAGCGAGATCGGTTCCACGACCGCGAAAAAGACCACGAAGAATTTCAGTGGCTGTTCGATCATCGGGGCAGGCGGAACCGCGGTTTCTTCATCCGTTCTTGAAAGGCGCGCGCGCGAGGTGCACCATGAACGTCCGCCCCTCGCCGGGCGAGCGCAGGATAACAGCTCCGCGTCCGTTCCGGCGGGCTCAACGGTCCCATCCGGGGCCCGTCGTTCCGGGGCGCCAGGGGGGCGGCGCGCCGGTGAGGTCAGGCCATGGTCGCATCGCAACCGAGAATTGGCGACTGGTACCGCTCGAGCGGCGGTGATCTCTTCGAAGTCGTCGCGATCGACGACTCCGATGCCACCGTCGACATCCAGTTCTTCGACGGCACGGTCGGGGAGATCGATCGCGAGGACTGGGAGGCTCAATGGGACGAGGGCCTGATCGAAGCCGCCGAGCCGCCGGAGGACTGGAGTGGCTCGGTCGATGTGGAGGTTGACGAGGAGGATCAGGCCCAAGGGGGCGAATCCCCCGGCGACGATACGGCGCTGCGCGCGAACCGGCTCGAGGGACTCGATCTGTTCGAGTAGGCCTTACGGGCTCGTGGCTGCGAGCGCCGCGATGTCCGCTTCGGGCGCCAGGAGCACCAGGCCGTCCACGATCTGCAACGGAATTGCTCGGAGTGATTGGCCCGCGCAGGGCCCCGCGACACACTCCCCGCGGTCTCGCTCGAACAGCGCGCCGTGCGAGGCGCACACGATGAGCGTCCGGTCGGGTGTCAGGAACCGATGTGGGAGCAGATCGAGCGGATGGCCCGCGTGCGGGCAGTGATTCACGTAGCCGCGCACGCCGCCGCCGTATTCGACCACGAACCCGCGCAATGGCCAGTCACCGCCGCCGATGGTGAATCCCCGCGCGCCGTGCTCCTGGAGCTGCGCGAGGCGACAGACGACGCGCGTCAGATCGATTTCACTCGGCGGCATCGCAGCGTTCCGGTGTGCCGCGATCCGCGCGCGCCTGTGCTGCGTTTGCTCGCGGGACGCTGTGCCAGAGCCACGCGAGCAAGAGCAATCCCGGGATGCCGAGACCCGCGGTGAGCAGGAAGAAGTGCGGGTAGCCGATCCGCTGGACCACGAATCCGGAAACGCCCTCGGAGATCTTGCCGGGCAGGGCGTAGAGCGAGGCGAACAACGCGTACTGGGTGGCGGTGTATTTCGAGCTGGTGAGGTTGGACATGAACGCGATCAGCGCCACACCTTCGACCGAGCGCGCGAGGTTGTCCAGGCCGTTGGCGAAACCGAGTCCGAGCAGCGTCGGCGTGTGGGTCGTGGCGAGCAACGAATAGCTCAGATTCGAGACCACCGCCAGCGCGCCGCCGATCAGCAGCGAGCGTGCCAGGCCGATGCGCGCCACCAGCGCGCCGGCAATGAATACGCCGGCGATCGACAGGGAAAATCCGTACACCTTCACCACCAGCGCGATCTGATCGAGGGTGTAGTGATGGGCAATGTAGAACGGTCCGGTCATCGCGCCCATGATGAATTCGTTCATCTCGTACAATCCGATGAACGCCACGCAGGGCAGCGCGAAGCGCAGGCCGTATCGGCCGAAGAAGTCGGTCAGCGGACAGATGACCGCGCCGATGAACCACTCGCCGATCTTGCGCAGCGAGCCGGGCCAGTGAGCACGGCGTTCCAGCCACTCGATGACGCGCGCCTCGCGCTGCTGCTCCTCGCGGGTCACGACGGCCCGAGGCTCCTTGGCCAACAAGGTGGTGGCGATGCCGACGCTCATCAGGGCCGCCATGACGCCGTAACTGACATGCCAGCCGAAGCCGGAGGCGACCGAGAGGGCGCCGGCGGCCGCCGCGATCATCCCGACGTTGTAACCGACTTCGTATGCCCCCACCATGGGGCCTTGCATCTGCCCCGGGGCCGATTCGATGCGCCAGGCGTTCATGGCGACGTCCTGCGTCGCCGAGCAGCAGGCCACGAACAAAGCCGCGACCGCCATCGAGGCAATGCTGGTGGTCGGATCGGCCGTGGCGAGCCGTGCCAGGCCGATCGCGATGCCGATCTGCGCCAACAGCATCCACGAGCGCCGCCGGCCCAGCAGCCGGTGCAGCAGCGGCAACTCCCATCGGTCGACGAACGGCGAGAATATGAATTCGAACGAATACGCGAAGCCCACCCACGAAATCATGCCGATCGTCGACAGCTCGATCCCCGACTGGCGCAGCCACATCGACAGCGTCGAGAACACCAGCAACAACGGCAATCCGCTCGAGAAACCGAGGAACAGCATCGTGATCACGCTGCGCTGCCGGTAGATCGCGAGCGCGCTCCACCAGCGTCCGAGTGCCCCGGTGGGCCGGGCCGGCGCATTCGGCGGGCTCACAGCCTCTGATCCGTGCCGCGGCGGTTGACGAGGTGGGTGCGCATCAGGCAATGATATTCGCTATGCAAGATCATCAGCTCAGATTCATCGAACTCGCCCTGTCGCGCCAGGCGCTGTGCTTCGGCTCGTTCAGGCTCAAATCCGGGCGGGAGAGCCCGTATTTCTTCAATGCCGGCCTGTTCAGCGACGGCGAGGCAATTGCCGTGCTCGGGCGCTGTTACGCAGCGGCGATCAGCCAGGCTCGTCTCCCGTTCGACATGCTGTTCGGGCCAGCCTACAAGGGCATCGCGCTCGCGGCTGCGACAGCCGCCGCACTGTTCGAGCATCATGGCCGCAGTGTGCCGTATGCGTTCAACCGCAAGGAAGCCAAGGACCACGGTGAAGGCGGCCGGGTGATCGGCGCCCCCCTGCAGGGACGGGTGCTGATCGTGGATGACGTGCTGACCGCGGGCACCGCGGTCCGCGAGTCCCTGGAGTTGATCCGCGCCGCCGGTGCCCGCCCGGTCGGCTGCATATTCGCCCTGGACCGGCAGGAGCGCGGACTGGGCGCGCTGAGCGCGACCCAGGAGATCGAGCAGGAGCACGGCGTGAAGTGCCTGAGCGTGCTCACGCTGGCGGAGCTGATCGAGGCATTTGCGCGTCCCGATGCACACGGCATCACGGCCGGGCAACTCGCGGCGCTCGAGGCTTACCGGGCGCGCTACGGGTTGGTCTAGGGCTCATCCAACCCGATGCCGCGCTAAGAGTACAGGGGAGGCAGCGGCTCATCGGGCGGATGCCCGGGCGGCGAGCGCGGCGCGAGCTCGGTAAGCTCCTGCGCCAGCGGCTCGCCCGTCCAGCTCCCGCCGCCGAAGCACGCGCGCTCGAGCTCGCGCAGCCGCTCGGTGAGTTCCGGTCGGCTGATCGCGCGGGCGATCGTGCTGAGTCTGGTCTGCGGGACGTTCCACGCGCTCGATGCCCAAAGCAGCAGATGGTGCCGGGCCGCCACGGGGTCGTTGCGGGCGCAGGCGGCGCGAAATGCCGCGCGCTCGCGCGCCGGATCGAGTCGGACGGCGCGCTCGAGAGGGGCTGGCGCGGCGCGGCGGCGGCGCCGGACCCAACCCGTTGCGAGCCATGCGCCGATCGTCGCCAGCCACAGCGCGGCCAGCCCCGCGCTCACCCATTGCCAGCGCCTGAGCGCCGCGCTGGCGCTCGCATTGCGGGGCGCGGCGCGGGCGGCGCGCGCCGCCGGATGAGATGATTCGTCGGGTGTGGCGGGCGCAAACACCCTGCCGAGCGGCGAGGCGGCCGCTGCAGTGCCGCCGGGAGCGGCAAGGACCGTCAGGATCCGCCCCGGAATGCTCGCGGTGCGGGCCTGGTTCGTGCGCGTGTCCCACCAATGGATCGTGATCGGCGGCAGCGTGTACTGGCCCGCCCGGTTGGCAATGAACGCAAGGGTCTGATCACGCTGGCCGACCATCTCCTCGCCCTGCATCGTGTTACGGAGCCGGGGCTGGTCGGGGTAGGCCGAGAGCCCGGCCGGTGGCCTGATCAGGTGCGCGAGGTTGGGCAACTGCCCGGCCGTCAACCCGGTGGCCTGCAGATGGAGCGTGACGGTGAGTGGATTGCCGGCTTGCGCGCGCAGGGTGGCGGGGTTCCACTGTGCAGACAGTGTGACCTGCCGGGCCGGCAGCCAGTCACCGCTCCTCTGGCCTGGCGGTCGCGGCCGTACCGACAGCACGATCGGATCACCGCGGACCTCGATCGGCCGGGTGCTCTGGACCAGTTGGCCGAAGAAGCTGCCGAAGCTGCTGCTCCAGGGTGAGGTGTTCTGCGTCACGGCGACCTGACCGTCGAGCACCGGGCCGGCCAGACGCAGCGTGCCGCTGCGCAGCGGAAACAATGCGTAGCGACGCGTGATGACTTGATAGGGCCGCCCGCCGCGCATCGTGCTCGCGTAGTGATCCGTGCCGATCTGCTTCACCAGGGCCGCCCCATGGCCCGAGAAATCAAGGGTGCCGTGATAAAGCTGCTCGTCGGTGAAGATTTGAACGGTCAGCCGCGCCTCTGACTGCACATACGGATGTGCGGGCGTGACGTGACTGACGATGAAGATTGCGGGAGGCGCGGCCGTGCCGGCCTGCGGCGCCGCCGCCGAGCTCGAGCCGGATACGGTGAGCGTCAGTGTGGGACTGTGCTGCCCATCCCAGGCGAGCGGCGGGATCGTCAAGCGGCCCGCGTGCTTCGGCGCCAATGTCAGGTCGACCTCGGTACTGTCCATGGTGCCGCCGGTGCCGATCTGGACGCTGGTGCTGGAACTGGTGCCCAGGATGGCAAAATTCCGGCGCAGCGGCGCCAGATCCGGTTCGCTGGTGGTCAGACCGTCGTATCGCAGTGTCAACTGAACGGTACTGCCCGGCGCGACCTGCGAGCTGCTGAGCCGGGCCGTGACCGCCGCTCGAGCCGGCGCGGCGAGCACCCCCAGGCACAGGGCCAGCATCGCACCGGCAACCGGCCCCTTCACGGCTCCATCCCGCGGTGGCGCAGCGTGTATTTGATCAGAAACTCGCGGCGCAGCAGTCCGGCCGGGTTGTTCGGCAGTTGCCGCAGCCACTGCTGCAGCGCCAGGGTTTTCTCGCTCACGGGTTTCGGCGGCAGCCCGCTTGCGCGGGCCACGAGGCGGTGCGCGGCGTGATGCGATCCATTTGCCCGGCCGGCGCGCACGGGCTGGCGGGAACCGTGCGCCGCCTTTGAACGGGCCCGCGCGGCTGCGAGCGCCGCCTCACGGCGTGCCTGACCGGGACTGCGCCCCCGCGTCCCCGCGCGCTCGCCCGACTGATCGCGCGCGCGAGGCGTCTGCGCTCGATGCTCACCGGCCGCGCCGTGCGCAGCGCGGGATCCTGGCTTGCCTGCGGCGGTCCGCCGGCCGCCGCTGCGGCCCGGCCGGCTCGAGCCACGGCCATTTGCGCCGGACAGGGCCGAGCGCCGTGCCTGGCTCGCGCCGCGAGCAGCGTTGCGCGGCGAGCCATGCCCCGGTCTACCCTGGGACTTGCCCGAGGCGTGGCGCTGGGCGCCGCCGTGCCCGGAGTTGCGTGAGCGCGGCGGCTGCTGCGCCAGCATGCGCTCGACCAAGTCGCGGTTGTGCCGGATGTCAGCGTCGTGCGGTGCCTGCTTCAAGGCCGCATCGTAGGCCGCGAGGGCCTGATGCAGATGACCCAAGTGCACCAACGCATTGCCGCGGTTGTATTCGGAAGTCGGATCCGTCAGCGGCGCGAGCAGGCGCGCCGCCGCGCCATAGCGTCCGGCGCGCAGGTCCGCGTATGCCTTCAGCCGCGGATTGGAGAAGCGCCGGGCCGCCTTGGCCGGCTGACCGGCGGCAAGCAGCGCCTCGCCCCGCTGATCGGGGGTTCGCCACAGACTGCTCCACACGCCCGCGAAGGCCGGTGTGCAGACCAGAAACCCCAGGAGGAGCAAAATCGTTGCGCGCATCGTCAGGTCCACCCCCGTCGCCCCGCAAGCGCGCCGAGCAGCAGAATCAGCGGCAGCAGCCAGACACCGTCGTTCAGCCAGCTTGCCAGGCGCACGTGCGGGGCGCGCCGTGCCTGCCCGAAGCTGCTCAGTCCCGCCGCATGCAGTGCGTCGATCAGCAGCGGCAATTGATTCACCGTCACGAACTCGCCGCCGCCCGCCGCGGCGATGCGCCGCAGGAGCGCCGGATGCAGTCGCGTCATGATGATCTTGCCGTCCGGGCCGCGCTCGAATCCGCCATTGCCGCTGGGTGCGGGCGCTCCCTCTGGGGTTGCGACGCCGACCACATTCACGTCGATGCCCGCACGGTGCAGCCGCGCGGCGGTCATCATCGCGCGCGCCGGGTCAGTCACGCCATCCATCAGCACGACGATCTGTCGGTCGTGACCTTCCCACGTGTCGAGCAGTCGCGCGGCCTTCTCAAGCGCCGGGGCGAGGCGGGCGCCGTGCTCCGGCATCAGATCCGGGGAGAGCACGCGACTGAGGTTGCGCACCGTGTCGACGTCGTCGGTCAGCGGCGCCACCGTATAGGCATCACCGGCGAAGGCGACCAGTCCGACCCGGGCATCGTGCGCCGCGGAGAGCAGACTGTCGATGGCAAAGCGGGCCCGCGCGATGCGGGTCGGTACGATGTCGCGGGCCTCCATCGAGGGCGACAGCTGCAGGGCAATCACCCAGGCCGCGGGCAGCCGATAAGCCGGCGTGACCTGCCGCTGCCAGCTCGGTCCGGCGAGCGCCACTACCGAGACTGTCCAGAGCGCGACCACCCACGGCCACGGCGAGCGGCCGCCGCCATTGTCGTGCAAGCGCAACCGCGCCAGGAGCTCCGCATCAATGTGGCGCAGCCAGGCGCCGTCGCGCGCACGGCGGCGAGCCAGCCACAGCCCGAGCGCCCACAGAGGCAACAGCGCCAGCAGGTACAACGGATGCAGCACGTGCAGGCCACGGGGCATGACGTCAGACTCGCTCCGTCATGCGCCACGCGGCCGGCACGCTCAGCAGCAGAGCCAGCGCCAGCGGCAGCGCGAACCATTCGGTCGCCGGGCGCAGCCATTGCCGATTGGCGGCGACCGGGTCGAGCCGGTCGATTTGCCGGTACACCGCGCGCAGCGCACCGCGGTTGGTGGCGCGGAAATACCGCCCGCCGGTTATGCGGGCGATCCTCTTCAGCAGCTTCGTGTTCAGAGCGGTGTTGCCGCTGAAACCGAACAACGTGCGGTGGACCGCCGCGCCGACCCCGATCGTGTCGATGCGCAGGCCGGTCTGCGCCGCCAGATGCGCCGCCTCGATCGGCGGCATGACTCCGGTGTTGTTACCGCCGTCGGTGAGCAGGATCATGACGGGTTGGTGCGGGGTGTGCATGCCGTGGTCGACCTGCCGCAAAGTCTTGATCGCCAGACCGATGGCATCCCCGATCGCGGTCTCGGGCCCGGCAACGCCGACCATCGCCTCATCGAGGAAGCGGTGCACCGTGCGCAGATCCGTCGTCAGCGGGGCCTGCAGGTAGGGACGGGTGCCGAAGAGGATGAGCCCGATTTGATCCCCCTGGCTGTGATCGATGAACCGCCCGGCGACCTGCTGCACGACCTGCAGGCGCGACTCGTGTCCGCCCATGTCCTGGGTGGCCATGGAGCCCGAGCAGTCGATGGCCAGAATGATCTGACGGCCTTCGGTGTGAATCGGTATGGGTGCGCCCAACCACTGCGGCCGCATGGCCGCGAGCACCAACAGTGCCCAGATGACCGAAAGCAGCGCGCCATCGGCGCGCGAGGTCCGCGGTGTGCCGGTGCCCGCGCCGGCCACCTCGATGGCCATCGGCAGGTACAGCGCCGCGCCGCGCGGCTCGCTCCTCGGGAGGATGCGGCGCAGCAGCCAGGGGAGCGGCGCGAGCAGCGCCATCCACGGCCATGCGAAGTGAAACACTAGGGCCGCCCTCCCTGTGCACTGCACCCCGCCGCGGAGCGCTGCCTCTTGCGCCTAGTCCGGGCGGCGGCCCCCGCGCAGCGCACGAAGGCGTCGGCGCCCGCCAGCCAGCTTGGGAGCTCGTCATAGGCTTTGCCGCCGAACGCCGTGCTGAGCAGACGCCGGCCCTGCTCGCCGGCGAGCGGCGCGCCGCCTTCGGCGGCCAGAAATGCAAGCCACGCCTCACCGGTAAGGCGGGCGACCCGCTCGCGGCCGAACACGGCTATCGCATAGCGTCGCAGCAAATTCTCGATGGCCCTGGCGCTGTGCCGCAGATCCGCATCGGCCGAGCCGATGCGCCGCAGCTCGCGCAGCGCCACACGGCACAACCTGCGCCGCGGACTGCGCCACCGCCACAGCGCCCCGCCGGCAAGCGCGACCGCCAGTGCCGCCAGTATCCACCAGCCCGGAGCCGGCGGCCACCAGCCCGGCGGCGGCGGCGCGCGCGGCGGCGCAAGCTCGCTGAGCCAATTGGGATTCATGCCGCCGGCAAGCCTCGCAACAACACGGGGCGCAGGACGGTTTCGACGCTCTCTGAGGTGTCGAGCCGCACGACCGGCGCGGCCAGGCGCCGCGAGAGCTCGGTGACGTGCTGCTCGCGCCTCTGCCACGCGGTGCGCCAGGCATCGCGCACACGCTGTCCGTCGAGCACCAGCACGCGGCCGGGCAGTCCCGCCCGGAAGCGTCCCGGAGGCAGGCCGTTGGACTCGAGCGGGTCGGTGATCCAGTAGAGCCTGACGTCGTTGTGGCGCGCAATCGGTATCCAGTGATCCTCATCGGGACCGCCGGCACCGCAGAAATCGCTGACCGCGAGCACCTGACTGCCGGGACGAAGCACCGCGCCCAGCGCGCGCACCGCCTCGCCGAGCAACTGCGGGGCCGGCGGGGCCGGCGCCGCCGGCTGCGCTTGCAGCACCGCCTGGAGCAGCGGCAGCACGCCCTCGAGCCGCCCGCGCGCCGGCAGCACGCGTACACCGGCGCCGCCGACGATCACCGCGCCGATCCGGTCGCCGCCGAGCGCGGCAACCCAGGCGAGCAGCGCCGCGGTCCGCACGATGAGCGTCGACTTCAGTTGCCGGCGGCTGCCGAAGAATGTGCCCGGTTGCAGGTCGACCAGCAGCCACACGGGCCGTTCGCGTTCCTCGCGATAAAGCCTGGTATGCGGCCGGCCTCGCCGCGCGGTGACCCGCCAGTCGATACTGCGTGGATCATCCCCGGCGGTGTAGGGACGGACCTCCTGGAACTCCAAGCCTCGGCCGCGCTGTGCGCTGGAGTGCACGCCGATCAGCGCAGCCCGTGCCTGCCGGCGTCCCCGCAGGGTCAGGCCGTGCGCCGCGCCGCGTAGCGTCAACAAGTCCGCCAGGGTGGGGGTCGTCATCGCCTCACGGAGCCGGCACTCGGCCCAGCAGCTCGTTGACGCAGGCTTCGGCGGTGACGCCCTGCGCCTGCGCGGTGTAGTCGATGAGCAGTCGATGACGCAGCGCGTCCGGAGCGATAGCCTGTACATCCTCGGGCGTGACGAAATCGCGTCCATCGAGCCACGCGCGCGCGCGCGCGCCGCGCTCGATCGCGATCGCCGCACGCGGGCTCGCGCCCCAGCGCAACCACTGGCGCAGCTGCGCGCTGTAGGGCTCGGGGCGGCGTGTTGCATCGACCAGTGCGGCAATGTAGTCGGCGACCGGATCGGCGAGCGTCAGGTCGAGCGCCGCGCGTCGCGCCGCGAAGACCGTCTGCTGGCTCATCCGTTGCGCTGGCGGCGGCAGCTCGCGCTGACTGATCGCTTCGCTGCGCGCCAGCGCCATCACCTTGAGCGTCGTGGCGCGGTCGGGGTAGTCGATGCGCACATGCAGCATGAAGCGGTCGAGCTGTGCCTCGGGCAGTGGATAGGTGCCCTCCTGCTCGATGGGGTTCTGGGTCGCCATCACCATGAACAGCGGCGGCAGCGGGTAAGTCGCCGCGCCGACGCTGATCTGGCGCTCGGCCATGGCCTCGAGCAGCGCCGATTGCACCTTCGCCGGCGCGCGATTGATTTCGTCGGCGAGAATCACGTTGTGAAAGAGCGGCCCCCGTTGGAAGCGAAAGGCGGCCTCTTCCGGCCGGTAGATCTCCGATCCCGTCAGGTCCGCCGGCAGCAGGTCCGGCGTGAACTGAACGCGTTGGAAATCGGCCTCCACGCCGTGCGCCAGTGCCTTGACGGCGCGCGTCTTGGCAAGACCCGGGGGACCTTCGACCAGCAGGTGCCCGTCGCTGAGCAAGGCCACCAGCAGCCGCTCCACCAGCGCCTCCTGGCCGAGGATCTGGCTGCGCAGATAGTCGCGCAGGCGTGAGAAGGCGCTCAGCGCCGCTGCGCCCGGTTGGGTCGATTCCGGGGCGGGAGCGGATTGGGGGAGCGGTCCGGTGCCGATCATGGCGCATGGCCTCCAGTGTATTGCCGAGAGCCGGATTGACCGGGCGGCGCCGCCGGGGGTTCCCCAAGGGGTACCGGCCGCGTCAAAGCTCACGGTTCATGATCCGGCGCACAGTGTAACCGGCTCATGGCGGGGTCGCGAACTTCCCCCGCCCGCGCAGCGGCGCGCTGAGGTCCGGATCCGGGGGAGCGGTGTCAGGGCACGACGCGCCGGCGGACCGTTGAATTCCAGGCGCCCGAGATGAATGCCGTTCGCACCGCTGGCCGGGCTGCGGTGTGAAACACGAGTGCCCTGGAGGTCCGCGTGCCGCGCGGTACCGACCCGATCAATTCGTCATCGTGAGGTGCCGCGTCCCGCTCAGGCAGCCGGTCACATCCTTGTGGCGGACGACGCGGTACGGCGCAAACGCGGGTTGATCCGCGGCGAGGGTGTTCTGCAGCGTCTCGAGGCGCGCCAGGTGTGCGCACAGCAGCCGAGCGTCGGCAGTCACTCGGGCTGCGCCATGCTTGGCGGTGTGTCTGATGATCGACGAATTGTCGTGCCACAGCGCGGAGAAGAGCGAGCCGAAGACCGAAACACCCAGCTTGCCGCCCGCCTCTGCGGTGGTCTCGCCCGCGGCGCTGATGTGCAGCACATCCCGATAATAACGCCGCGCGAGCCTCTGCTCGGCCGGGCTGAGCGCGACGGCGCGCCGGCCGATCAGCAGATTCCCGTCGCTGTCGATGGTGGCGCGCGGCGCGCCGCGCACGCTGATGCGCACTGTGTTGGAGGCGATCGAGATCGACCCGTGGCTGGCGGTCACATCGTTGTGGCCGCATGCGGCGAGCGCCATGAGCGGCAGCGCCGCCCAGATCAGGGCAAACGGTCTACGTATCATGATCAAGGTCCTCCGCGTGCTGCGACGTTGAACTTCGGAGGCCCAACCCCTCATCCCGGCTCACGCGCGGGCCTCGATGCCGCGTACGTCGCGCCCGGCTCGGCGATCACCAGGCTTGCCACTTTGGGTCCGAGCCAGCGCTCGACGTCGTCGACCACCGTGAACCCGGCCGGCACGACCACGAGGGTCAGGGCGGTGGAGGCCAGCAGGCCGCCGATCACCGCGATCGCCATCGGCGCGCGGAACGGGTCGCCGATCGCAAGCGCGACCGGCAGCATGCCGGCGACCATGGCCACCGTGGTCATGACGATCGGGCGTGCGCGTTTGTGTCCGGCTTCCAGCAGCGCGGCCAGTCGATCCTTGCCGGCGCGCATCTCCTCGATCGCGAAGTCGACCAGCAAGATCGAATTCTTGGCCACGATTCCCATGAGCATCAGAAAGCCGATCATCACACCGAGCGACAGCGGCTCGCCTGTGAGGTACAACGCCCCCACGGCCCCGCCGATGGACAGCGGCAGCGCCGAGAGGATGGTGATCGGCTGCAGCACCCGGGCGAACAACAGCACCAGCACCGCGAACACCATCAGAACCCCGGTGCCCATCGCGATCAAAAAGTCGCTGAACAATTCCGACATCAGGCGCGCATTGCCGGTGTCGGCCAGATGCACGCCCGCCGGCAGGTGCTCGAGCGCCGGCAGCGCGTGGATCTGCTTCATTGCCTCGCCGAGCTGTACGCCGCTGTTGAGATTGGCATTGATCGCGATGCGCAGGCGCTGGTCGCGACTGTGGATCTGGGTGGGGCCCTCGCCGAAGCTGAAGGCGGCAACGGCCTTCAGCGGCACGGTGCCGCCGCCGGCGGTCGGCACGGGCAGATTCTCCAGCGCCGTCAAGCTGCTGCGCGCCGAGCGCTTCAGGTTGACGAGGATGGGTACCTGGCGGTCGGGAAGAGTGAACTTCGCATCGTTCTGCAGCAGATCGCCGATCGTGGCGATGCGGATCGTCTGGCTGATGGCGGCGACCGTCACGCCGAGCCGGGCGGCCAGATCGAATCGCGGCCGGATGCGGATTTCCGGACGCGGCAGATCGTCTTCGGAGCTGACGTCGCGCAGCGCGGGCAGCGCCGTCATCTGCCGCATCACCCGGCGGGCGGTGTGCTCGAGCAGCGTCAAGTCGTCTCCGGTCAGGTCGATGGTGACGTCATGCCCGTTGCTGTCGCCGTTGAAGTCCTGGAAGTACATCTGCACATTGGGAATCGCGCGCAGCTTGCCGAGCATGCTGTTCTGCCATTGGACCTGCGTCAGCTTGCGCTCGCTCGGGGGCACCAGGACGATGGCGAGATTGGCTTTGCGCACGCTGCCGTTGACGCCGACCGACTCATCGATGGCCTTCACGTCCTTCTGCCGCGCGAGGATGCGGTAGGCCGCGTTGGCGACCTGTTTCGTGTCGGCGAGCTGCACGCCCGGCGGCAAGTCGATCTCGAGCGATGCGGTGCTGGTGTCGGGCTGCTGGATGAACGTCTTGGGCATTACCGCCAGCCCGTAGATCGAGGCGACGAAGAACAGTACGCCGAGCCCGATGGTCTTCCAGCGGTGGTGCACGCACCAATTCAGGACGCGCAGATACCATGCCATGACCGGACCGTCGCGGTGCTCGGGCTCCGGCTCCGACTTGAGGGTGTAGGCGGCGATCACCGGCGTGAGCAGGCGGGCGACCAGCAGCGAGAAGAATACCGCGGCGGCCACCGACAGCCCGAACTGCCTGAAGTACTGGCCGATGATGCCGCTCATGAAGCTCACCGGCACGAATACCGCGATGATGGTGCAGGAAGTCGCGACGACCGCGAGCGCGATCTGGTCGGCCGCATCGATCGCGGCCTGATAGGCGCTCTTGCCCATGCGCTTGTGCCGCACGATGTTCTCGATCTCGACGATGGCGTCGTCGACGAGCACACCCGATACCATCGAGAGCGCGAGCAGACTGACCTGATTGAGCGTGAAACCCATCGCCTCCATGAACGCGAACGTGGGAATCGCCGACAACGGAATCGCCAGGGCGGAGATCAGCGTCGCGCGCGTGTCGCGCAGGAACAACCAGACCACCAGCACCGAGAGGATCGAACCCTCGATGAGTGCCTCGAGCGCGGTGTGGTACTGATGCGTGGTGTAAGAGACCGACGTGAATGTCTGATTGATGTTGACGTCGGGGTATTCCTTGCGGATCTTGGCCAGGGCCCGCCGCACGCCCTGCAGCACCGTGACGTCGGAAGTGTCGCGAGCGCGCGCCACTCCGAAGGAGATGGCGGGACGTCCGTTGTACAGCTCGATGCTGCGCACTTCGGCGGCGGCGTCGCGCACCGTGGCGATGCTGCCGAGCTTGGCGAACCGACCTCCGGGAAGGGCAATCTGCGTCTGCGCGAGCTGCCACGCGGAGTGCGCGTTGCCGAGGACGCGGATGGTCTGCTCGCCATCGCCGAGATCGGCCCGGCCACCAGGCATGTCGACGTTGAGATTGGCCAGCTGCCGGTTGACTTGCGAGGCGGTGATGCCCAGGGCCTGCATCCGTGCCGGATCCAGCTCGACGCGGATCTCGCGGCTCACGCCGCCGTAGCGGGAGACCTGCGCGACCCCCGGCACTCTGAGCAGCGTCTTGGTGATCGTGTTGTCGATGAACCAGGAAATCGCCCGGTCGCTCATGTCGGTGGAGCTGACGGCGTAGTACACGATGGGTCCGCCGTCGACTTTGACCTGCTGCACCACCGGCGGCAGGATGTCGTTGGGCAAATCCGGCTGCACCTCGGTGACCGCGTCGCGCACTTCGGTCACGGCGCGGTCGATCGGGGTGCCGATCCGGAATTCGATGTCGGTTTCCTCGCCGCCCTGGTAGGCGTCGGAGAGAATGCGGTGGATGTTGCCGATCCCCGCCACCGCCGCCTCGATCCGGCGCACGATCTGGATCTGCACTTCCTCCGGCGCCGCGCCTGGCTCGCTGACCACCACCGACACGATGGGAAAGGAAATATGGGGGTTCTGTGTCACCGGCAGGCGCAGGAAGGAGACGATGCCGACGAACAGCAGCACGACGAACAGCACGATCGGCGGCAGCGGATGCCGGATCGCCCATGCGGACAGGCGCCTCATGAGCGTCTCGGCGCGGCGGGCGCTACCTGGACTTTCTCACCGCCTTGCAGGAAGCCGCCCGCCAGGGTGACCACGCGTTCCCGCCCGGTCAGGCCCCTGGCGATCACCACGCCCGAGGCGAGCACCCCGCCGAGCTGCACCGCTCGGCGCACGATGATGTTCCGGCGGTTGACGATGAACACAAACGACCCTCTGGAGTCGGTCATGACCGCCGTCTGCGGCACCACCGGCCGCTCCGCGTGACTCTCGTCGATCACTGCGTGGGCAAACGCTCCGGGCCTCAGAGCCCGGTTGGGCGCAAGGGCGATACGCACCTCGCCAAGCCGGGTCTGTCTGTCGACGGTGGCGCCGAGCAGCCAGATGTGGCCCGGGAAAGGCCGCGGATATCCGATCAGATAGACCTTCGCCGGTTGCCCGACCTTCAGCGCGGCGAGATCCTGCTCGGCGACCCGCCCGATGAGCTCGACCCTATTCTGATCTTCGAGAGTGAACAGCGGCGGGCCTGCGGGGCTGGCCACCTGGCCGACCTCGGCGGTGCGCGTCAGCACGGTGCCCGCGACCGGCGCGACGATGCGGGTCAGGGCGAGCTCGGCGCGCTTCTGCTGCAGTTGTGCCGCGACCATCTTGGTGTTGGCGGCGTCCATTGCCGCCACGGCCTGAAGCTGCTCGACATCTTGGGCCGACAGCCCGCCGTTCGGGCCGATTGCCACCGCCCGGCGGTACTCCGCGGCCGCGAGCGCCGCTTGGGCCCGTGCCTTGGCAAGCGCCGCGGCCAGTTCCGCGACTTGCGGTTTCAGGACCGAATCGTCCAGTCGGGCCAGGATCTGCCCCTGCCTGACCATGTCACCGACTTGCACGTAGACCGCGACGATGCGCCCGGCCTGACCGCCGTCGCCGATCGGCAGATCGTGGCGGGCCGAGATCGAGCCGGTCACCATGACCTCGGTGCTCACCGGCCGCAGACCCGGGACGAGCGTCGAGACCAGCGGGATGTTGCGCTGCTCGGCGAGCGGTACGAGTGCCTTGGACGATCGCGTCACGCGCATCGTCACCACGGCGGCCACGGCGAGCACAAGCAGCGCGCCGGCCGCAAGCCACCACGCTTTGCGCGTCCCGACGCCGCGCTCCGTCACACCTTGGGGCGCCGCGCGCTCGAGATCGATCCACGCTTCGCCGCCGCTGCCGGCGCCGACCGATGCCTCGATCGCCGACTGTTGGTCGTGCTGCGTGCTCATGTCACACCAGACCGCGTACCTTGGGAACCGACACCACCACGGTGCCGGCGATCTTGTCGTGCCATGCCTGTCGCTCGGCGTCGAAGGCGATCCAGAAAAAGCCGAGTCCGGCGGCCACCAGCGACAGGAAGCAGCCCAGGGCGCGCAAGATCGCGGTTTCCCAGCTGAGTGGCTGGCCGTCGATGCGTGCCACGCGCAAGTGGCAAATGATGCCGCCGACGGTGGTGCCGCGCAGTTTCCACATCAGCGCGCCGTAGGCGGCCAGGGCGATCAGCGTGCCGTCGCTGCCGTGATGGCCGATCAGGTTCAGGCAGACACTGATCAGCACCAGATCGATCAGCAGCGCCGCCATGCGGATCCAGAATCCCGCGCGCGGCAGCGCCGCCAATTCGAGCGGGGTCGGCTCCGCGGCCGCGCCGCTCGGCGGCGTGCCGGGTGCGGGGCCGGCGCTGGTCGGGCCGGTCTCACCCGTCGCGTCGGCCGCGCTCGCCGCGGGGTCCGGCGGCGCGGCGCTCGCGGCGCTCGGGGACTGTGCCGGCTGCGGCGGCAGGGCGCCGCGCGTGGAGCGCAACTCGAGCAGCAGAGTGTAGGTCAGCGTGCCGAAGCCGATCAGGCCGATCACCGCGTAGACGATGAAACCGACCACCGGAACCATGTACAGGACCAATACCAGTACGCCGCCGACCAGCACATGCAGGACGGGTTGGTCGGCGCCGCGGTGCGCCCCGCTCAGGACCCGGCGGCCGAGCCAGGCGATCGCGATGACGCGCCCGAATATCCCGGCGCACCACAGACCGATCCACAGCAGGGGAATGAATATGATCCCGACCACGGTCACCGTCAGGGCGACCATCAAGGCCAGCAGCAGAATCGGCGTGAGCAGCACCATGGCGAGCGCCGTCAGGATCGAGGCACCTGGGTGCTCCTCCAACGTTCGGACGCAGTGGCGCAGGCCGTCGCGGAACAACGCGGCCAACAGCAGGTAGATCGCCAGGATGCCGAGCGCCACGCCCCAGGCCCACAGAACGTCGAGCCGGGGCGCGAGCAGGCGGCCGAAGAGCAGGCAATGCTCGCCCCATCCCCGCAGCGTTTCCGTGAAATGGAAGATGTTGGACATGAGCCGGACGGTTCCCCCCTGGACGAGCGCCGATGGACTGCGCTCGAAGGAGCCGAACAGGCTGACGGCCTGCCCCTGCACGATGGCCTTGGGACCGAGTTTCAGGTTGCCGAAAATGGTCACGGCATTACCGCCGATGCTGCCGTTGATGCGGCCGTTGCCGAAGATGGTCACCACACTGTTGGCGACTTTGCCGTCGACGCGAGTGCTGCCCATGACCGCGACCACCGAGTCCGTGACGGTGCCGTGAACCGAGCTGTTGCCGAATACCGTCACGACGTCGCACGCTGTCCGACCCGCGGACAGCCGCGCGCTGTGACTGACCTCGACGATTTCCTGACCGCTCGGGCAGCGGGGCTGGTGCTTCGCGATGACGATGGACTTGGAATGATCGGTGATGCGGATCCCGCCTTTGCCGATCACGACATGATCGCCGCCGCCCCTGATGTCGATGCCCGAGGTGCCCACCTCGACGCGGCGGGCGGCGCGCGCGGCGGCAGGTGCGATGCATGCGCACAGTCCGGCGAGCAGCGCGCCGGTAAGAGCCCAACGGAGTATCTGTTTCATACCGAGTGAACCTTGGAATGTGGCGCAGCCGAACGGAGCGCGAGGTAACCGAGCGCGCCCAGGGCCGCATACAGCGCGCCGGTGGCCAACAGCCCACCGAACAGCCAGACTCCCGGAACCCGCTGCGCCAGGTGAGCGGCAAGCTCGGCGAGCAGCAGCAGCGCGCCGCCCACGCCGCGCATGCCGTGCAGAACGTGGATCACGCCGGTTGCCATCAGCGTGTAAGTCAGCTGCATCCGCAGGCTCAGCGCCAGCACCCAGGCGAGCGGAATGCACAGAACACAGCCCACCATGAGGGCCAGACGTGCCGCGAGCGGCCACCGTTGGATGCCGGCGGCCCGGCGCGGCTCAGCGGCGCGCGCCGCGATTTCCCTCAGCACGCGGGCCTCGAGGGAGGCGGGTGCGCGGCACGGCGGGAGCTGCCGCAGTGTCGCGTGCGTCAGGTGTTCCAGCTGCTCTTCGAGCGTGCGTGTACGGGAATTCATGGGGGGTTGCAACTTTGCGTTGGGCGTGGCGCCAGGCCGCTTTGCGCCAGCGACTTGGCCATGGCGAGGCGGCCACGCAGGATGTCGGTCTTGATCTTGGCCAGCGAGTGACCGAGCCGGGCGGCGATATCCTGGTAGGACATCTCTTCGAAGTGAAACAGAGCAAGCGGCACGCGTTGATGGTCGGGGAGTTGACTGAGGGCGTGCGTTATGAGTGCATGCCGTTGAGCCTCGTCCATCTCCTGCAGCACGTCGGTGAAGGTCGCGGTGGCACTCTCCAGATCGGCTTCGCGCCCGTCATCGGCGAAGACCTCGGAGAACAGTCGCCAGCGCTTGCGGTGGCGCGTCAGGTGATTCAGCGTCAGGTTCGTCGCGACGGTCTTCAGCCACCCGCCCGCGGTCGGGCTGTCGCGCAGGCGCTCGAAATTCTCGTAGGCCTTCAGGAACACGTCCTGGCTGATGTCCTCGGCTTGCGCCGAACTGCCCGTCAGGCGGAATGCCGTGGAGAAAACCATATCCTGATAGGCGCGCATAAATGCTGCGAACTCTCGAGAATCGGGCCTTGAGCTTGCCGGTTGCACGGGTGGATCATCGTTTGAGGCAAGAACACGGCAGGCGCGGGAAAGTTGCAGACCGAGTCGGTTGGCCCCCCCTGGGCGCCACCGGGCGGAGATCCTGAGCAGGCGGGCGGAACGGCCGTCCTGCGGACGGTGAACGCGCGGCCCGCCGCGGGAGACCGGACAGGATCTGTCCCGGCGCGCCGCTATAGCCTACGCCTTGGGAGCAGATCCCGGCTAGATCCACAGTTCAGTCAGGCGATGCCCGGCGATGAGGCCAATCTGGGTCAGCGCCGTGCGGCGCTCGAGATCCGCGTCATTGTGCAGACGGCTCTTGAAATTGGCGAGTATGGAGCGAGGATCGTGCCCCCGGACCGCCAGAATGAATGGAAAGCCAAATTTGCTGACGTACGCCGCATTGAGCCGCAGCAGCTCCGCGAACTCCTCGTCGCTGCAGGCATCGAGGCCGGCGCGCTTCTGTTCGCGCGCGGAGGCATTCGAGAGCCCCGCGCTCTGGCGCCCGCGGGCCCCGAGATGGGGATGGGCGCGGATCAGCGCCATCTGCTCATCGACAGAGGCGGCTTCGACGACCGCAAGCATGGCGTGCAGCACCTGCTCGCGCGATGCGAACGGACGGCTGGCCGCGGCGCGCTCGGCGACCCAGGGGGAGTGCTCGAACAGCGCGCCGAACAACGCCACGAATTCGGTGGCCGACATGCCGTTGATGGCCGCCAGGGAAATCATGATCGCCCGCCCCTGGCGATCCACGTGAGTATCTCGACCCGCTCCTTATTCGTCAGACCGGTGACGTCCCCCGGGGGCATGGTTCGAGTCGCGAGCATTTCCCGCACTTGCGACCGGCGCGCCCGGAACTCGCTCAAGGTGTCGAACACGATCCCATCGGGCGCCGCAGCGAAGCCGAATTTCGGCGAGGGCCTTGCGCTGTGACAGGGCGCACAGCGTTCGTGCACGATCGCCTCGATCTTGCTGCCCGTCAGGACCGGAATCGCCGTGGCTTCCTGCGCGGTGAGCGAGCGGTCCTTCGGCGCCAGTGCCACGATGAGGCAGATCAATGTCACTGCCGCGAGCGCCGCCGGCAGCGCGGGCTTCAACCCGCGGCGTCCCTCCGGCCTGTGCCGCGCCACGAACCAGCCGCGGATGCAGGCACCGGCAAAGCTCATCGCGAGCAGAACCAGCCAGTTGTTGCGCGCGCCATAGGTCATTGCGAAATGACCGCTGATCATCACGAACAAGACCGGGAGGGTGAAATAGGTGTTGTGGACCGACCGCTGCTTGCCCTTCAGCCCCGGCCGGGGATCGACCGCACGACCCTCCCGCGTGGCGCGTACCAGCTCGCGCTGCCCCGGGATGATCACGAACAGCACGTTCGCCACCATGATGGTGCCCAACGAGGCGCCGAATATCATGAACGCGCCCCGGCCGCTGAAGAGATGGCACAGACCCCAGGCGTCCAGCACGCTCATGAGCGCGATCGTCACGGCGAGGGATTTGGGTTTGTCTGCGAGCGGGGAGCGGCACAGGCCATCGTAGACGATCCAGTTCGCGACGATGACGCCGAGCGCGATGCCGATCGCCGCGGGTCGTGACAGCGCCATGACCGCCGGATCGATCAGATAGACCGCCGCATCCCGGAAGTACAGCAGGCACAGCAGCGAGAAACCGGAGATCCAGGTCGTATAGGCTTCCCAGTAGAACCAATGCAGTGTCGGCGGCAACGTCGGCGGGGCCACCCGGTACTTGCGCGAGCGATAAAATCCGCCCCCGTGAACGGCCCACACCTCGCCGGCGACTCCCGGATCGAGGGGCTCGGGACCGCTCGGGGGCTGCAGATGATCATCGAGCCACACGAAATAGAAGGAGGCGCCGATCCAGGCGATTCCCGCGATGATGTGCAACCACAGGACCAGCAGGCCGCACCACTGCAAAAGATAGTTCGTCAAGGAGTCACCTTTGCGTTGCCGAGTCCGCACGTGGGGCAGTCATGTCCGATACAAGGGTCGAGCCGAAACGCCCCGTGCGCGGACGATGGCGCAGCCGCGGCACAAACCTCACGCATGATTTGTGCGGCCACGGCCACCGCAATGATGGCCGGCCATTTGCCCCGGATCCCCTCGATCCCGATGGGGCACACCAGCCGCGCGACCGCGTCGTCGTGCACGCCCACCCGCCGCAGATGCGAGCGAAAGCGCGCCGATTTGCTCGCCGAACCGATCAGGCCCAGCCAGGCAAAATCGTTGCGTTTCAGCACCTCATGACACAGTCTGAAATCCAGAGGATGGCTGTGCGTCATGACGAGGAAGTACGTTCCGCTCGGAGCCTCTGCGACGCTGGCAACAGGATCCGGCTCATAACGAACGCCGGGAGTGTCTCTCAGCTGCGGACGCGAATCGATCCAAGTCACGCGCAGGGGCAGCTCGAGCAAAAGCCCGGCCACAGCCCGGCCCACGTGTCCGGCGCCGTAAAGCCAAACGGCCGGGAATTGCGCATCCAGACGCTCGCGCAATATCAGCCGGCCGGAAGCGTTGCCGGCGAGGACCATCGGCGCGCGCAGCCCCTGCGCCGACTCATCCGGCGCGCACAGGAGGCGGCGCTGCACCTGGCCTCGCTCGAGAGTACTCACGAGAATCGCGGGACCTTTCGTACACGCATCCGTTGCCGCGCGCAACAGATCCAGGTCCGCCCGCGTGAATCGCTCAAGCCAAGTGGACACCACCCCGCCGCAACACTGTCCAAAGTCCGTCCCGAGCACTGACTTGCGCACTCGCGCCGCGGTACTTTCGTCGGCGAGCAATTCATGCGCGGCCGCAATGAGTTCCCATTCCAGCCGGCCGCCGCCTATGGTCCCGACGCAGACACTTTCCCCAATCAGCATGCATGCGCCGGCTTCGCGCGGCGTGGAGCCGCGAGTCTCGGCAACGACGACACGCACCACCATGAGGTCGCGCCGCAGCATCTCGATCAGCGTCGCCACCCAATCCTCGGGTAACCGGCTCGCATGTCCCCCATTCATGCCGTCGCGCTCACGCGGCCGTTTCGGCCCCCGCCGGGGGCTCAATGCCGGCTTTTGCGCCGGCGCCGACCGCCGCCAGTGCACGCAACACGGCTTCCGGAGTTGCGGGCGCGGCGAGTTCGGCCAATTCGCCGCGCGGTCCACAGCTTGCGATGGCGTCGCGAATGGCCAGCAGCGTCGAAATGGACAACATCAGCGGCGGCTCGCCCACCGCCTTGGACCGATAAATCGTGTCCTCCCGATTCGGCTGGTCATCGAGCAGCTGCACGCTGAAGTGCGGCGGCCAGTCGCGCGCCGTGGGAATCTTGTACGTCGAGGGCGCGTGGGTGCGCAGCTCGCCGGCGGAGCTCCACCACAATTCCTCGGACGTGAGCCAGCCGACGCCCTGCAGAAACCCGCCTTCGATCTGTCCCAGATCGATCGCGGGGTTCACGGAGTTGCCTGCATCGTGCAGGATGTCCACCCGCAGCAGCTGTGTCTCGCCGGTGAGTACATCCAAGGACACTTCGCTCACCGCGGCACCGTAGGCGTAATAGAAGAAGGGGCGTCCTTGCAGCGCCTTCTTGTCCCACCCGATCTTCGGCGTGCGGTAGTAGCCGGTCGAGGACAGGCAGATCCGCGCGGCATTGGCCTGCTGCACGAGTTCCGCGAACGTGAATCGCCGGTCTCCAGCACACACCTGCCCATCGCAGAAGCTGACCTCCGAGAGGTCGACGCAGCATGTTTCGGCCGCGAACTGCGCCAATCTCTCCCGGATCGCCCGCGCTGCCGCCTGTGCGGCTTTGCCGTTCAGGTCCGTGCTCGATGAGGCCGCGGTGGCCGCGGTATTGGGCACCTTGGAGGTGTCGGTTGCCGAAACCCGGACCGCCGCGAGCGGCAGCCCCAGCTCATGCGCGACGATCTGCGCCACCTTGGTGAACAAACCCTGTCCCATTTCCGTACCGCCGTGATTCACCAGCACGGTGCCATCGGTATAGACGTGCACCAGCGCCCCGGCCCTGTTCCACATGGTCGCCGTGAAGGAGATGCCGAACTTGACGGGCGTGAGGGCGATACCCCGCTTGACGATCCGGTGCTTCGCGTTCCACTGCGCCACTCGCGCGCGGCGCTCGTGATATGCGCTGCTCGCGGCGAGCCGCGCCACCAGGTGCTCGATGATGTTGTCTTCGACGGTCTGTCCGTAATGAGTCACGTTCCGGGAGGTCGTTCCGTAGAAATTCCGCTGCCGGACCGCCAGCGGATCGAGCTCGAGCTTTCGGGCGATGGAGTCGATGATCTGCTCGATCACCACCATTCCCTGCGGTCCGCCAAAGCCGCGAAACGCGGTATTGGACACCGTGTGCGTCTTGCAGCGGCAGGAGACGATCGCGACGTTCTCGAGGAAGTACGCGTTGTCGATGTGCAGCGCGGCGCGATCGTTGACCGGCCCGGACAGATCGGCGGAGTAACCGCATCGCGAGGCCAACAGAACCGTCAGTCCCAGAATTCTTCCCGTGGCATCGAAGCCGACGTCGTAATCGGCCAGAAAGTCGTGCCGCTTGCCCGTCATGAGCATGTCCGTGTCGCGATCGAGCCGCAGTTTCACGGGGCGGCCGGTCTTGTCGGCCAGCACCGCGGCGGCGGCGGCGATCAGCGCCGGCTGGGTCTCCTTTCCGCCGAACCCGCCGCCCATGCGCCGGCATTGCACGACAACCTGGTTCGCGCGCCTCGCCAGCGCGTGAGCGACGATCTGCTGCACCTCCGAAGGATGCTGAGTCGAGCTGATGATCAGCATTCCGCCATCCTCCTGCGGAATCGCGCTGGCAATCTGCCCTTCGAGATAAAAGTGGTCCTGTCCGCCCATCGTCACGGTGCCCTGTAGCCGATACGGCGACTGCGCCAATGCCGCTTGCGGCCGGCCGCGCTCGAAGCGTTCCGTCGGCACCACCATGGCCTGCGCCGCCAGCGCAGCCCGAATATCGAGAATGGCCGCAAGCGGCTCATAATCGATACGTGCACGCCTTGCGGCCTTGCGCGCCGCGGTGTAGCTCGTCGCGGCAACCGCAAACAGTGGCGCGCCGGCATACTGCACGATGCCGGGAGCGAAGATCGGGTCGTCGTGCAGGATGCTGCCGTAGTTGTTTTCCCCTGGCACGTCGTCCGCGGCGGCGACTGCGATCACCCCGGGAGAGGCCAGTACCGGCGTCGTATCCATCGAGCGAATGCGGCCATGCGCGATCGTGCTCAGGCCGAACGCCGCATGCAGTACGTTCGCGGCAAGGGGTATGTCATCCGCATACAAGGCCTGCCCGCGCACGTGCAGGTGGGCGCTTTCGTGCCGGATGCTCAATCGAGCCCCATGGCCGCAAGGGCCTCGGCAGTGCGTGTGGGCTCGCGCGGATCACTGTGCTCGAAATAGAACCGTCGCAGCAGATTGGCGGCTACCTGTAAACGATAGGCCCCGGTGGCGCGCAGATCCGTGAGCGGCGTGAAGTCCTCGGCAAGACGCGCCGCCGCCGCGTCAATGCCGGCCTCGCTCCACGGTGCGGCGAGCAACGCCCGCTCGGTCGCCGGAGCGCGGGCGGCTACCGCTGCCATCCCGCCGAAGGCGAGCCTGGCGTACTGAACCCGCCCGGCCTCGATCCGCACGGCGAATGCGGCCGCGACGGCGGAAATGTCCTGATCGAACCGCTTGGATACCTTGTATGCCGAAACCCACAGTCCCGCGCTCGGCAGGGGGATTCGCACCGAGACGATGAACTCCCCCGGCGCGAGGTCCTTGCGTTGATATCCCAGATACAGCCGGCCCACGGGCACATGACGCGTCCTCGGGCCGCAGCGCAACTCCACCTCGGCGCCGAGGGCGATGAGAACCGGGATGCTGTCGCCGATCGGCGAGCCGTTGGCGAGATTCCCGCACAGCGTACCGGAGTTGCGCACCGGAGGAGACCCGAATCGTTGCGCCATTTCCGCCAGGTCCGGGTACAGGTCAACGAGCGATTCCCAGGCGTCGGCCAGCGAGACCGCGGCACCCACCCGCAGGCCATCGGCCTCGCGGCGGATGGATTTGAGCGCGCTGACATTGCCGATGTAGATGATCGGTGGCAGGTCGCGCAATTGCTTCGTGACCCACAGGCCGATGTCGGTTCCGCCCGCCAGCAGCACAGAACCCGGATCGGCCTCGAGCGCGGAGGCAACCTCATCGACGGTTCGCGGCGCACGGAAGCCGGGTAGCCGCAGCGGCTCGTCCCTGTGCAGGGCATCGAGCCGCGCACGCCGAGCGTCCCTGGCCGTCGCATCGCGGGACCAATGCGCCGGATCGGGATAAGAACCCATCCGCACACCAGCCTCGATGATGGGACGATAACCGGTACACCGGCACAAGTTGCCGGACAAAGCTTCGATGACGGTTGCGCGCGACGGCATTGCGTTGCGCAGATACAGGGCAAACAGCGACATCACGAATCCCGGAGTGCAGAACCCGCACTGCGAGCCGTGCTGATCCAGCATCGCCTGTTGCACTGGATGCGGTGTGCCGTCCGGTGCCGCAAGGCTCTCCACGGTCACCAGTTCCTGTCCGTCGATGGTGGGGAGGAAGCGGATGCAGGAATTCACCGCGCGATAGTCGATGCCGCGGCCGTCCGCCGTGCGTTCTCCCAGCACGACGGTACATGCGCCGCAGTCACCCTCGGCACAGCCTTCCTTGGTTCCCGTGCGATGAGCGACCTCGCGCAGGTATTCCAGCACCGTCAGGGTCGGCGGGCAGTTCTCCACACGCTCAATTTTTCCGTCGAGCAGGAAGCGCACCTCGCACCGCCCCGCCGGGCGAGACGGCTCGCCTTGCGGTGTATCGGGCACTTCAGCCTCCGCGGTAGACGCAATAGCTCCAGGGCGCGATGAGCAGCGGCACGTGATAGTGCTGCGAGGGATCCGCGATCCCGATCCGGATCACCGCCTCTTCGAGAAAAGCCGGTTCCGGCAGCACCACGCCGCGGCCGCGGAAATAGCTTGCGATGTGGAACGTGAGCGCATAACGCCCCGCCCGCAAGCGCTCCCCCGACAGCAGAGGCGCGGATAGCCGCCCGTCCATACCCGTCGTGGCACTGACGGCGCAAGGTGGCCCCGCAGGAGGCCACTCCTGCACTTCGATTCGCAAGCCCGAAGCCGGCAATCCCGCGCTGACATCGAGCACGTGCGTGGTGAGTTGTCCCATTTCCGGCGCTTTCAGACGTGGCTCGGGAAACCTGGTCCCGTCAGCATGACCGTGCGGGGCGCCTCGCGAACGTTGCCGAGCGCCCGCGGCCGAGTATATCGCCTGTGCCGCGGGTCATCGCCCCCGATACGACAACAGGCCGCTCTAAAAAAGGCAATCCAGGGTCATTCGCCGCGTTCCCTCGACCGGTGGGAATTCGCAACGCCACCCGAGGGCCAGGGTGCTCGCCGGAACTCCTCCCGGCGAGCTCAGGATCCGCTGCGCCTTGCCACCGATTCGGAACATCGGGGTCAGATCCTGCGGCTGGATACCGTGCGGGGCGGGCCCGTCGATGCTGCGCGGGGTGCCGGTCCGCTGCCGGAATCGTCGCGGCGATGAACCAGCCGGCCCCCGACATAGGTCGCACGAATGCAGTTTTGGTCGCCCAGTGCCAGGAGAACCTCCAGCGTCTCCTCGAGGCTGTCGGCGAAGCGCAGTCGCTCGCGCAGCAAGGTGTTGGCGGCAAGGTCCAGTATCGCGAAGTCGGCCGCGTAACCGGGGGCAAGTCGCCCGATGCGATGATCCAGATACAGCGCGCGCGCCGAACCGAGCGTGGCGAGGTAGAAGGCGCCGTGCGCCGAGAGCGTCTCGCCGCGCAGCGCGGCAATCTTGTAGGCCTCGTTCAATGTCATCAAGGGAGAGAAGCTGGTGCCTGCGCCGATATCCGAGCCGAGCGCCGTGCGCACCGGATTGCCCGCAATCAAGGCGCGGCGCAGATCGAACAGCCCCGAGCCGAGAAACAGGTTGGAAGTGGGACAGTGTACTACCGCGGCCCCGGCCTGTGCGAGCCGGTCCCACTCGCGCGGCGAAAGATGCAGCGCATGACCAAACAGACAGCGGGCTCCGAGCAGACCCGCGCGGTCATAGACATCAAGATAATCCTGACTGTCCGGAAACAGCTTGCGCACCCAGTCCACCTCGCGGAGCGTTTCCGCAAGATGGGTCTGCATATAGACGCCGTCGTTTTCCGCAACCAGAGCCCCGGCCGCCTCGAGCTGGGCCGCGGTGCTGGTCGGAGCGAAACGGGGCGTAACGGCATAGAAGAGCCGATCATGCCCGTGCCAGCGCGCGATCAAGCGCTTCGATTCGTCATAGCCGCGCTGGGCGGTATCGAGCAGCATCGCCGGAGCATTCCGGTCCATGAGCACCTTGCCGCCGCCGGCGCACAGACCGAGACGTGCCGCTTCCTCGAAATAGGCGTCGACCGACTCGGGATGAACGGTGCAATAGGACACGGGGGTCGTGACGCCGGCCGCCAGCTCCTCGGCAAAGAACAGGCGGGCCACCGTCCGGCAGAACTCCAAATCGCCGTAGCGCTGCTCCATCGGAAAGACGTAGGTCTCCAGCCACTCGAGCAGCGGCTTGCCACATCCGCCGATGATCGGTGTCTGCGCATAGTGGACATGAGCGTCGATGAAACCGGGCATCAGCAGAGCGTCACGATACTCGTGGACCTCGGCCTCGAGCGGCACGCGCCCGCAAGCAAAGGGACCGGCATAGGTCACCCGGCCATCGGCCACCAGCACCAGCCCGTCGCTCTCATGATGCACGCAGGCGGCCGGATCCGCCTCGAAGGGATTGGCTCCGTAGCTGAGCAGGGGTGCACGAATCGCGAGCCCAACCGGTTGCGAGGCGGTCACGCAATGATCCTCATGTGCGGCTTGGATCCGCCGCGGGAACCGCCGCAGGACCGGGAGCGGTCGTGCCGAGGTAGACGAGCGCGGCGACCGCGGCACCGACGAAGAACGAGATGTCGCCGAATCGGGGAAATTCGGCGGCAAACCAACCCACGAAAACCGGCGGTTGGTTCCAGAACGGCACGCTGCACAGGAGGCCGGACAGCCAGGCGATGAAGCCTGCCGTCGTCACGCCGACAGGGGAAAGGCGCGAGACCCGCGGGCGCACATGCGCAATGGCCATGACGGGAAAGCGCGGGAAAATCACATAACCGAGGAAGAACAGGAGCAGCTCATAATCCTGGTAGAAGTTCCGATACGTGATCAGTGCGATGAGCAGCCCGATGCCGCCGGTGAGCAGCGCCGCCTGCCATTGCTTCAGACGCACGCCCGAGGCCAGTGCCGAGAGGCTGGCCGAGTAGATGTTGAGCACGTTCGGGCTGATCGTGCCGACCACGATGGCGATGATCAGCGGCACGCGGAACCACCCCGGAAGCCAGGGGCTGAACAAGTCGGCCGGCGTCTTCAATGCGATCGTTCCACCGAGAATGGCGCCGAGCACCTCCAGCCACGTCGATGAGACAAAGCAGCCGATGCAGGCATTCCAAAACACGCGTCTCTTGAGCGCGGCGCGGTTGGTCTGATAGCGCATGTAGCGCGAATAGTCTCCCGAAAACAGAATCCACCCTCCCAGCCACGACAGCATGACGGAGACGGTGAGCAGAAAAGCGCCCGATGGACCGCCGACCCTGGCGAGCTTGACCGGATCGGCGGCCGGAAGCCGGGATGTGTGCGCCAGGGTCATGACGGTCAGCACGGCGAATACGATGCCGAGAAACCAAAAAAACGCCTTTTCCGCCTTGATGATGAAGTCGTGGCCGATGATTGCTATCAACACCTGGACGAGCGAAAGGCCGGCGATGCTCGCGGCCAGGTTGAAGCCCAGCGCGTGCTGGACGAAATAGGCGCCGATCACGGTATTGATCGCGAACCAGGAGAATCCGCTCAGGGACGTGAGTGAGGACAGGACGCGGTTGCCAAACTGCCCGAACCACCGTTCGCAGGTGATCATCATGGGCAGGCCGTAGTCGACGCCGTAAGTGGAAAACAGACCGAGCAGCAGACAGCCGATCACGTTGGCGCACAGTATGCCCAGCACCGCATCCAGCAGCGAAAGACCGAATACCCCGGTGGCGATCGCCCCGGTCGTGATCGTGGCGAACTCGACGTTGACGGCCATCCACAGGCCGAAAAGGTGGGACGGCTTGCCGTAGGATTCCTCGGCCGTGACTTGGGCGAGACCCTTGCTTTCTATCATGAAGTGCGACCTGGAGCCTGCCGATGGCGGGCGGCTGGATTGGGATCCGGTCTCATCGTCGCGATCCGTTCACGATGCGCGGTCGTCACAATACGAAACTCCGCAGGAGGCGGCCGCATACATGAACGACGACTCAAGCGTGGATCAGGGGTAGCGGTCGAAGGCCACCCTCGCGCACGATGAACGATGCGATATCAGCGACACCCGTACCCGCACGAATACTGGCGAAGATGAACGGCTTGTCGCCACGCATGCGCCGGGCGTCAATGTCCATCACCTCGAGACTCGCTCCCACCAGCGGAGCCAGGTCGATTTTGTTGATGATCAAAAGATCGCTGCGCGTGATCCCAGGTCCGCCTTTGCGTGGAATCTTGTCGCCTGCCGCGACGTCGATGACATAGAGCGTGATATCCGCCAGCTCGGGACTGAAGGTGGCGGCGAGATTATCGCCACCGCTTTCAATGAGAATGAGGTCGAGAGCAGGGAAACGCCGACGCATCTGCGCGATGCCCGCCAGATTGATCGAGGCATCTTCGCGGATGGCGGTATGCGGGCAGCCGCCGGTCTCGATGCCGAGGATACGCTCCGGCGCCAACGCCCCGGCGCGCAGCAGAAATTCGGCATCTTCCTTGGTGTAGATGTCATTGGTAATGGCGGCGATCTCGTGGCTGCTGCGAAAAGCCCGACACAGCCCCTCCATCAGTGCCGTCTTGCCCGACCCCACCGGGCCGCCGATCCCCACCCGCAGAGGCCCATTTGAATTCATGCGCCCGTCCCCCGGTCATCAGCGATCATGCGTTGCCGTCCTTGCCTCATGAGCGAAACAGCCGTGTTTCCTGTATTTCGTGGCACATCGAGGCGATTTCGGCTCGAAACCCGCAGCCGCCGATGTCCTCGGGAGAAATCGAGCGAGCTCGGGCCGCCGCCCGAATCAGTACCGGCTCCAGCTCGGCAAGAGCCTCGATCCCAGCGCTCTGACCCAATGGTACGAGCCTGACGGCCGCGGAAATCAGGGTCGAGGCCTGTGCGGTCAGAAAGGCCAGACAGGTCGCATCCTCTCCGATCTGATGCGCCGCAGCAAGCGCGCCGACGGCAACCGGATAAGGCAGCGCCTCGCCGAGCCAGCCTGGCCGCCAGGGTCCCGCAGCGCGCAGAAACGCAGCACCCTGCGCCAGTGTTTCCTCTGCCCGTTCGCGCGGTAGGCTGGCAGCGAGCGCCAGTTCACCGAGTTGTGTCAGTTGTGCAGCATCCGTTCCCGCGCGATACGCCGCCCTCAGTACTATCGCCTCACCCAGGCCGCTACCATGGTGAAAGTGAATCGAGAGCCAGTCGGCGAGACTCGCTCCGCAACGCACATCGCCCGTCTTGACCGCCCACTCGGTGCCCTGGGAATATGCAAACCCGCCGGTGGGGAAGGCGGGCGACAGCCAGATCTGCAGACGCAGCAGCTTGATCTCAGCCATGTCCGTGCGGCGGCTGTTCGTGCGCATGATGTCCATCTTGGCGATGACCGTCCGCCGCATGATTTTGTGCATGCCCCCCCGTTGCATAGGCGCCCGCTTCCGGCGTGAACACCGCGCGGACCGCCTCCACGCGCCCACCCAGCCTCTCCACCATCTGCGCGACCACATGATCCGTCGTCGTGCGCAGATGCTCCCCGGAAATCTCTACCGGCAAGTGCCGGTTGCCGAGATGCCATACGATGCGCATCAGGCTGGTAGCGTCTTGCGCATGAATGTCGAGCAATGATTCCATCTGCGCCGCCACGCGGACGAGCGTGCCATCCTCAAGGAGCAACGCGTCTCCGTCCGCGAGGTGCATGTTGGCGGCCAGATCGAGCAGGAACGCGCGCCCGTCCTCGGTCACGAGGCGCCGTCGCCGTTGCTGCCGGCCTTGATGATCCAGCTTTACGGTGCCGACCGGCTCGCCTTCCCGCCAGGCGCCGGCGCGCACTACTTGACGGGCTACAGGTAGATGTTCGTCCATCAGAACAGGAAGTATCGTTGGGCCATGGGTAGCACCTCGGCCGGTGCGCAGGTCAGCAGCTCCCCGTTCGCGCGCACCTCATACGTTTCGGGGTCGACGTCGATCTTCGGCATGGCGTCATTGTGTATCATCGATTTCTTGCCAATACCGCCACGCGTGTCCGCAACCGCGACAAGTTGGCGGGACAGCCCGAGACGCCGGCCGATATCGGCCTCGAGCGCCGCGCCCGAGACGAACAGCAATGACGACTCCACCAGCGAGCGGCCATAGCCGGCGAACATCGCGCGGTAATGAACCGGTTGTGGCGTGGGGATCGACCCATTAGGGTCGCCCATCGCCGCCAAGGCGATGCTGCCCGCCTTGAGCACCAGATCCGGTTTTACGCCGAAGAATGCCGGCTTCCACAGCACCAGATCGGCCAGCTTGCCCACTTCCACGGAGCCCACATACGCGCTCATCCCATGCGCGATCGCGGGGTTGATCGTATATTTCGCGATGTAGCGCTTGACCCGGCTGTTGTCCGCCGCGGTATCGCCCGGCAACGGTCCGCGCTGCACCTTCATTTTGTGCGCGGTCTGCCAAGTGCGCAGCACGACCTCCCCGACTCGGCCCATCGCCTGGCTGTCGGAGGAAATCATGGAAAGCGCGCCGAGGTCGTGCAAGATGTCTTCCGCTGCGATCGTCTCGCGTCGGATACGGCTCTCGGCGAAGGCGATATCCTCGGGGATAGCGCCATTGAGATGGTGGCACACCATGAGCATGTCCAGATGCTCATCGATCGTGTTACGCGTATAGGGCCGGGTCGGGTTGGTCGAGCTCGGTAGTACGTTGGGGAACGAGGCGACCCGGATGATGTCTGGCGCGTGGCCGCCGCCAGCGCCCTCGGTATGATAGGCGTGAATTGTGCGCCCCTTGAAGGCGGCGATGGTGTCTTCGACAAAACCAGACTCGTTCAGCGTGTCGGTATGGATCATCACCTGCACGTCAAACCGATCGGCAACGCCGAGGCAGCAGTCGATCGCCGCTGGCGTCGTGCCCCAGTCCTCGTGCAGCTTCAATGCCATGGCCCCGGCCCGCACCATTTCCTCGAGCGCTTGCGGGCACGACGCGTTGCCTTTGCCGGCGAAGCCCAGATTCACCGGCAATCCTTCCGCGGCCTGCAGCATGCGCCCAAGATGGAACGGGCCGGGTGTGCAGGTGGTGGCGGCGGTGCCGCTCGCCGGTCCCGTGCCCCCGCCCAGCATCGTCGTGATGCCCGATGCGATGGCATCATCCACCTGCTGAGGGCAGATGAAGTGAATATGAGCGTCGACCCCTCCAGCGGTGAGGATCTTGCCCTCTCCGGCGATGATTTCCGTCCCCGGACCAATGATGATGGTCACGCCGGGTTGCACGTCGGGGTTGCCGGCCTTGCCAATCGCCGCAATGCGGCCGCGAGAAATGCCGACATCCGCCTTCACGATGCCCCAATAATCGATTATGAGGGCGTTGGTGATGACGGTATCCGCGGCTCCGTCCGCGTTGCTCACCTGGCTCTGGCCCATGCCGTCCCGGATGACCTTGCCGCCACCGAATTTTACTTCTTCGCCATACGTCGTGTGATCCGCTTCGACTTCGACGAACAGCTCCGTATCTGCCAATCGGACGCGATCGCCCGTCGTGGGTCCGAACATATCGGCATACGCCGCCCGTGGTAGACGCGCCATCGTTCAGGGCTCCAGCGTGCCCATGACCGCGCTGCGGAAGCCCTGGACGATGCGTGCGCCGAGATAAGGAACCAGCGTCACGCGGCGCTTCTGGCCAGGCTCGAAACGCACGGCCGTCCCGGCGGCGATGTCGAGCCGCATGCCCCGCGCTCGAGCGCGGTCGAAGGCGAGCGCCGGATTCGTTTCGGCAAAATGATAATGGCTGCCGACCTGAATGGGCCGATCACCGGTGTTTGCCACTTCGAGCGTCACGCGGGTCTGTCCGGCGTTCAGCTCAATACTGCTTGCGGCGCAAAGAATCTCTCCTGGGGTCACGCAGTCAATCCGTGCGGGTCCGGGCGTACGCGGCGCATTTTGGCGTTGCGAGCATCAACGGATCGGGTTATGAACGGTAACCAGCTTGGTGCCGTCCGGAAACGTTGCTTCTACCTGCACCTCACCGATCATGTCACCGACACCTTCCATCACCTCCGCTCGTGTCAGCACAGTGGCGCCGTCCGCCATCAGATCAGCCACCGTCCGGCCATCGCGGGCCCCTTCGAGGATGAAATCGCTGATCAGCGCGATCGCCTCCGGATGGTTCAGCTTCACCCCGCGCTCACGCCGCCGACGCGCAACCATCGCCGCGGTCGCGATGAGTAGTTTGTCCTTTTCTCGCGGCGTCAGATGCATTGCCTTCTCCCGGTCCGGATCCAGTGCCAATTCATAATGCCCATAGAAATGATATTACACGCCCGCTCGTAACGCGACACACAAGCATCGCAACGTCTCGGGTAGAGCGAGTCGGTGCCGACGGTTCCTGGTCGATACCAATTGCTGTGCAGATATTGGCAAATTAGTGTGTCGTAGCACTAGCAACACCAGTTGCGGGGAAGATCCGGCTCGGTCCGCAGCACCGCAAGCGCGGCCGCGATGCGCTCGCGCAACACGGCCCCATCGCGCGCAACCAGACGGGCGAATAACACGCCGTCGCGGCACGTCACCCCGGCATCGTAACCTGCCGCCGCCATCGCGTTGCGTAGTGCCTCGAGCCGTGCTGTCGCTTCTGGCGCGGTAAAGACAATTCCTGCAACGGCCGCCGCCCCGCCTCCGGTGGCCGGATGCTGCATCAGGGCCGCCGCATCACCCGAAAGCCGAACCGCGTCCTGCCACACGAGCCGTCCGGCCCGACGGATGCGCAGCCGGTCCACCAGCTGGATGCGGTGCAGCGCTTCACCCATTGCCGCACGGCCGAACAGCAGCGCCTCCACCGCAAGCAACCGCGCGTCTTCCTCCATGTCGATCGCCAGCGTTCGGTCCAATGCCGTCGCGTCGAACAGGATGGACTCCTGCGGCAGCCACTCCAGGGTAGCGCCGGCGCCCAACGTGATCGTCGTGCGCACCTGGGCCGGTGCATCGCCGCGCAGTCCACGATAAAACCGCTCCGCCCCCGCCGACACCACGCTGGCCTCGGTTCCCGCCTCCAGCGTCAGCACCTGATCGAGACGATCGCCGGGGACGACGCCTCCGGCACTGTTCAGCAGTACCACGCTCACCGGCGCGCCCGGTGACGTGCGAGGAAATCTCGCCTTGAGGCATCCTTCCTGATACAGATCCGCGAGGACCGACTCCGGCCCGCGCCGCATGATGCAAACCCGCAGCCGGCCCCGGGACCGCTGTAACGGAGTGACGGAATCAGACCGCGAAATCATTGCGGACATTGACCTCATCGAGCTCGCCCGCGCCTGCGGCAACACCACGGAGCTTCGGACCATCATGATCATGCGGTGAGCGAGCATCAGGGTGATTGCGCAATTTCCTCATCGGTAGGATGGCGACGTTCGCCCGCGAGTGCAACCGCGGGATCACGCGTGGTTGCTTGATGCTGTCGAGCCGGCCTGTCACGGTCGGCGCGTCGGGCAGTTGCAGGCCGGGATGCACCAAAAACGTGCGAGTCAAGCCGCGCGCGAGCACTGCGGCGGTGCGCAGCGCCGGCGTGGGGCCGAGCATGGAGCACTATGCATGTTCACATGATCGAACGTCGCACCACGCGGTCCGCGCGCCGCGGTGCATAATCGAATCATACCGCCGGATCATCGCTCAGCATCCCGTACATCGGCAGCGTCAGGAACTCGGCAAAGACAGGAGCGAGGCACAGTTCCTCGAGGAGTCGCGCGGCATGCGCATAGGTCGCGGTCGATGCCCCGGTAGCCCCGATGAGGGACTCGATCCGCGCCAGCTCCTCGGCAATATACCGGCGCACGAGTATGGCATCGATCTTGCGCCCGTCATTGAGCACCCCCTTGGAGCTGTGTACCCACTGCCAGACCTGCGAGCGGGCGATCTCGGCGGTGGCTGCATCCTCCATGAGGTTATGGATCGGCACGCAACCTGCGCCGGCGAGCCAGCTGCCCATGTAGTGAATCGCGACATTGATGTCATTGCGCAACCCGGCTTCGGTGATCGGTCGCTCGGGCCGGAAATCCAGCAGGTCCGCCGCCGCGCACCGGCCGGGGGGCACCACGTCGCGCTGATGCGGGCGGTTCCCGAGGACTTTGCCGAACTCATCGAGGGCCGGCCGCACCAGTCCGGGGTGAGCCACCCAACCTCCGTCGAACCCGTCGCGCGCATCACGCGCTTTATCGTGCCGAACCCCGCGAAGCGCCCGCTCGTTGGCCGCCGGGTCGTTCTTTATCGGGATCAGGGCGCTCATCCCGCCGATCGCGGGCGCGCCGTGACAGTGACAGGTTCTGACCAGCTCGAGGGCATAGGCGCGCATGAACGGCGCCTCCATGGTCAGCTCACTGCGATCAGCCAGGCAAAAATTCTCTTGACCACTGAATTTCTTGATCGCACTGAAGATGTAATCCCAGCGTCCGGCGTTCAGACCCGCGGAATGCTCGCGCAGCTCGTAGAGAATCTCGTGCATCTGGAAGGCCGCGAGCACCGTCTCGATGAGCACAGTGGCCTTGATGGTGCCCACGGGCACACCGAGTGCCTCCTGCGCCAGGACGAACACATCATTCCACAGGCGCGCCTCGTGGCGGCTTTCGAGTTTCGGGAGGTAAAAGTAGGGACCTGCGCCGCGGGCGATCTGTTCCCGGGCGTTATGAAAGAACGCCAATCCGAAGTCGAACAGCGACCCGGAAATACTCTGTCCGTCGACGCGCACGTGTCGCTCCAGCAAATGCCAGCCGCGAGGACGGACGAGCAGCGTCGCAACGGTGTCGTTCAGACGATAATGCTTGCCGCCGGCGTCAAGGGTTATCGCGCCCCGCACCGCGTCCTTGAGATTGATCTGACCCTGCAGCTGGTTGCGCCAGCTTGGCGTGTTCGAATCCTCGAAGTCGGCCATGTATGCGTCGGCACCCGAGTTCAGCGCATTGATCATCATCTTGCGGTCGACCGGGCCTGTGATTTCCACGCGCCGGCGCTGCAGCGGAGCCGGCAGCGGCGCTATCTGCCAGGTGCCGCCGCGGATGTCCCGGGTTTCGGGCAGGAAGTCCGGCCGCTCACCGGCTGCGATGCGCCGCTGGCACGCCGTGCGCGCCGCGAGCAGCTCGCGCCGCCGCGGCTCGAATGCCCGGTGCAGCTCGCCGAGAAATGCCAGCGCCTCGCGTGTCAGTATTTCGTCGCATCGCGGCTCGGCGGGTGCCCGGATCTCGACGCCCGTAGGAATTGTTGTGCCGACGCTCACACCTTTACCCCGCTGTTTGCAGCCATGGAACCACCGCCCGTGGCCCCGAAAATGCGCAAATCATGCTGTGTCAAAGCCGAGATGGCATGATTCCGCCGCCAACCGATTTTCCGGCACCCACCCGGCAGACAGGCGGCGTATCGCGCCGATGCCCAATACGACATGGCGCGTCGTCACGCTCGCTGCCATTTGCCGGGCTATCCGGCGCGGCGCTCAATCGGGGTCATTACAGCCGAGTACTTGCGGACTGTCCATGCCTTCTGGTGGCGACAGGGCGTTCCAAAACGGCGCACGCCTGTTGATCCGATGCGGTCGCGGGGCAATCACTCACCGCGCGCACTGGCCCCGTTGCGCGCGGTCAGGGCGAGTTCCGCCTCGCCCATGGCCACCGCCAGATGCTGCACGAAGGTCGAGGCCGCCGCCGAGAGCGTTCGGCTCGATTGCACCACCACGGCCAGCTCCGAGACCGGGATGCCCGGGTAGGCGAGCGGTATGAACTTCAGCTCACCGGTCTTCACCTCCGTCAGAACGTCGAGGCCGGTCAGAATGCCCACACCCACGCCCCCCTTCACCATCGACTTCAGCAGCGTGATGCTGTTTGTCGCCGCGCTCTCGCGCAGCGGCTGGTCCATGGACATCAGCCACACGCGCTCGAGGATCGGGCGGATCGAGATCGTGTCGTCAGGGACCACGAAGCCCCACTCCACGCATTCCCCGAAGGTCACCTCCCGGCGTTCCGCGAGCGGATGATCGGGCGTCACGATGACCCCGATCCGGTAGCTGACCTTGCGCTCGACCCGCAGCGCGTTCAACGCCGGAGGATTGAAGGTCACGCCAACGTCATATGCGCCACTCACAACGGCGTCGGTCACGGCATCGTGCCCTGCAATGTGCAGCCGGTAGACGATACCCGGATATCGCGCGCGGAATTGACGCAAAGTATCGGTCATGAATTCCGTTGCGCCCTCGACCAGGGCAATGGACACTTCGCCGGAACAAAGCCCTTGAAGGTCCCTGATCTGAGTCTGAAGCACTTCATATTCGCGCTTCCAGCGCCGTATCGTCTCGAGCAGCAGTTCTCCGGCCGCGGTCATGCGCAGCCCCTTCGGAAGACGCTCGAAGAGCGGCGCGCCAATCCGGGCCTCGAGCTGCAGAATCTGCCGATCCACCGCCGATGGAGCGATGTGCAGCCGCTCGGCAGCCTTGCGGATCGATCCGCGGCGGCCTACTTCGTCGAAATAGTGCGCTGCTCGCTCTAACATGGAGCCGCTCCTGCCGGGATACGTGCCATTTTTTTTGGAGATTGGGCCGCACGGTAGGCGTCCGGGCCGCGCGAGCCGTCCTCAGCCGATCCGCAACCGTCCGCCGCTTCCCTCGGTCGAGGGTATTCCCCGAGGCGCCGCCGCGCCGATCCGGCGCCGCCTTGATGACGGCCTCACGGTACAGGATTCCGCCAGCGTTCGCCAGCCAATGGCGGGCCGCTATCGCGGGAAGCCGGCGTGCGTGAGGCCGCTGAGGGATGCGCAGCCTCGATCTGACTGAACGGCTTGCCTCGCTGGGGTATCGCGAACCTCCTCGGGCCGCCAGGCCTGGTGAAGCGGCCTGCTCCGCGCAGTTTCCAGGCTCATGATGCGCAAGAGCGGGGTGGCCCACCGGGTCGCCATGGACGTCGCGTGTCGCTCCACCCGAGAAGCCGGTTTCCTGTCGTTCGCGATTACAGGACGGAGCGTTCTCATTCATAAGCCGGCTGCCTCTTGCGCGGTTATGGCATAGTTCCAGCAGATGACACTCGAGAGTTCGTATCCTCGTGACCTCGTGGGCTACGGCCGAACACCCCCGGTGCCACGCTGGCCCGGTAACGCGCGGGTTGCCCTCCAATTCGTGTTGAACTACGAAGAAGGGGCCGAGAGCTCGGTGCTCGACGGCGATCCGGGATCCGAAACGTTTCTCTCCGAGATCGTCAATGCCCAGCAATTCCCAATGCGCCACATGAGCATGGAGTCTCTGTACGAGTACGGCTCGCGAGCGGGAATCTGGCGTGTGCTGAGAGCCTTCGAGCAACGCAGGCTGCCGTTGACGATTTTTGCGGTTGCGACCGCCATCCGCCGCAATCCCGAAGTCGCCGCAGCGTTGCGCGAGCTCGGCCACGAAATCGCCTGCCACGGCCTGCGCTGGATCAGCTATCAGTCGATGGACGAAGCGACCGAACGCGCGCACATGGCGGAGGCTCTGGCGATCCTGCGCGAGCAGTTCGGCGCGATGCCGTGCGGCTGGTATACCGGGCGGGATAGTCCGAACACCAGACGATTGCTCGTGGAGCACGGCGGACTCCTGTATGACTCCGACTCCTACGCGGATGACCTGCCGTACTGGACGCAGGTAACGGTCGGTTCCGGCGCGGCAGCGCGTCGGGTTCCGCACCTCGTCGTGCCCTACACGCTCGATACCAACGACATGCGATTCGCGACCGCGCAGGGCTTCAATTGCGGCGAGCAATTTTTCGAATATCTCAAATCGGCCTTCGACACTCTCTACCGCGAAGGCGACCCGGACGGACTGAATGCGCCCAAAATGCTGTCAGTGGGTCTTCACTGTCGTATCATCGGACGCCCGGCGCGCATCGGTTCGCTGGAGCGCTTTTTGGATCATGTGCTTCACCACCAGCACGTCTGGATCTGCAAGCGCGTGGAAATTGCCCGACACTGGCTTGCCACTCAGCCATCTTTGCCGTGATGAGCACTGACACCGAGTTGCACCGGCAATTCATCAATGTAGCCGACGAGCGCCTCGGCGCCATCGCTCTATTCGCGACCGACGACTTCTTCGCCCCCAAGGAGCGAATGCTGCAGCCGGCGGAGCCGGTATGGCGCGCGGACGAGTACGACGATCACGGGAAATGGATGGATGGATGGGAGTCGCGCCGGCGCCGGGACCAGGCGCACGACTATTGCATCGTGCAGCTCGCGGCCCCGGCCAAGCTCGTCGCCGTAGACATCGATACTCGCTACTTCACGGGTAATTACCCGCCTTTCGCATCGGTGCAGGCGTGCCGTACGGACCGTGCGCCCGATGCCAATACGGCCTGGACGGTGTTGTTGCCGCAGACGGCGCTGGCGGGCAACCGGCAGAATGTGTTCGCGCTGCCTTCTCAAGCTGTCTGGACTCATCTGAAACTGAACATATTCCCGGACGGCGGGGTGGCCCGATTCCGGGCGTATGGCCGCATCGAGTTCGACTGGGCCGCCCGTGGCCGGGAATCGGATCTGATCGATCTGGTCGCCGCGCTGCATGGAGGGCGTGCCCTGGCATGCAGCGACGAGCACTATGGATCGATGCACAATGTCCTCTTGCCGGGCCGGGCGGCCAGCATGGCCGATGGATGGGAGACGCGCCGGCGTCGCGAGCCTGGGTTCGACTGGATCGTTCTGGAACTCGGGCACCGGGGGCGCGTCCATTGCGTCGAAATCGATACCGGACAATTCAAGGGCAACTTCCCCCACCAGGTGTCCATCCAGGGTGCCTTGCTGCCGCGGGACACGGATGCTCATGCGGTCATTCAATCGATGTATTGGCCTGCGCTCCTGGAGCCGCAATTCCTCACGGCCGACAGCGTCCATCGCTTCCAGTCCGCGTTGCGCGAGGTGGGGCCGATCTCGCACGTACGCGTGAACATTCACCCCGACGGGGGGGTGAGCCGGGTCAGGGTGTTCGGTCGGCCGGAGGAGCCTTGAGGCCGTGGCCGCGCTAAGTTTGCTGGAGGCGGAGCCTTTGACCGCCGAAGCCTTCGCGCCCTTTGGCCGCGTGATCGAGACCGCGGGGCATCTGCCGCGATCCATCAATCAGGGCACCTGCGAACGCTTCGACGATCTCGCGCCCGTCGACATCGTGGGGGAGGGTGGCCGCCCCCTGATCAGCATCTTCCGGGCCAAGCCCTGTGTCCTGCCGCACGCGGTGCGCACCCTGGAGCGCCATCCCCTGTCGAGTCAGGCGTTCTATCCGCTCGATGGACGCCCGTTCCTGATTGTCGTTGCGTACGAGAGCGGGGCCGACTCGCCGCGAACCCTCCGCGCATTCCGCGCGGCCGGCGATCAGGGCGTCAGCTATCATCGAAACACCTGGCACCACTCGTTACTTGCACTCGGCGCCACGAGTCGCTTCCTCGTTGTCGATCGCGGCGGTCCGGGCGCGAATTGCGATGAGCAACAGCTCGAGGAGCCGATTCTCGTGACCACGACGGTATGACCGTCGCTGCGGCCGACCGTCAAAGCCCTCCCGGGGACAATCGGACATGCGCGGCGGCTCTCGAGCGGGAAGGCGGTGCGGACACGCATGAGGTTCCTCCGGGCGCCGCCTGACGCGACGGTCGAGTGGGCCCGTACGAGGCGCGCGCACCCGGGAATGAAACGTCCGCTTTCCCGGGGCGCTCAGCCATGCTTCAGGACGACCCACAGGGGACCAATGAGCAGGAACATCATGTTCTGGAGGAACTTGGGGCGACGACCCTCGATCGCGTGGCCGACGAACTGGCCGATCCAGGCGGCAACGAATATCACGGCGGCGCTCGCGGTCAGCGGGATTGCGTGGGGCCAGACACTGAGGATCAACACGCAGATGAGAAGTTGTCCCGCCATGACGATGGAGGCAAGCCACCCGAGCGCCAGGTAGAAGGGCGCCACCAGGACCATGGCGAGGTAGGCGGCCCGCAACCCGAACAGGTGCACGTTCCACAGCAGTGCAATGCTGGCGAACAGGATCGCCGGCACACACACCGTGTGAATGATGCGGTTGACCGGGTGCCCGTGGGACCCGGAGTATTCCGCCAGCCATTGATCGAGTGTTTTTCCGGATGTCATTCTCGCGTCACTCCCGCGTACGGCGCGCATCGCCCGTTGCGGTATCCGGCGTCTGCCTCAGCGGCTGTTCGCGAGGGCAGCCGGCCGCGCAATCGATCCTTGTCGCGGGCCGCGCCTCCAACCGAGCGGTCCCGACACGGGAGATCTCGCCACGCGGTCGCGCAACCGCGTCCGGCGAGCACTATAATCAAGCGAGGTTCCGGATGACAGTGACGAGCCGCAAGCCGCGAGCCGCTCAGAGGCCGGCGGCGGCCCTGTGTCCCAAAGCGCCGGACGGGATGCTTGCAGGCGGCCGCAGGGGCCGTGAAACCGGAGCGATGCTCGAGGCCGATGTGAGTGTACTCGTATTCTGCGATGAGACTGCAACAAGAACCGCCGCGCGATGGATCGGCGGATCCCCGCGAGCGCGTGCGCCGCAGCAAGATCACCGGGGTGCGCGCACGGCCAGGCATCGGGTTGTAACGTGAGCGAACGGCGGAAGACGGGTCCGCGGCGCATCGTTTGCCTGACGGAAGAGACGACCGAGACGTTGTATTTGCTCGGGGAGCAGGACCGCATCGTGGGCATCTCGGGATTCACAGTGCGCCCGCCGCAGGCCCGCCGGGAAAAGCCGCGCGTGAGCGCTTTCACCAGCGCCAAGATCGAGCGCATCGTCGCGCTGAAGCCGGATCTCGTGCTCGGTTTCTCGGATCTGCAGGCTGGCATCGCCGCCGATCTGATTCGGGCCGGCCTCGAGGTGCATGTCTTCAATCAACGCGGCGTCGAGGAGATCCTGGAATCGATCGCCATGCTCGGCCGAATGATCGGAGCGCACACGCGCACTCGGGCGCTGATCGGGCAGCTGCGCCGCTCGATGGTGGAAGCGCGTCGCGCGGCAGCGCGACTGCCCTGTCGGCCGCGCGTGTATTTCGAGGAGTGGGACGATCCGCTGATCTGCGGCATACGCTGGGTCGGGGAGCTCATCGAGATCGCCGGCGCGCAGAATTGCTTCGCCGACCTCTCGATGCGCTCTGCCGCCAGGGAGCGCATCATCGCCGATCCGAGCGAGGTGGTTCGGCGCGCACCGGACGTCCTGATCGCCTCGTGGTGCGGAAAAAAATTCAACCCGGCAAGAGTGCGTGAGCGGCCGGGCTGGCAATCGATCCCCGCGCTGCGCCATGATCGATTGTTCGAGATTAAGTCGTCCGAGATCCTGCAGCCCGGGCCCGCGGCCCTCACCGACGGGCTGAACCGGCTGCAGCAAATCATCGCCGGCAGCGCGCGCGACATGATGGAACGAGCTGGCCGCGATCCCTAGCGGCGCAGCGGGGGACGTTCCGGTTCGGATACTGCGCAAGCGCCGGTGTGCGCCGGAGGTCTCGCAACGGCGGCAGGGATCGGTGCATGATGCGCTTGTGCCTGCCAGCCTGCGGCATCGGTGCGGGCAGTGTGCGCAAGACCGGCTGTCAGGCCGCCAAAGCCGCCGCGGATTGGAGCCCGAGAGTCACCCATCCGATGCTCATTCATGCCTTTATCCTCGCAGGAGCGAGGTGTGCCTGGACCCCACCAGCGCGGAAGATGCGCCATGGCGGCCGGGGTGGAGCACGCCGAGCAGCATCGCGCTGGCGCCGTTCCAGACGATCTGGGCGCCGATGGCGAGCAGGATGAACGCCGTCAGCCGTATCATGATGGTTGTTCCGGTCTTGCCCAGCCGGCGCACCAGACGGTCCGCGTAGCGGTAGCACAGATAAATGATGACGCAGGTGATCAATACACCGACGAAGTGCGCAAGAATCGTGGGCAGGAGCGCCCGCAGGCCACGCGGCGGGTTGGCCCCGAGGGTCACGGCCACCGATATCGATCCGGGTCCGACGGTCAGCGGCATCGTGATGGGATAAAACGCTCCTTGCGTGATGCTGTCGGGACTGGTAGCGCCCGCTGGGGCGGAAACCACCGGATTGAGCGGCCCATTGAGCAGCGACCAGGCGAGGGCGCATACCACGATGCCTCCGGCCACCTGCACCGCCGGGATCGAGACGCCGAAGAACTCGAGCACGTAGGCGCCGACCAGGATGGAGGCGATGAGCAGCGCGAAGCTGTTGAAGGCGACGAGTTTCGCGGTACGCGCACGCTCGGTCGGTGTGAGCCCAGAGGTCATGGCCAGAAAAATGGGCGCTCCGCCGAAGGGATTGATGATCGGCAGCAGCGCCGCCACGGCGACGAAGACAATTTCGGCGAAATAATGCATGCGGGCCAGGAGCATGGCTATGGGGGAGCGTACCGAGTCGCCAGGATCGGCCTGGACAGTCTCGCCCCGAATGGCCGCAAGCTCAAGTGCGCCCCCGTGATCAAACATCGACACACCGACGCTGCGGCGCCGCGGCTCGGGCGGCCGGTTCGGTACAACCGTCCGGCACCAATGCGGGAGTGTCCGTTCGACCGCCCTGCGCTTTTCGCCGTCCGCACCATCGCCCAGTCACGCCCCACCGCCTCCCGGTGCAGGGTGAGCCCCCGCGGCGGCGGGGACAGAAGGCCGGCCGCTCGACCCATGCGCTTCGGTCCAGGTGAATCGGAATGTTCACGACCGGTTCTCGGCAGTCAGCGCTGCGGGGAAAGACGCAACGCTTTCGCCTTTCCGTTTGCCGGGTGAAACTCGACCACAACCTTGACCGCCGCGTTGGCGGCCTCGCCATGCCCTCGATCGGTACGGCGCGAGCCGGCGGATCAGTCATCAGCGTGACTACCGCGGCGCTGCCGCAGGCCTGCGCCGCGGCCCTCGAGGGTCCACTCTCGGACCCGTTCCGGCGCCACCCGTGCGTTGCGCCGGCTCGGCACCATGGGAAGTGGTGATCGGTGGCCGCCTCGCCGTTACTGGTGTGCCCGGCGGGAAACCCCATGTCATTATTTGATCTCTCTCAAGCGTGGTCACGTCCGTGCGTTGACACTTCCGGTCTCGCGAGCGGATGAGGCTGTCCGCAGGGCCGTTGGCCCGGGAACAAGCGAGACTTCAAATGCCGCAGTACCAGTTCCAGGTCGTATACTTTGAAGCGACGCGGCGGTGCAATCTGCGCTGCCCGATGTGCATGACCGGCAGCAATGATCGGAAAAAGTTGCGACAGAGTGTACGAAAAGAATTGAGCCTCGAGCAAATCCGGGATCGGATCATGATTCCCGCGCGCCGCCTCGGGGTCCACACCATGGCATGGAGCGGGGGCGAGTTCTTGCTGCGCAAAGATGCCCTGGATCTGCTGCGTCTGACCGTGGATCTGGGCTATCGGTGCTCCGTCTTGAGCAACTGCAAGAAGCTCACCCGGGAGCGTTTGGAGAAGATCCGGGATGTGACACGAGGTCGGGCGCGGATCGTGGTGGGCCTCAACGCCATCGATGACGAAAACCGCCGGACCCGGGACAATGAGTCGGATCAGACGCTGCGGGTGCTTGAAGATTGCGCGGAACTCGGGCTGGGCCAGCACGTGGTGATCACGATCGGCAAATACAATACGCAGAGCTTCGAGAAGACCGTCGCGTTCTGCGTGCAGCACGACATCGCATACAATCGCTCGCCGTTGGTGCCGCGGGGGGCGGGATCGGGCTGCTTTGCCGGCATGGGTTTCGACAGCAATGATCTCGAGCGGTACTTCCATCCGGTGCTGCGCCGCCATCCACACGGCTATGTGAGCTATACGCCGTATTTCCTGTCACCCGAGCTGCACGCGGAGGTATCCGGCGGGCTTTGCAACAACACCGTGCCGCGAAACCCCTCCATCGGTTGCTGGGTCGGAAGTTGGCTCACCCTCAACTCGGAGGGGGATGTTTCATTCTGTCCCGTGCTCCTCGATGCGCTGAATGCGGGGAATGTCCTGGAAGCGCCCATTGATGAGCTGGTTCACTCCAGCGCGCTCTTCGCTGAGATAACCGACCGCTCCCGACTCAGGGGCCGCTGCGGTCGCTGCCGTTATCAGTACACCTGCGGCGGGTGTCGCGCCATGGCGCTCTACCATACCGGGGATTACATGGCGGAGGACCCTACCTGTTTCTTTGATCCCGTGGATCGATCCACGGTAAGCGAACATGAAGCGGAAACGAACCGCAACTTCATGAAATACCTTCTGGTGGCGCGGGCCGCCGGTGCTTACCAGCCGCCGAAAGACCGAACGATGGGAGGATCGCCGCTGGCGGCGCAATCGGACATCTACTCGCGCTGCGCGGATCGGGAAGCTCGTTCACCGCAGACTTCCCGCGGGGATCAGGCGGACAGGATGTCCCGGGGCACGCCAAGCAGGCGAGAAATCTCGAATTCACCTGTACAGTCGACTCCTGAGCCGGAACGCCGCTGATGCCCAATGTCACGACCCTGACCGAGCTGCTGGAAGCCAACCGCGTTTTCCCGGGGGCGATTACTTACCTGGAGGGCGAGCATGATGTGCGTACCGTGTCGTTCGCGGAACTGCACGAGCGGGCGCTGGGCATTCTCTATCACCTGCAGCGGCTGGGGGCGCGCCGCGGGGACACGCTGATTCTGTTGCTCGGGAGCAACGAGCAATTCATCGACGCGTTCTGGGCCGCCATTCTGGGGGGAATCATTCCGGTGCCCGTGGCGGGGGGGATCAGCGAGGAGCACCGGCAGAAGCTGCTGCGCATTGCGCGGCGGCTGGGCGAGCCGTTCATCTACACGGAGCGGCGGGCGCTCGAGCGCATCGGGGCCTGTGCCGCCGAGAGCGGCCAGGACGAGACCTTCGAGCGCTTGCGCCGTCGAGCCTTCCTGGTCGATGGCCTCGATGACATCTCGCAGCCCGGCGAGGTGCACCGGGCTGACCCGCAGGACGTGGCCTTCATCCAGTTCTCCTCCGGCTCGACCAGCCAGCCCAAGGGCGTGGTGCTCACTCACGGCAACATCCTGGCCAATGTCCGCGGCGCGACTGAGATGGCCAGCCTCAATGAACATGACGTCACTCTCTCATGGATGCCGCTGACGCACGATATGGGCCTCATCGGCATGCACCTGGTGATGTTCTTCAATCGGATGCACATGCACTTCATGCCGACTGAACTGTTCGTTCGCCGGCCGTTGCTGTGGCTCGAACTCGCCAGCCGCGTGCGCGCCTCGATCCTGTGTTCGCCGAACTTCGGCTACAAACACTATCTGAAGGTGCTCGGGGAGCGTCCCGTCGATGGGCTCGATCTGTCGAGCGTGCGGCTGATCTTCAACGGTGCCGAGCCGATCTCAGTGACGTTGTGCGAGCAGTTCCTGAACCGGCTCGCGCCGGCGCATCTGAGCCGCAATGCCATGTATCCGGTCTACGGGCTCGCCGAGGCGTCGCTGGCGGTGAGTTTTCCGCCGCCCGGGGAGGCGCTGCGCACGCTGGTGGCCGACCGTCATCACCTGGCCGTCGGGGAGCCGATTCGGCTGCTGCCGGCCGGGGCCCAGGCGGGGATCGAGCTGATCTCGGAAGGCAAGGCCATTCCCTATTGCAGCGTGCGCATCGTCGATGACACGGACCGGGCGCTGCCGCAGGGGCATGTCGGTCACGTGCAGATCAGCGGGTTGAATGTCACGCAGGGCTATTACGCGGACCCGGCGGCGAACGCCGAGGCATTCAGCGCCGATGGGTGGCTGCGCACCGGGGATCTGGCGGTCGTGCATCAGGGTGATCTTTACATCACCGGGCGCGCCAAGGAGATCATCTTCGTCAACGGCCAGAACTACTACCCGCACGACCTGGAGTCGATCGTCCAGCGCATCGAGGGCTTGGAGCTGGGCAAGGTCGTGGCCGCGGGGGTGCGCGCCGGCGGGGAGGATGTCGAGCAATTGGTGCTGTTCGTGCTGCATCGCGGCGAGCTCGAGGGGTTCGTGCCGCTCGCGGCCGCCGCGGCGCGCGTGCTCAACGAGCAGACCGGTCTGGAGGTGGCCGCGGTGGTGCCCGTCAAGCGCATCCCCAAGACCACCAGCGGCAAGATCCAGCGGCACCTGCTCGAGCAGGACTATCTCAACGGCACATTCGCCGCGCAGCTGAGCGAGCTCGCGGCGTTGCGCGCCGCGCACGGGGCTAGTGCGCCGGCGGCCCGCAGCGCGATCGAGGCGAAGTTGCAGGGGATCTGCGCCGCGGTCCTCGGCGGCAAGCGCCTCGATGTCAACGACAACTTGTTCGAACTCGGCGCGAACTCGCTGAAGCTGATCGAGATCCATGAGCGGATCGACCAGGAATATCCCGGCAAGATCGACCTGACCGAGCTGTTCGATTATCCGACCATTGCCGAGCTGGCCCATCATCTCGAGGCCGAGCTCGCCGCTTGAGCGTCCCGCTCAGCGCGCCATCGGCATTTGACGCTCAGTGAAGCGGGACGATCTCGTGACGGTCGCGAATCTATTGAGTTTCAAAGCGTATTTGACAGCCGAAGCGGTCTGGATGGGGATGGCTCTGTTATCAAAACGTATTGATTCTCTCATTAAAGCAATAAACTCAATAGCTTACAGCCCTGAGTGCGGGTGCTGATTTTGCACCTATTTTTGCCGCAAAAACGGCAAATAGCCTGTCCGCATCAATACGTTTTGCGAACAGAGCCATGGGGATACAGTGGGCCTGGTAGGATTCGAACCTACGACCAAGGGATTATGAGTCCCCTGCACTAACCGCTGTGCTACAGGCCCGTCCGGGAGGGTGCGCATTCTAGCAGCGGCATCCGCCGAGGGCGCGGTACCAGGTATTTCGTGAGCGGCGCTGCGGCCATTGAACGAATGCGTGGACCGGTGGATCCAGTTGCCCGGGAGTCCCGGATCAGGCCCTGTTTTTCGAAGGCGCCGGCGCGCTGCGAGTCAAGGCGAGCGGGACGGTCCCGCGTTCCCCCCAGGACGGCGAACGACAGCCGCGCGTCCTCTTGCCCGCATCGCGCGATCTGACAGTCGGTCCCGCCCACGGGATTTCGCCCTTGACCGCCCAACTGTGTCCGGGCATGGGAGTCCACGTCGTCCCGTTGCCGGCCGGTGAACTCGGCTACAATCCACGGGGAGTTTCCATCGGAGCAGTCGATGAGCCAAGGGCGCACGAGCGAAGAGAGTCTCCGCGAGCTGCTGGCGCGGGTTCACGAGCGGCTGAGCCAGGCGGGGTCGATCGACGCAGAGTCCCGTCGCCTGCTCGGGGCGCTGGTGCGGGACATTGGGCGGGCCTTGGGCCGCGGGACCGGTGATGCGGCCGGCCACGTCCCCCATCTGGAATCCCTTGCGGTGCGCTTCCAGACCGAGCATCCGGGGCTTGCAGAACTGCTGCGCCAGCTGATCGACGCACTGGGCAAGCTCGGGATCTAGCCCCGGGCGCGCCCGGGGCCCGCTCAATCCTCCATCAGAAAGCTTCTGAGCTGCTCGCTGCGGCTGGGATGGCGCAGCTTGCGCAGCGCCTTCGCCTCGATCTGGCGAATGCGCTCGCGCGTGACGTCGAACTGCTTACCGACCTCCTCCAAAGTGTGGTCGGTATTCATATCGATGCCGAAGCGCATGCGCAGTACCTTTGCCTCACGTGGGGTCAGCTGCGCCAGTACCGCATGGGTGGTCTCGCGCAACGACTCCATGGTGGCCTGATCGATCGGGGAGGCCACCGAGGTGTCCTCGATGAAATCGCCGAGATGCGAATCCTCGTCGTCGCCGATCGGCGTTTCCATCGAAATCGGCTCCTTGGCGATCTTCAGGACCTTGCGCACCTTGTCCTCGGGCATCTCCATGCGCACCGCAAGCTCCTCCGGCGTCGGCTCCCGGCCCATCTCCTGCAGCATCTGCCGCGAAATGCGGTTCAGCTTGTTGATCGTCTCGATCATGTGCACCGGAATGCGGATGGTGCGCGCCTGGTCGGCGATCGAGCGGGTGATGGCCTGGCGGATCCACCAGGTCGCATAGGTGCTGAACTTGTAGCCGCGGCGATATTCGAACTTGTCGACCGCCTTCATCAAGCCGATGTTGCCTTCCTGGATGAGGTCGAGGAACTGCAGTCCGCGGTTGGTGTATTTTTTGGCGATGGAGATCACCAGGCGCAGATTCGCCTCCACCATCTCCTTCTTGGCGCGCCGGGCCTTGGCCTCGCCGATCGACACCTCGCGGTTGATCTCCTTGATCTCGGTGATCGACAGGTGCAACGCCTGCTCGGTGGCGGCCAGTCTGCTCTGGCGGCGAGTGATTTCCGGTTCGAGCCGGGCGAGAGCCGTGGAGTATTTCTTGCCGCCCTTGATGTGCTTGCCGAGCCAGCGCGTGTTGGTTTCGTTCTTCGGGAAACTCGCGATGAAGTCTTTGCGCGGCATGCCGCAATCACGCACCGCCAGGCTCATGATTTCCTTCTCGACCTGGCGGATCTCGCGGATGTGGCCGCGCAGATTGGCGATCAGCGCCTCGAACATGCGCGGGGAGAGCTTCAGCTCCAGGAACTCGTCAGCGGCCTTCTTGCGAATCTTCAGCGCTTTGGGATCGTGCGAGCCGTGTTTCTCGATCGCCGTCAGCATCTGCGCGTAGGCCTTGGCGAGGCGCGCAAAGCGGTCCGCGGCCTCCTGCGGATCCGGACCGGAATCGACGGTTTCCTCCTCCGCATCGCCGCTGTCGTCGTCACCGTCCTCCTCCTCCGATTCCGCGGCGGCGGCCACTTCCACCTTGGTTGGATTCTGTGGCTGGGCGATGACGTCCGGAGCGTTGGGGTCGACGAAACCGACGATCACGTCCACCAGCCGGGTCTGTCCGGTCTTGACCGGCTCGTAGGCCTTCAGCAGGCAGTCGTACGTCAGCGGAAACATCGCCAACTGACGCCGCACGGCCTCGAGCCCTTCCTCGATGCGCCGGGCGATGCGAATCTCGCCTTCGCGCGTCAGCAGCTCCACCGTGCCCATCTCGCGCATGTACATGCGCACCGGGTCAGTGGTGCGGCCGAGCTCGGCATCGAGCGCCGCCAGCACGGCGGCGGCCTCTTCGATGGCTTCCTCGTCGGCCGGGGCCGAGGGCTCGCCGGCGAGCAGCGACTCGGTATCCGGTGCCTTCTCGTACACCGGAATGCCCATCTCGTTGATGGTGTTGACGATGTCCTCGATCTGCTCCGGATCGACGATCTCCGAGGGGAGGTGATCGTTAACCTGTGAGTAAGTCAGGTAGCCTTGCTCTTTGCCGCGGGCAATGAGCAGCTTCAGTTGCGACTGCCGGTCCTCGGGCATCACCGGGGTCCGCCGCTCGGCCAACACCCGCTTCTCGGAGGACTGCCGGGCCTGAGCTGCGCTCTCGTGCGCGTGCGTGGCCCGCTCGACGGCGGTTTTCTTGGCTGTTTTGGCGCGCACCTTGGACTCGGCGTGCGCGGGCTTGCCGGTGGCGAGCTTGGCGGTCTGCGCCGGGGCGCGTTTGCGGCTGCTCGACGACGATTTGGGCTTGGCTTTCATTGAATCTCGGAGATGTTGGCGGGGCCTCGACCCCTTATGTGCAGGCGGATCGAGGCGGACTCAAGGGGCGCCAAAGTAAATTCACCTAGTGTATGAGGCTCTATTTGCCATCACAAGTTCACCGTTCCGGCGGCCCTTCGCGCTGCAGGGGTCGTTCTGTCGTAAGTTCTTGAATTTCTTTCAATTCTTCGTCGCTCAGTCGACTCGTCTTACTCTTCATCTCGAGCACCTTCAGACGCTGTTCGCCCACACGCGCGGCCAGCTTGCGCAGCGCTGCCTGCAGCTCTACTGCCGCGGCTGCGGGGTCCTCGAGCATCGCCTCGCGCTCGAGCAGGCGCGTGAGATGCTCGCCGCCCGGTCGATCCCGCCAGCGCTCGATCAGCTGCGCTGAGATCTGTAACGGCTGCGAGCGCAAATCATCCAGTACGGCGCGCAGTAAATCCGCGCCCGGCTCTTCGCAGCGCGTGAGCGCATCACGCTGCGCGTCCGTGACGGCGGCGGCCGTCGCCGGAAAGCGCACCAGCCGCGCCAGCGCTTGTCGAACCAGACCGCCCCGGCCGGCGCTGCGCGCCGCGCGCGGCGGGAGGGGCGGCGGCGCCGTGGGCTCTGCCGCCGCAGCGCCGCTGTGCCAAAGCTCAGCGAGCCGCAAGGCCGGCAAACCCACTACTTCGGCTATTCGGGCGATCAGCAGTTCCCGGTATACCCCGGGGGGGACCTGGGCGATCAGCGGTCGGGCCGCCTCAGCCAGCCGGGCACGTCCGTCAGCATGCGCCAAATCCGACTGACCGGACAACTCTCGTACGAGGTACTCCGACAAGGGCAGGGCGGCCTCGAGGCGCCGCTCGAAGGCTTCCCGGCCCTCTTCGCCGACCAAGGTGTCCGGATCGTGTCCCTCGGGTAGGAACAGGAAGCGGATCTCGCGCCCTTCGCGAGCCTCGGGCAGGGCATGCTGCAACGCGCGCCACGCGGCCGCGCGGCCGGCTCGATCGCCGTCGAAGCCGAAGACCGCCGCGCGTACCAGCCGGAATATGCGCTTGAGGTGCTCGGTCGTCGTCGCCGTCCCCAGTGTTGCGACGGCGTATGTGATTCCGGCCTGATGCAGCCGTACGACATCCATGTACCCCTCGACCACGAGCAACCGCTCGAGGGTCCCGCCACTGCGGGATTCATACAGGCCGTACAATTCCCGGCCCTTGTGAAATAGCGACGTTTCTGGGGAATTCAAGTATTTGGGTTCGCCGCGGTCGATGACTCGCCCGCCGAAGGCGATGACTCGTCCGCGGCTGTCCCGGATCGGAAACATGATCCGGTCCCGAAAGCGGTCATAGTGACGCTCGGCGGCTCCCGCGACCCGCTCGCGCTCGATGATCAGGCCCGCCTGGAGCAACGCATGGCGTTCGGATTCGCCGGCTCCGAAGCGCTTCAGCAGAGTATCCCAGGCGTCCGGCGCATAGCCCAAACCGAAGCGTTGTACAACTTCGGTGCTCACGCCGCGCTCGGTCAGGTAGCGGCGCGCCCGCGGATCATGCGCCAGGCGCTGCGCGTAGAGGTCGGCGACCCGGCCCATCAGATCGTATAGCGCGGTGTCCCGGGGATCCGCCCCACCGCCACCCTCGTGCGGCACGGTCAGACCGAGCCGGGCGGCCAGATCCTCCACCGCTTCCGGGAAAGTCATGTGGTCATAATCCATCAGGAATCGCAGCGCCGTTCCGTGCGCGCCGCAGCCGAAGCAGTAATAGAACTGCTTCTCGGGACTGACCCAGAATGATGCCGTTTTCTCGGTATGGAACGGGCAGCAGGCCTTGTATTCGCGGCCAGCCTTGGTGAGTGGCACGCGCGAGCCGACCACCTCCACGATATCCGTGCGGGCGATCAGCTCGTCGATGAAGCGCTGGGGGATGATGGCCTTGACTAGCTCTGCTGGCGGCCCAGCTGTTCGCGCACCCGTGCGCCGACCACGCTCATGTCGACGCGGCCCTGCGCCTGCGCTTTGACCGCAGTCATGACCTTGCCCATGTCCCTGACCGAGGTCGCGCCGCTGGCCGCGATGACCTGGGCAATGAGGGCATCGATCTCGCTATCGCTCATCTGCGTCGGCAGATACTGCTCGAGCACGGCAATTTCGCCGCGCTCCTTGGCGACCAGATCGGCGCGCGCGCCGGCCTCGAATTGAGTGATCGCTTCCTTGCGCTGCTTGATCATTTTCTCGAGCAGACCGAGCACCTGCCCATCGTCGAGCGTTATGCGCTCGTCGACCTCGCGCTGCTTGATCGCGGCCAGGGCCATGCGGATCGTGGCGAGCCGCTCTTTCTCGCCTGAGCGCATCGCGCTCTTCATATCATCGATGATACGTTCCTTGAGCGTCATACGGGGCCGTTCCTCACCTCAGCGCGCGGGCCGCATACCCTCGCGCGAGACGCGCTTCATGTGCCGCTTGATCGCCGCGGCCTTCTTGCGTTTCCGCTCCTGGGTCGGCTTCTCGTAGAATTCGCGCCGGCGCAGCTCCGTGAGGATGCCGGCCTTTTCACAGGCGCGCTTGAAACGCCGCAAGGCGGCATCGAAATACTCGTTTTCACGGATACGGACGCTCGGCATCGAAACCTCTGAACGTTCTTGGAACCGAACCCCGAGACGCCCGCGCGCATGGACTGTATCAGGAGCGCGCCGCGGCGGGATTCGGGGGGCGGCAAATGGGCGCGCAATTCTAGTTGAGGCTTGAGGCAAAGGCAAAAAATGCGTGTGCTGGCGATCGAGTCCTCGTGCGACGAAAGCGCCGCGGCGATCCTGGACGAAACCGACGGTCTGCTCGCGCACGAGCTGTACAGCCAGGTCGAGGTCCATCGAGCCTATGGCGGTGTGGTGCCGGAGCTGGCCTCCCGGGACCATGTGCGCAAGCTCCTGCCTCTGGTCCGCCGGGCCCTCGAGACGGCCGGAGGCGGCACAGACAGTCTCTGCGGCGTGGCGTACACCGCCGGTCCCGGCCTGATCGGCGCGCTGCTCACCGGTGCGGCGCTTGGGCGGAGCTTGGCCTATGCCTGGGGCATTCCGGCCGTGGCGGTGCATCACCTCGAGGGGCATCTGCTCGCGCCATTGCTCGAGCCGCAGCCCCCGCCCTTTCCGCACGTTGCTCTGCTGGTCTCGGGCGGACATACCCAGTTGATCGAAGTTCGCGGTGTTGGCCGCTATCGCATTCTCGGGGATACCCGCGATGATGCGGCCGGAGAGGCTTTCGACAAGACCGCCAAGCTTCTCGGACTGCCCTACCCGGGAGGTCCCGAACTCGCACGCCTGGCTGGTGCGGGTGTGCCCGGCGTATTCCAGTTCCCGCGCCCGATGTTGGACCGCCCTGGCCTCGAGTTCAGTTTCTCGGGGCTCAAGACCGCGGTGCAGCATGCGGTGCGTGGCCGAGCGCTCGACCCCCGCCTCGAGGCCGACGTGGCTCGGGGCGTTCAGGATGCAATCATCGAGACGCTCACCGTCAAGGCCGAGCGGGCGCTCGAGCAGACCGGTCTCGACACCCTGGTGGTCTCGGGCGGCGTGAGCGCCAATCTCAGCCTGCGCGCGGCGCTGGCCGCGGCGGCGGCCCATCGTGGTGCGCGCGTGTACTATCCTCGTATCGAGTTCTGCACCGACAATGCCGCCATGATCGCGATGGCCGGCCTGCTGCGGCTGCGCGCCGGAGCGCATCAAGGATTGGCGATCGAGGCGCGCGCGCACTGGCCGATCGAGTCGTTGGCGCCGGTTGCAGCGGGAGCCTCGAGCCGGGAAGCTTCCCTCGGATCGCCGTGAGATCCCATGCGGCGCGCAGCGCTTGGCTTACGGGTGTCGGGGGCGAGCGGACCCGGTGAGCCGTTCGCCGCCCGCGGCGAACGCCTGTAGGCTGCGAGGGCGAGATTTAGGGCCGCGCGGGCGGCGGTTTCCCGGATTGCGGACCGCGGAACTACGATCGCAAACAGAGGGTTGCAGAGTGAGTATGGCCAGCACACCCCCCGCGGGGGACCGGATTTTTCTGCGGGGTCTGACCGCCGAGTGTGTCATCGGTTTCATCGATTGGGAGCGGCGCGTCAAGCAGACCGTGGTGGTTGATCTGGAGATGCCTGTCGATTGCGCGCGGGCGTCGGCCTCGGACGAGGTGGCCGACACGGTCGACTACAAGCGGGTCGCCAAACGGGTGCTGGCGTACATCGAGGCGTCCGAATTCAAACTCGTCGAGACCCTGGCGCAGCGGCTGGCTGTCCTGCTGCTCGAGGAGTTCGCCCTGGACTGGGTGCGGCTGTCGGTCAACAAACCGGGCGCGATCCGCAACTCGCGCGACGTCGGCGTGTCGATCGAGCGCCGCCGCGCGGATCCGTCCGCCGGCGCTGCGGCGCGCTGAGCAGGGCGCAATGCCTGAGGTTTATGTCGCGGCAGGCAGCAACGTCGAGCCCGAGAGACACCTCGGGCTCGCGAGCGCCGAGCTCGGCAAGCACTTTCCGGGCGTCAGGTTCTCGCCCTGGTACCGCAATCGTGCCGTCGGATTCGAGGGGGCGGACTTCATCAACTTCGTGGCCGGTTTCCCCACGGATCTTGCGGTCGAGGACGTGGTTGCGCGGTTGCATTTCATCGAGGAGCTGTGCGGACGCGCTCGCGAGGCGCCGCGCTGGGCACCGCGCACGATGGATCTGGACATCCTCTTGTATGGCGATCGGGTGGTCGATGCCGTGGCGTTGCGCCTGCCCCGTCCCGACCTGCTGAAGCGTGCCTACATGCTCGGGCCGCTCGCGGACCTCGCGCCGTCTCTGGTCCATCCGACCGTGCATTCGACCATCGGGGAGTTGTGGCGGCAATTCGACCGCGCGGCGCACCCGCTCGTGCCCGTTGCAGCGAGCAATGCGGGCGGCGGGACTTGAGCGGGCTACCACCCGACGCTGCGGCCGCCGTCGACCGCGAGGATCTGTCCCGTCACGAATGGGGCATCGCACGCGAAGAACAGCGCCGCGCGGGCGATATCCTCGGGCGAGCCGCCACGCTTGAGCGCCGTGCGTTCGATGATGCGCCGGCGCAGCGCCTCGTCGACGCCCGACTCGGGCCACATGACCGGGCCGGGGGCGATGGCGTTGACGCGCACTTGCGGGCCCAGCTCGCGCGCCAGCGACTTGGTGAGCATGATCAGTCCCGCCTTGGCGACGCTGTAGAGCGCATGATGGCGCAGCGGGCGCAGGCCATGAATGTCCACGAGATTCAGGATCAGACCGGAATTGACCCGCAGCGCGTCGCTCAGCGCTTGCGCCAGGAACAGCGGCGCCTTGAGATTGGTGCCGATCAGATCGGTCCAGGCATGCTCGTCGATGCTGCCGACCGGCGTTGGATAGAAGGTCGAGGCGTTATTGACCAGGATGTCGAGCCGCCCGAATGCCGCCTGCGCAGTTTTGGCCAGCCTCGGGATTGCCTCGGGGGCGATCAGGTCGGCGCCCGCAAGGACCACCGATCCGGCCCGTACGCTGTTCAATTGGTCGGCGAGCGCCTGAGCCGCGTCGGCGGAGCTGCGATAGTGCAGAACGATCCGCGCGCCCGCGCCGTGCAACGCGCGCGCGATGACCGCGCCGAGGCGGCGCGCGCCGCCGGTGACCAAGGCGGTTTTGCCGGCAAGCGGAGCATCGGTGCGGGTATCGTCAGGGCTGTGGGTCATGGGCAGGGGCTGGTTCGGGGATGAGTTCGAGCGACATTATGACGCCGCCGCTGACGGCTGACGAAGCGGCGCACTCCCATGCCCTGGCCGAGCGGATCGCCCTCGAGGCGCATGCCGCCGGCGGCTGGTTGACCTTCGAGCGGTTCATGGATCTGGCGCTGTATGCGCCAGGCCTGGGCTACTACAGCGCCGGCAGCGTCAAGATCGGCGCGGGCGGGGATTTCGTGACGGCGCCGGAATTCTCGGATCTCTTCAGTCGCTGTGTCGCCGAGCAGTGTGCGCAGCTGCTCAAGCACGGTGGCGAGATCCTCGAGGTCGGCGCGGGCACCGGGCGCATGGCCGCCGCAGTCCTGAGCGAGCTTGCCGCCCGCAACTGCCTGCCTGACCGATACGCGATTCTGGAGGTGAGCGCCGAGCTTGCGGACCGGCAGCGCCGGCGCATCGCGGCGCTGCCGCCCGGGCTCGCCGAGCGGGTGGTTTGGCTCGAGCGGCTGCCCGAGCGGCCCATTGACGGGGTAATCCTCGCTAACGAAGTGCTCGATGCCCTGCCGTGCCGCCGCTTGCGCATTCAGAACGGCGCGATCCTCGAGCTTGGCGTGGCCGTGGACGGGCAGATGCTGCGCGAGCGCGCGGCGCCGCCGGAGCCGCCGCTTGCGCAGGAATGGACTCGGCTCGCCGCACAATGGCCCGCGCCGCTGCCCGAGGGTTACGTGTCCGAGATTTGCCTGCGCGTAGGACCGTGGCTCGCGGGCATTGCGGACTGTCTGAAGCGCGGCGCAATGCTGCTGTTCGATTACGGGCTGCCGCGGGCGCACTACTATCACCCCCAGCGCCTGGCCGGGACGCTGCGGTGCCATTACAAGCATCGCGTGCATGATGACCCGTACGTCAACCTCGGGGTGCAGGACATCACGGCCTGGGTGGACTTCACCCGCGTCGCCGAAGCGGCGCTCAAATGCGGCCTGGAGGTCGCGGGCTTCGCAACCCAGGCGGCTTTTCTGCTGGCTACGGGGATCGAGCGTCAGGTCGCCGAAGCGACCGGCCCGGTGGAACATGCGCGCCGTGCGGGCGAGGCGCGCCGGCTGCTGCTTCCCGCGCAGATGGGCGAGGCGTTCAAGGTGATGGCGCTGACGCGCGGACTCGATGTGCCGCTGTGCGGTTTTTCGCTGCAGGATCTGCGCGGCTCGCTGTAGGGGCCGCGCCGGCATGGGGTGTCGCCGGGGAGTTTTCCGCCGCCATGCGCTGGGGTGAGCGGCAGAGCGCTCGATCGCGCTCGGCCTTCGGCTCGCGAGCCAGGCGGCGCGCTGCGGCGTAGAAGCGCGGCAGGTTGCCGTCTTCCCGCCGGAGCAGTCGCTCGAACCCCGGAAGACAGTTGTAGTAGGTTCCCACCGAGGCCAGATCCGCATTATTCAGCCCTTCGCGGATCCATCGGTTGTAGACCGGGGTGCTGACCTTGAGTTTGCGCTCCAGTCGAACGATGCGCCGTGCCAGCCGCGCGAAGACCTGTTTCTTCTTGCGCAGCATCCGCGCGCGGGGAATCGCGCCGGCGTAGAGCCGCGCCAGCCGCTCGCGCGTGTGACGCAGCAGCCGCGCGAAGCGCACATCGGCGGCATCGAGGCGCTCGAATTCGGCGAAACGCCCCGGCTCGTGTCGGTATGCGAGCCAGCGCTGCAACCCGGTGTTCTCCACGGTCATCGCGAAGGCTTCGTCGAACGACGAGTCGTTGGGCACATAGAGCAGCTCGTGCGCGAGCTCGTGGAACATCATGGCCACCAGCTCGTCGGTTCCGTAGCGCAGCATCGTGCTCATGACCGGATCGGGGAGCCAGCCGAGCGTCGAATATGCCGGCACGCCTTCGACGACCACGTCGTATCCCTCATGTTTCAGCCGGCGGGCATACGCGCGCGCCGCGCTCCGATGAAAGAATCCGTGGTAGGGCACGCAACCGGCGATGGGATAACACCACTCCTTGGGTCTGACGGAGAACTGCGGCGCCGCCACGACGTTCCACACGACGTATCGGCGGCCGATGTTCACATAGCTCTTGTAGCTGTCGTTGTCGGGCAGCCCGAGCTTCTGCCAGGCGAAGTGGCGCGCCGCGCGCACTTCGCCCAACTGGCGCACGAGCGACTCGGGCGTCTTCGGATCATCGATCACGTCCACGATGGACCGCCGGTCGCGCAGCACGTGCCACTCGCCGACACCGGCCTGCATCAAGTAGCGTGTGCTGGCGCAACCGGCCAGTGTGGCCAAAATGAGTGCGCCGCCGGCGATGCGCGCGGCACGGCCCCATGTGCGCACGCGCTGCGCGGGCCGATTGCGGGCGGAAGGGCGCGAGAAGTCGGTTAACATATCTGCATGCAAGTCTATCTGGTCGGCGGTGCGGTTCGAGACCGGCTGCTCGGGCGGCCGGTGGCCGAGCGCGACTGGGTCGTCGTCGGCGCGCGGCCCGAGGATCTCGAGCGTCAAGGATACGTGCCCGTAGGCCGGGAGTTCCCGGTCTTTCTGCATCCCCAAACCCACGAGGAATACGCGCTCGCGCGGCTGGAGCGTAAGACCGCGCCCGGCTACCGCGGGTTCACCACCGAGTTTTCTCCCGCAGTGACCCTGGAGGAGGATCTGCGAAGGCGCGACCTGACCGTCAATGCCATTGCCGAGAGTCTCAGCGGAGAGCTCATCGATCCATATGGTGGACGGCGTGACCTCGAGGCGCGGCTGTTGCGGCATGTGTCGGCGGCTTTCGTCGAGGATCCGGTGCGAGTCTTGCGTGTGGCGCGGTTCGCGGCCCGGTACGCGGCGCTCGGATTCCGCGTCGCCGAGGAGACGCTCGAACTCATGCGCCGCATGAGCGAGTCCGGAGAACTCGCCGCGTTGGTGCCGGAGCGGGTCTGGCAGGAAACCGAGCGCGCGTTGGCCGAGTCCCGTCCCGAGGTTTTCTTCGAGACGCTGCGCGCCTGCGGCGCGCTTGCCGTGATCTTCCCCGAGGTGGCCGCGCTCTACGGCGTGCCCCAGCCGGCAACCTGGCACCCGGAGATCGATACGGGCGTGCACGTGATGCTGGCGCTGCGCTGGTCGGCCGACGCAGGGCTGGCGACGGCCGTGCGCTTCGCGGTCTTGACGCACGATCTGGGCAAAGCGCGCACGGCACCCGAGCAGTGGCCGAGCCATCATGGTCACGAGGAAGCGGGCGTGCCGATGATCACGGCATTGTGTGCGCGGCTGAGAATTCCTAATGCTTACCGAGACTTGGCTGTGCTCACCGCCCGCTATCACGCTCAGGTTCACCGCGCGCTGCAAGCGCGCCCCGGCACGATTCTGAAGTTGCTGGAAGCAACGGATGCCTTCCGCCGGCCGGACCGATTCGACGAACTGCTGGCCGCCTGTGAAGCGGACGCGCGCGGCCGGGCGGGACTTGCGGATCAGCCCTACCCGCAGGCCGATCATCTGCGCCGGGCGCGCGCGGCGGGTGCCGCCGTGACGCTGACGAGCGCGGAGCGTGAGAGTCTGACCGGTCCGGCCGTTGGTGAGCGGATGCGTGCTAAGCGTCTCGAGGCACTGCAGGCGCTGCGCGCGCTACGGGCGGATTGATGAAAAGGGTGAGGGCCGCGTGGTGGGCCGGCTTGCTCAGGGGTAGGCGCCGAATCTGACCGCCCCGGTCTGGGGCCGGAGATAGGCGGGGAGTACTTCGAGGATGGCGCGCGGGTGCAAGCCGAGCCGCGCGCAGCCGTCTTCGGCGCAGATGCTGTCGCGGGTCAGCGAGCGAAAATTATCGAGCGTCATTGGCTTGCCGGGAAGCAGGCCCAAGACGGCCGCCTGCAGGCGGCCGAGCGCATCGGGGAGTCGTACGATGTGGCAGGGCAGGCCCGAGGCCTGAGCACTCAGGCGCACCAGCTGCTCCAGCGTAAGGACTTGGGGTCCGCCGAGTTCGTAGGTCTGGCCGAACGTCGCACGCTCGAGCAATGTCCGGGCGAACGCTTCCGCGACGTCGCCGACGTAGATCGGAGCGAACCGCGCTTGCGCACGCGCCAGCGGCATCCAGCCATGCGACAGGCGCAGCAGGCCTGCAAAGCGGTTGGTGAGGGAGTCGCCCGGCCCGAAAATGACGGAGGGACGGAAAACGGTGAAATCGAGGTGTGCCGCAGCGGCGCGCAGGTGGTTTTCGGCTGCCGCCTTGCTGCGCAGGTAGCCGCTCGGGCCGTGCAGGTCGGCGCCGAGGGCGCTCATGTGCAGCAGGCGGCGGATGCGGCCAGCCCGCATGGCGGCGACCACTTTTGCGGCCAGATCGACGTGCACTCGTTGGAATGTGTCGTGGCCATGCTCGTTCAGGATGCCAACCAGATTGATGACTACGTCCATTCCCTCGACCAGCCGATCGAGAACGGCGCGATCATGCACGTCCGCTTTGAGCAGGCGCACGGTCGGAAGTACCCGCAGAGCCTGGGCCCGGTCGGGATCCCGCGCAGGCAGCGTGAGCCAGTGGCCATCGCGCGCCAGACGGGTCGCGAGCCGGGTGCCGACGAAACCCGTGCCGCCCAGCACGCATATGTTCAAGGGCGCGGCCATGGACGAATCTCCCAAGCTCCCTGGGGCCGACGACGCGCCGGCCCCAGGGGGATATCAGGCTGCCCGCACCTCAATGGTGCGCGGCTGCAGCGCCGGCACCTTCGGGATGGTCACCTCGAGCACCCCGTCGGCATGCTTGGCGGTAATCCGGTCCACGTCCGCTCCTTCGGGCAGCGTAAAGCTGCGCATGAACGCTCCGGTGCGGCGCTCGAGGCGTTGGCGGCCCTGGCTCCCCTGTGTTTCTCGCGCGCGCTTTTCTCCGCGCAGAGTCAAGAGGTCCTTGTCGGCGGTGATGCGGATGTCTTTCGGGTCGACGCCCGGCACATCGGCCAGAACGACGAAGCGGTCGGACTCCTCGTAGATGTCGACTTGCGGGATCCACGAGATGTCCGCCTCCGCAGCGCCCTCGCCACTTTCGGCGGACAACGCCTGGTCCAGCTGGCGCTGCAGGCTGTCGATGAGTGCCCAAGGCTGATAGCGAACCACGGTCATGATCGAGTCTCCGATTGCTGAGGATGTCAGGCGTTACCGCCCAGGATGTCGTGAGGTAAATCTGTGGTCGGCAGTCGGGATTTCAAGCGGGGTGGTGCCGCGGAAGATCCGGTGAGGAATTCCGGATCTGCGGACAACTTGCGCATTTTCCGCAGATACAAGATATGGGGTCTGACCTTGACTCGGTCCAAAGCAGACTCAAAAAAATATTTGCGAGCCTGCGTGGCGGGTAACTCTATAAGTTACTGTTTTTATTTACGTTTACGGCCCGTTCGCGGAGTTCCTCAAACCTTGACGCGTGACGGAGTGCTCATTAGGCTCTTTACCCCGACACAAGATCTTGTGTCCGCCCGTCGGGAGCGAGATCGAGCGTTCGGGGAGGCTCAGGGGAGATACCGGTCGACGAATGACGTATCGCCGGATGCGATACGCACAGCGCCATGCTGATCACGCCGCCCGTATTCCCTGTGATCCAGTGTGCAGACACTTGGGGCGCCGCGGACACATGAATACCGTCATGAAGATCGATTCGAAGGACACAGACGCCATTCCGTTCCAGGAGGCGTCGCTCGACATCTGGGACAAGAAATACCGGTTGACCGCCAAAGACGGTACGGCCATCGACGAGACGATGGACGACACCTACAAGCGCGTCGCACGCGCGCTGGCGAACGTCGAGCAGGAGGGCGTGCACGAGCACTGGTACGAGCGATTCCTCTGGGCATTGCGTCGCGGCGCCATTCCCGCCGGCCGCATCACCTCCAATGCGGGGGCCGTGGAGCACAAGCCGGCGACCTCGACGATCAATTGCACGGTCTCGGGGACGATCCGTGATTCGATGGACGACATCCTGAGCAAGGTTCACGAGGCCGGTCTGACGCTCAAGGCCGGATGCGGTATCGGATACGAGCATTCAACGCTCCGGCCGCGCGGCGCGTACGTGTCGGGCGCCGGGGCCTACACCTCCGGTCCGCTCTCGTTCATGGATATTTTCGACAAGATGTGCTTCACCGTCTCGTCCGCTGGCGGCCGCCGCGGCGCGCAGATGGGTACGTTCGACGTCGGACATCCGGATGTCATGGAATTCATTCGCGCCAAGCGCGAAAGCGGCCGCCTGCGGCAGTTCAATCTCTCGCTGCTCATCACCGACGAATTCATGCAGGCGGTGCGCCGCAACGGCGAATGGAAGCTCGCATTCCCGCTGTCGCGCCGGGAATACGAGGCGGAGCGGCCGGATCTGAGCGATCCGGCCAGGTTTGTCTGGCGCGAATGGCCGATTCACGACGGATATGTCGTGAACGGCGAGGGACTGGTCGCCTGCAAGATCTACAAGACGCTGCCCGCACGCCGCATGTGGGACATCATCATGGCGTCAACCTACGATTTCGCCGAGCCGGGCTTCATTCTCATCGATCGCGTCAATGAGATGAACAACAACTGGTGGTGCGAGAACATCCGGGCTACGAATCCGTGTGGCGAGCAACCGCTTCCGCCCTATGGAAGCTGTCTGCTGGGCTCGGTAAACCTGACGCGCTTCGTACGCGAACCGTTCACCGCGCGCGCGCGCTTCGATTGGGACGAGTATCGCCAGGTCGTCAAGATATTCGCCCGCATGCTCGACAACGTTGTTGAGATCAACGGCCTGCCGCTCGCGCAGCAGCGCGAGGAAATCACGCGCAAGCGTCGCCACGGCATGGGCTTCCTCGGTCTCGGCAGCGCGCTGACGCTGCTGCGGATCAGGTATGGCTCGCCGGAGTCGGTGAAGTTCACCGAGGACGTCGCGCGCGAAATGGCCATCGCCGGTTGGGAAGAGGCGCTCGAGCTGGCCCGCGAGAAGGGGCCGGCGCCCATCATGACCGAGGAATTCACGGTCACGCCCGAAATGTTGCGCAAGCGTCCCGAGATGGTCCGGGATGGCTGGAAGGCGGGAGATCGGCTGCCTGGCCGGATTCTGCACGCCAGGTACAGCCGCTACATGCAGCGGATCGCGGCGATCGCTCCGGAGCTGGTGAGCGAGCTGGCCGAGATCGGCGCCCGCTTCACACACCACACCTCCATTGCGCCGACGGGCACGATTTCGCTGTCCCTTGCGAACAACGCCTCGAACGGCATCGAGCCCTCGTTTGCCCATCACTACTTCCGTAACGTGATCCGTCCGGGCCGCAAGACCAAGGAGAAGATCGACGTCTTTTCGTACGAGCTGCTGGCGTATCGCGAGCTGGTCAATTCCCGGGCCGACCCCGATGCGAGCGCCGCGGCCGAGAAGCTGCCCGACTATTTCGCCACCTCGGAAGACATCACCCCGAAGCAGCACGTCGACGTCCAGGCCGCCGCGCAGAAGTGGGTGGACTCCTCCATATCGAAGACGGCGAACGTACCGACGGACTTCCCGTATGAGAAATTCAAGGATATCTACCTGTACGCCCACGAACAGGGTCTGAAAGGCTGCACGACTTTCCGGTTCAACCCCGAGGCGTTCCAGGGTGTGCTCGTCAAGGAGCAGGATCTGAAGAATACGGTCTACAAGTTCACGCTGGATGACGGCACCGTCGTGGCGGCGCGGGGCGACGAGGAAATCGAGTACGACGGCGAGCTGCATACCGCGGCGAATTTGTTCGATGCGTTGCGCGAGGGGTACTACGGGCGCTTCTGAGTCGCTCGTGGGCAGCGTCGTGTGAACCGCCATCTGGGAGCCGCATCATGGCCATCAAGATTGAACACAAGATCGTGAAGTACGAAGTGCAGAAGCCCGAGGAAATACCCGATCCCAGGGCGCAAGCCGCCAAGCCGGCGGTCGCACCTCCCGTGGCCGAATCATCGCGCGACAGGCCCGGACAGAGCGCGCAGATCATACGAATGCACGAAAAGCTCGAACGTCCGGAGGTCCTGATCGGGTCGACCTACAAAATCAAGACTCCGATCTCCGATCACGCCATGTACGTGACCGTCAACGACATCGTGCTCAACGAGGGGACAGACTCCGAGCAGCGCCGGCCATTCGAGATCTTCATCAATTCGAAGAACCTGGATCACTATCAGTGGATCGTGGCGCTGACCCGCGTCATTTCCGCGGTGTTTCGCAAGGGCGGGGATGTCACGTTCCTCGTGGACGAGCTGAAAGCGGTGTTCGACCCCAGGGGCGGATACTGGCAGCCCGGCGGGAAGTTCATGCCGTCGATCATCGCGGAGCTCGGCTACGTCATCGAGCGGCATCTGCAGACCATCGGTCTGCTGCGCAGGCCGGCGCTCGACGAGCATCAACAGAAGCTGGTCGACGAGAAGCGCGCGGAATACGAAGCCCGCGCCCGCCAGACCGATGCTTTCGCCAAATCCGAGTTCCCGGAAGGGGCGCAGCTGTGCGCGAAGTGCAGCACTGCAGCCGTGGTGATGATGGACGGCTGCATGACGTGTCTCAACTGTGGCGACTCGAAATGTATGTAGTATGTCGGGGCCCGCAAAAGGAATGTGTCGGGCTTCTTCACGGCGGCCATTCTGGCTCGACGCCGACCAGTCACGCGTGAGCCCTCGCTAGCGTAGCCGGACTTAATCACGTCGCGTCCTGTATAGGTCGAAACCCGCTGATCGCGATCGTGTA
>JAJZMI010000172.1 GCA_021798335.1 Pseudomonadota bacterium | reverse complement strand
GATGCGCCTGCGCCTGCTCGGCGGTGATCAGCCCCTCGCGCAGCAGCCCTTCCACGTGGCTGTGATCGCGGCTGCGGCCGATGAGTCGTCCGCCGCGGAAATGATAGATCCGGCTGTCACCGATATGCGCCCACCAGGCCCCGCCCTGCTGAATCAGGCACAGCGCGCATGTGGCCCGCGGGCGCTGATCGAGCGGCGCCTGCGCGCCGAGCTTGACGACTTCCTCATGGGCGCGTCCCAGCGTCAGGTGAAGAAAACCAAGGGGATCGAACAACGGCTGCGGGGTGTGCGAGAACGCATCGAGCACGGTCTGCCGGGTGATCTGCGCAGCGCGCGCGCCATCGGCGTAGCCGCCCATTCCGTCGGCGATGATCAGCAGCGCCGCGTGCTCGCTCGTAGCGACGGCGACGCGATCCTGATTCTCCCCCCGTCCACCCTGCAAGCTGACTTCGGCGTAGTCGATCCGCAAGCGAATCCCTTTATATCTGCTAAAGTTCGGGGCAGCTTTATATCATCCTACCGCGCCGGGAGCGTAGCGTTAACCAGATGATTTCCAGTATGACAGGCTTCGCCCGGCGCGAGCTCTCCGGTCCCTGGGGGAGCCTCGTGTGCGAGCTGCGCAGCGTCAATCACCGCTTCCTCGAGAGCGGCTTTCGTCTGCCCGAGGAGCTGCGCTCGGTGGAGGGTGACCTGCGTCAGCGCCTGGGGCAGGCATTGCGCCGCGGCAAGCTCGACTGCACGATCACCTACCGCCCGGCGCAGGCCGCGGCGATGACCCTCGAGGTGGACGCCCCCGCGCTCGAGCGGCTGACCTCGCGGCTCGATGAGCTGCAACGGGTCATTCCGCTCGGCTCGGTCAACCTGCTCGAGGTGCTGCGCTGGCCCGGAATCCTGAAGGATCAGACAACCGCCGGCGAGGCATTGCTCGCAGCGGCGCGCGAGCTGTTCGACGCCGCGATCAGCGACCTGTGCGCGGCCCGCTCCCGCGAGGGCGAGAAGCTGCGCGCGGTTCTCGAGCAGCGCTGCGAGAGCCTCGAGGCTCTGGTGAAGCAGGTGCAGGCGCGGCTCCCGGATGTCCAGGCGCGGCTGACCGCGAAAGTCGGCGACCGCATAAAGGAGTTGGCCTCCGGTGCCGATCAGGACCGCCTCGAGCAGGAGATCGCGCTGTTGCTGCAGCGGCTGGATGTGGATGAAGAGCTCGAGCGCCTGAGCGGGCACGTCGCGGAGATCCGGCGGGTGCTCACCGGCAACGAGCCCGCGGGACGGCGGCTGGACTTCCTCATGCAGGAGCTGAACCGCGAGGCCAACACGCTCTCTTCGAAGTCGCAGGACCTCGAGACAACTCGCACCGCCGTCGACATGAAGGTGCTGATCGAGCAGATGCGCGAGCAGGTGCAGAACGCCGAATAGCGTTCAGGACGTCGAGGCGTGCCCTTCCTCCGACTTGAGAATGGCCTGGCGATGACGCTCGGTCAGTACGAGGCCCTTGCCAGTCAGGTCGGAATCGGTTTTGTCGATCGGCAAGATGCGAACGCACTCCGAGTGCAGTCCCACTGCGCCGACGAGTTCATCGATGGTCTCCCCGGACGGATAAGGCGCGGTTGAGCTGCAGGAGCGGCTCGGGCCAAAACGCACCGGTCGTCGGCGCGTCATCGACGAACCCGTCGATCCTCGGGTCGCGGATCTTGATGAAGCTGCTTGCGCAGCTCTGGGAGTCCGCGACGAGACGTGCGCGAAGGTCAAATACATCCACACTGAACCTCAGGTGATTCCGCCAAGCCACACGCAACCATGGACGTCGCTGCCGGTGCTGGTCCGAACAGCAGCGTCAAACGGCTGAAAGCGACAAAGCAGTGGTTCGTAAAAGAGACTGGATGCGCGAGAAGCCAGGACGTCGAGCGCCCCTATTTTATTTCTTGGTTGCCGTCATTTTCATCGTCCGTGTTACTTCTCGTGCCGACCAGACCCGCAGGTCATGCTGTCGCGGTCAGCGTGCCAACCAGCGCAGAGCGGGCCGACCAAGAAAGTCGTCGACCGCGATGCCGTCGCCGCCGACGAGCAGTGTACGCGTCACTTTGAACGCTGCCGCAAAGCTCGCCGTTCCGGGATGCGCCTGCGGCGCGCGACCGCTTTTGACTTCAATGGCTGTCAGCGTGGAGTGGGCTTTCACGATGAAATCGACTTCCTGACCGCGCTCGCGCCAGTAGTAAAGCTGGCATTCGCCGGCGGCCGCGGCATTTGCCAGGTGAGCGCCGACCGCCGACTCGATGAGTCGCCCGCGAAATTCCCGATCTGAGCGCGCCTCCTCCGGGCTGACTCCGGCAGTCACGGTCATCAGCGCGGTATTGAGGACCTGCAGCTTCGGGCTCGACCCCCGGCTGCGCGCCGCATCACCGGCGTACTTCTGCAGGCCACAGACCATGCCGGCACCGGCCAGCAGATCGGGGTAGTGAGCCAGCGTCGTCGTATTGCCCGCATCCTGCAGTTGCCCGAGCATCTTCGTGTACGAGAGGATCTGGCCGGAATACCGGCACGCCAGCTCGAACAGGCGGCGCAGCAGCGCCGGCTTGTCCACTCGGGTCAGCAGCAGCACGTCGCGCGCAATGACGGTGACCTTCTGCACCAGGGTCGACTTGCCGACCTGGCGGGGGCCTGCGACGACGTGCAGGAAGCGGCGTGGCTCGGCAAGCCGCTCCGCCAGCACGGCGGCCTGGGGGCGTCGGAACTCGGTTTTCTTTTTACTCATTTCATTGAGTATTTTTACTCAATGAAATGAGCTGCGGAACCTGCTGCGAAGCGGCCGACGTCGTAGTGCCTTCGCAGTTCAATTCCCAGCTCGTCAGCCGTGGCCCTGCCTAGACGCAGAGGATGCATGTTAGCTGAGCGTGTAGCTGACCCGACCGGCAGCCCACAATTCATTTTGTAAATCAATAGGAGATCCGCATTCGCCACGAGCAGGTGCAGAACGCCGCTTGAAATCTCGGCGCGATCCCGGTCACATCGTCAGACCGATGCGCAGTTCAGCGGCCGCGCCGCTTCGCGGCCTTCCAGTCCCGGTTGATCCGGTTCAGATCGAACCCCTTGGGATCGAATACACCGCCGATCCAGCGCACCAGATCCGCATGCTGCTCGTGGCGGCGGTCGCCGAGAACCGCGAGGAATCCCGCATAGCCGCGCGGCCCGCCGACGTCTTCAGGCGGACAGGCATTCTCACCGGCAACACAAACCGGCAGGGGCAGCACGCCCAGCCGGGATGGCGGGATGGACTCGATGACGATTCGATGCTCCCAGCCGTCCCCCATGTCGTAGCGGTACTCGAACTCTCCCCTCGGTCCCAACTCCGCCACGACGGCCGCAACCGACACCCGCCGCTCATCCCGGTAGCGGCTGGCTTCCTCTTCGGACCCGGCTTCCCTGATCCACCAATCAGGGGCCACCAGACCGGCGCCGATCTCGAATTCATGCACGTGGGAGTCCGTCCAGCCCATCGTCCACTGCAGGTAATGGTGCAAGGACGCGAGCGTCCAACTGTCGGGAACGAGCACCCGCCGCCAGACGAGCGGCGCCACCTCCAGCAGTTCGACTCGCAGGGCCACGGCCTTTGGAACCGGCGGCTTTGCCATCTAGATCTCCTCATCCGTTCGGGCGGTCGGCTCGACCCCTCGCGGCAGGTCAGTACTCCGTATATTTCTTGCTCGACCCCCGCACCTTCTCGACCGGGTAGTGCGCCTCGTTGAGCGCGATCTTGTCAACCGCGGCCGCCAGCAGATCGATGTCGAGTTTGTCCGCGAGCAGGATGAGGTAGAGAAAGACGTCCGCCAGCTCCTCCCGGATCCCGGAGCGCTTAGCCGGATCGGGCGTTCTGGATTCCGCCTCCGACATCCATTGGAAATGTTCGAGCAATTCGGCCGCCTCGACGCTCAGCGCCATTGCCAGATTCTTCGGAGAATGAAATCTCTCCCAGTCCCGGTCGGCCGCGAATCGCCGCAAGGCGTCGCGGAGCGCATCGATCGACGTTTTGTTTCCCGCTGATTTCATGATGTTGCGGCGTGGTGGACCTCGGCACAGGATACCGGGCAAACCCGCTGCAGATCCAACGTCCGCGGGTTGAGGCCGCAGCGCCATCGATCGGGACGCTTCGCCGCCGACCGGCGGCGTACGTACGGCAGCGAGCGCTGCCGCCGGGGCGATCGGCTCGCGTCATCGAGCCGGTGTGTACCAGGAGATCTCGCTCCATGACTGCGGCTGCACACAGTGCACGGAGCCGATAAGGTCCTTGACGCCCCACGAGGCGGCGCCAGTGCGCACTGCGACTGCGTGATCATCAACCAAAGGCGCGCGCGGCGCTGCGGCTATACTGGCGGCTGTCCCGTTTGTAGACTCGCCAATCGCCTTTTGGATCAAGAAGATGGACGCGTCCGCGCAGGCATGCATACGTCAAGCCGTGCATGGCCCAGACACGGACGCGCCGCACAAATGAGGTTCCAACCCGGTGAACGCCTATATCCCCCCGTCCGCTGTTCAGTACTTTCCCGTCTCGCTGCCGTTTCTGCTGGTTCTGGCCGCGCTGCTGGCCCTGATGGGCGTACTGGTCGGGTTACGCCTGCTGCGCTACGCCTCGGAGTCGATGCAGGTGAGCGAGCCGGCTTTGATCATGATCCTGGGTCTCTCGCTGCTCGGCAGCTACATCAACATTCCGGTGGCGCATCTGCCGGCTCACCGGATCTTCACGTCCGACGAGATCCGCTTCTTCGGGATTACCTATGTCATTCCGATGATCCGTCAAACCCGCGGGACGATCATCGCCGTGAACGTCGGGGGCGCGGTGATCCCGGTCGTCTTGTCCCTCTATCTGCTGGTAAAGCACCGCCTGTATGCGCTCGCCGCGATCGCCACCACATGTGTGGCGATCGTCACCTTCTGGCTCGCCCATCCGGTGCCGGGTTTCGGCATTGCGCTGCCGATCTTCGTGCCGGCGAGCGTGACGGCGATCATCGCTCTGGCCCTCAGCCGCCGCCGCGCCGCGCCGCTCGCCTACATCAGCGGCAGCTGCGGCGTGTTGATCGGGGCCGATTTGATGAATCTTCGGGCCGTTCCAGCCCTCGGCGCGCCGATCGCGTCCATCGGCGGCGCCGGCACATTCGACGGCATCTATCTCACCGGGCTCCTTGCGCTGCTGTATGCCGGACTGTCGCGCTATATCAGCCGGTGAAACCGCTCAGTGTCCTTGCGGATGGGGCGCCGGCCGGCGGCGCTGACGCAGCCCCTGCTTGAGCATCTTCTGGTAGTGATCGTAGGCAGGCAGATTCTTGAACAGATTGTCCTTCGGGGGTCCGCTTCCGGCACCCCCCTTGCACCAGACGCTCGACATTTGCGCCTGCCGGACCAGCTGCGAGGCCCCGAGCGGCGGGGGATTCGATTCGACGTAGCAGTTACGGGTCACCCGGTCCACGGTCTGACCCGTCGAAAGCCGATAGGCGTGATCCAGCGTCGGCCGACCGCTGACCGTGGGAAGCTGCCGGAAGGCCCGCCCGGCTTTGGGGAATCCGAAGCTGATCCGCTTGCGGCGCCGCAGGACGGCGTGGACGGCCTCACGGGCTGCGCGCACCCAATTGATGGGGGGTGGCACCGGGATCGGCGCCTCGATGCCCTGCAGCGCGAGTGTGATGGGGGCGGCGGTGATCGGTTCGGCGTGCATGACCGGCTTGCCGAGCGCCGGTGGCGCAAAACGAGCGCGTCGCCGCGGCGATGCCGGCACCAGGAACGCCAGGATCGGGACGCTCTCGGGTGTCGGTATGTGGAGGATGTGGGATTCGCTGATCAGCAGCGCGATCACGAGTGCATGAGCGCCCGCCACGGCCACAAAAAGCAGGCTTTTTCTCGCTCTCCGGTCACTCAGCGCGCCCACTCCGCCCCCGCCGGCTTCTCCAGGTGAATCATTCAGACCGCCACGTCAGCGGCCAAGTTCCTGAGCCACCACCGGGGAAAAATGATCCTGACGGAGGGCGATGCGCGATGCAATGCCCAATGCGCGGCGCAGGGGTACGCCGCCTGGGATTACTTGGCGGCGACGCCCGCAGTACCGTATTTCCTGCGGAACTTGTCAACGCGTCCCGCAGTGTCGACGATCTTCTGCTTGCCGGTATAGAACGGATGGCAGCTCGAGCACACCTCCACCTGCAAGTCGTGATCGAGGGTGGATCGCGTCTTGAACGTATTACCGCAGGTGCAGGTAACCGTGATTTCGCGATACTCGGGATGAATGGCGGCTTTCATATTCCGGTGACTCGACGCGGCGGCCCGACCGAAGCACAGGCCACATGGGTTCGCTGAAAAGGGCGCGGAGTGTATCCGGTGTAGCCGCCGGTCTCAAGAGCACCGCATGAGGGCGGTTCGGGGGCCGGAAATGTCCCTAGGGGCCTCAGGGGCGCCTCGCCTCTGCCCCGACGCCCTCATGAACCTTTTGGCGCTCCTGAGACAGCGGCTATGCATTATCCACAAAAGCTGTGGATAACTCTGTGGAAGAAAGCGTCCGACTGGGTGCGATCTCGCAGTTATATTGCGGTTTTGTTGCAGTGATGAAAATTTGATCAGGACATTTCTGGCTTATTCATCAAATAGTTAGCTGAACTTCGTTCAGCGACTTGGCTGATATGAGAGCTAATTCACTCATTTCACGACGCACCGCCGATGCCTGTGCATAAGGGCCATGGATCAGCCCGGAAATCGAGTCAAAAGCATTGACAATTCGATTCAGCCGATGGATTTCGGACTTTCGGGCAGGAAACTCAACAGGACATCGTTCAGGAAGCGCCAGCCGAGCGGGCTGGCCCGGTAATACCCCCGATCCTCGACGATCAAGTCCCGAGCCATCAACCGGCGCACGGCCGGCTCGACAGCGGCCCACGGCAGACCCGTCCGGCTGCTGAACAGGCGCGGCCCGAAGCCCTCCGATAGGCGCAAAGCATTCAGCATGAACTCGAAGGGTAGCTGCTCGGCCGCGACGACGACGCAGTTCCCGACGCCCCCGGCGGCGCTCGCGAGGTAGCGCCGTGGCTCACGCGCCTGCCGCGTTCGAGCCACCTCGCGCGCCGACGCGTTCGTGAGCTTGCCGTGCGCACCGGCGCCGATGCCGAGGTAGTCGCCGAACGTCCAGTAATTGCGGTTGTGCCAACATTGGCGGCCCGGACGGGCATAGGCAGACACCTCGTACTGCGCGAATCCCTCGGCCTCCAACCGCTCTCGGCAGCTCGCGAGCATGCGTTCGATGGTGTCCTCGTCCGGGAGCCGCGGCGGGCTCGCGGCGAACGGCGTGCCCGGCTCGAGCGTCAGCTGGTAGTGGGACAGGTGCGCCGGAGCAAGGGAGAGCGCCGCTTCGATATCCGCCACGGCGCCGGCCGCGTCCTGCTCGGGTATGCCGTACATGAGATCCAGGTTGAAGTTGTCGAGCCCGGCGGCGTGCAGTTCCTCGGCGGCGCGCCGCGTGTCGTGGGGCGAGTGGATGCGACCCAGAGCCTCGAGTCGCCGAGCATCGAAGCTCTGTGCGCCCAGCGAGACGCGCGTGACGCCCGCCGCCCGATACTCGGCAAACCGCCCGCGCTCGACGGTGCCCGGATTGGCCTCCAGTGTGACCTCGAGCCCCGGCGCAAGCGCCAGCTGCTCGCCGGCCGCCGCCAGCACCTCGGCGATAGCCGCGGGTGGAAACAGGCTCGGCGTACCGCCCCCCAGGAAGATGCTGTTCACCTCCCGCGCCCGCACTGCCTGCGCCTGCGAGCTCAGATCCGCGCGCAGGGCCGCGACGTAATCGCGCTCGGCGAGCGGACCGCGCAACGTGTACGAGTTGAAATCGCAGTACGGACACTTGCGCACGCACCAGGGAAAGTGCACGTACAGAGCGAGCGGCGGATTCTCGAGGACGGTCATGGAGCGTGAAGATAGCGGACCAGCGGGCGCTCCGCGCCCCATTTTCCGCGCTCGTGTCCCGTCGCGCCAGATGCTTGGCCGCCCCATGGTCTCATCAGTACCGGCCGGTAGGCTCGCTTCGGCATTTGTACCTTGATTCGAAGCCCGGACCGTGTAAACCTGCGGTCTCGTTCCCCCGACGCTCGAGATACTCCCGCTTGGGCGCCGACCGCTCAACAATGGAAGCGTCAAGCGAATGACCCAGAAAACATTCGAACTCATCGATCAGTCCACTGATCGCAAGATGAGCCTGCCCGTTCGCGCAGGCACGATCGGACCGTCCGTCGTCGACATCGCCAAGCTCAATAAGGAACTCGGCGTGTTCACCTACGACCCGGGATTCGGCACGACGGCCGCGACCGAAAGTCGGATCACGTACATAGACGGCGATGCCGGCGTACTTCTGTACCGCGGCTATCCGGTCGAGCAGCTCGCCGAAAAGAGCACCTTCATGGAGGTCGCGTATCTGCTGTTGCACAGCGAGCTGCCCACGCGCAAGCAGCTGGACGAGTTCATCGGCAACATTCGTCACCACACGATGATCAACGAATCGTTGCTGCGGTTTTTCCACGGATTCCACTACGACGCGCATCCCATGGCGATGCTCTCTGCGGTCATCGCCTCGATGTCGGCGTTCTATCATGACTCGATGGACATCTATAATCCGCGGCGCCGGGAAATCTTCGCGCACCGGGTCATCGCCAAGATCGCCACCATCGCCGCCGCCGCGCACAAGCACTCCCTGGGGCAGCCGTACGTCTACCCGCGAAACGATCTGGATTACTGCAGCAACCTGCTGCACATGCTGTACGCGGTCCCCTGCGAGCCGTACGAGATCGACCCCGTCGCCGCGCAGGCGCTCGATCTGCTGTTCATCCTGCACGCCGATCACGAACAGAACGCCAGCACTTCGACGGTGCGGCTCGCCGGCAGCACCGGCGCCAACCCGTATGCCGCGATCTCCGCGGGCATCTCGGCACTGTGGGGACCGGCGCACGGCGGCGCCAACGAGGCGGTCCTGAGCATGCTCGAGCAGATCGGTACCGTCGACAACATCCCGAAGTTCCTGGCTCAGGCCAAGGACAAATCGAGTCACGTGCGCCTGATGGGCTTCGGCCACCGCGTATACAAGAACTTCGACCCGCGCGCCAAGATCATCCGCGAGACGTGTCACAAGGTTCTCTCGCGCCTGGGACGCTCGGATAATCCGCTGTTCGAGCTGGCGCTGCGACTCGAGGAGATCGCCCTGAAAGACGAGTACTTCGTCGAGCGCAAACTGTACCCGAACGTCGATTTCTACTCCGGCATCATCTACAGCGCGATCGGGATTCCGCGCTCGATGTTCACGGTCATGTTCGCGATCGCGCGCACCGTGGGCTGGGTGGCCCATTGGCAGGAAATGATCGGCGATCCGGCCATGCGCATCGGGCGCCCGCGACAGCTCTACACCGGACCGGCCCGGCGCGAGTACACGGCGATCGCGAAACGCGCCTGAGAGCCCGCACCCGAAGAGTGCGGCCGGCGAGGCCGGGATTCCCGCGGAACGTGCCGCGGTCGTCCCGGGACGCTGGCATCGCGGCGTCCGCCGGGAATCCCCGCCGCGCCACGCGTGCGACTCAGGCGATGAGCGTCTCGGCGGGCGCCGCCCCCAACATGGCTTCGACCTCGGGTGCGCACGCGCGCCGCATCGGGCGGCCGTCCACGGGACTGAAGGGGGCCTGGCGGATGCCGTCTTCCGGGAACACGGTCGCCTCGATCGGCTGATCCCCGATCTGGAAGCGCAGCCCGGGGTAGGCCCGTACGCGGGCCGGGTCCATGCGTACGCGCTTCTCGGTCACCTCGTGGGCGATACCGGCGTCGATGAGCGTCATCGCCACGCTCTCGGCGCAATCCGCAAACAGGTGCAATTGCACCGGAGAATGCCGGGTCGCGGTGCCGCTCAGCACGGCCCCGACGAGCCGCGGCTCGAACTCCCGCAATCGTCGCATCGCCGCAAGGGCCGCCCTCCGCTGCGCCTGCAGTGACTCGGCGTGCGCATCCGCGCCGAAAAGCCGCTGGTGCTCCAGCAGCGCCGCTTCGATCTCGCTGTTCTTCGGCAGCACCGCACCAGCCGCCACCGCGAAACGCTGCGCCGCCTTGCGCTTGGCGAGCCCGTAATCCCCGATACCGTGCTCGACCATGATGCGCGCCGCTTCCTGCGCCAGCGCCCGGCGCAGATGCTCTCCGCGGGGTGTGGGGCGCTTGGGCATCAGAATATGGATGCGGCGGAACCCTGACTGGTGTTCGTCGACGGCGCACCCGCCGGCAGATGCTTGGCCTCGAAGACATCCTCGATGCCGTTCGGATCCTCATCGCTTACCAGAAGACCGGTGCGTGGCGAGACGCGCAATCGGACGATCCCCGGCGGCTGCGGCCGACGCCACTGCGGCACGCCCGTGAGCGCGACACGCATGAACCGTATCCAGATCGGCAACGCCACAGCCGCGCCCTGCTCGCCGTTACCCAGGCTCCGGTTGTCATCGAAACCGGACCACACGGTGGCCACGAGATTGGGCGTGAAGCCGTTGAACCACGCGTTGGTGAAGTTGTTGGTCGTGCCGGTCTTGCCCGCCAGATCATCGCGCCCGAGAACGCGCGCGCCCATGCCCGTACCGAACTGAATGACGCTGCGCATCATCGAGGTCATGATGTAATCATTGTCGGCGCTGATCACTCGCGGCGCCATCTGCTCCGGCGGCATGTACGCGGCTCCATCGGCGCGCAGCGCGCTGGCCCCGTGCCGCAGGGTTCCTGTACCCGAGAGCGACTCGAACGAACGCAGGCTGACCTGGTGGCTGCAGCCATGGCACGCGATGCGCGGCTTGGCCTGCCAGACCACCTTGCCGGAGGCATTCACGATCCGATCGATCAGGAACGGCTGGACACGATAGCCGCCGTTGGCGAACACCGAGTACGCGGTCGCCATCTCCATGGGCGTCACGGACAGGGAGCCGAGGGCAACGGTGAGATTCTGCGGCACGCTCTTGGGATTGAACCCGAAGCGGGCGACATACTTCGTGGCGTACGGCAGGCCGACGGCGCGCAGGATGCGGATCGACACCAGATTGATCGAATGCGCCAACGCCACACGCATGCGAATCGGACCGCTGAATCGGTCGCCGTAATTGACCGGCCGCCAGGTGGTCTCCGTGCCGAGCCCACCTGTCACCAGGGGCGCATCGAGAAAGGTGCTCGCCGGGGTGTAGCCGAGCTTGATCGCGGCGGAGTAGTAGAAGGGCTTGAATCCCGAGCCCGGCTGGCGCCACGCCTGCGTGGCGCGGTTGAATCTGCTGCTGAAGTAGTCGAATCCGCCGACCAGCGCCGCGATGCCGCCGTCGTTCGGATCGAGCGCCACCAGCGCGGACTGGGCCAGGGGAACCTGCGCAAGCGCGACGTCCGACGGCCCCTTCCACACGACGTAGACCACGTCACCGGGCGCGAGCACATTGCCCGCTGTCTGCGGCAGCGGACCCACCAGACGGTGAGGCAACGCCTTGCCCGCCCACGACAGGCCGTTCCAGTCGATGACGCCGAAGCCGTGATCACGCGCGAACACCTTGGCGCTATGCGTACCAACTTGGACGACGACCGCGGGCAGGAGCACGCCGATCCGCTGATATTGCTCGACCAGAGTCTGCAATTGCTCAGGGGTCGTGTCGTTCGCCAGAACCGTGTGTCCGATCGGGCCGCGCCAGCCGTGGCGGCGGCTGTAGGCGATCATGCCGAGCTGCACGGCGCGGTTGGCCGCACTCTGCAGCCGACCGTCGATGGTCGTGTAGACGCTGTACCCCGCAGTCTCGGCCGTCGGCCCATACCGCTTGGCCATTCGATGCAGCACCATCGCCGCGACGTACGGCGCATGCACTTGGACACGCGGGGCATGCAGCCGCGCGGCGATCGGGGAGTGATCGGCCGCCTGGGCCTGCGCTGGAGTGATGTACTTCAAGGCGAGCATGCGCGTGAGCACGTACGAGCGGCGAATGGCCGCCAAGTGCGGATGCACGATCGGGTTGTAGAGCGAGGGCGCCTCGACCAGGCCGGCCAACGTGGCTGCCTCGGGCAGCGTGAGCTGATCCAGCGTCTTGCCGTAGTAGGTCTGGGCCGCCGCCGCGATTCCGTACGCGCGCTCGCCGAAGAAGATGACGTTCAGATAGAGCTGAAAGACGTCCTGTTTACTGAAATTGTGGTCCAGTTCGTACGCGACGAATGATTCCTGCAGTTTGCGCCGCCACGTTTTGTCGAGCGTGAGAAATACGTTGCGCGCGGCTTCCATCGTGATGGTGCTGCCGCCCTGGGCCTTGCGCCCTTCGATCACGTCCACAACGGCCGCCCGCAGCAGGCTCAGCGGGTCGATCGCGCCCTCGTGGAAGAAATTGTGATCCTCGGCGGCGAGGAAAGCATCCGTGACGACCGCGGGGACCTGATCATAGTGAATCGGGGTGCGGCGCTCAGTGCCGAACTCCGCCATCAGCTCGCCGCCGGCCGTGTAAACCCTAAGCGGAACCTCGAGCTTGACATGATGCATCGCCGTGAGCGTCGGGAGGGACGGCTCCAAATAGACGTACGTGCACGCATAGGCATACGCACCGATCAGGAAGATCAGCCCCAGACCGCCCACCAAGGCGACGGGGATTCGAAAGCGCTTCCAATTCACTGAATGAGAACCCTCTTTGGCCGAATCGATTGGTGCCGTTCAATGCTCCGGCCTTCCGGAAGCCACATCGTAACCCCCGAATCACCGACCGTCTGCACTGTGGATAAGTTCGCAGCGCCGGCCATCGAACCCCCCGATACTGCCCCCTCGGATGGCCCCGAGAAGGCCCGCCGCCGGCTGAAGCGGGCGCCGCGTGGCACTTTCGGCGCCCCGCTCGAGAGCAGGCGGCGACGGCGCATGTTTCCGTGAGGCGGCTCACGTTCAATTTAACCTTCTGCTGATATATAGTGCTTTGAATATTGATGAGGGGTGGCGATTTCAGGCGTAAGACCCTGAAAAGGAAAAAAATGTTGCTGTTCCCGCGGAAGCATCGGCCATTGATCGGACTTGACATAACTACGTCCTCGATCAAGCTCATCGAGCTCAGCATGGCCGGTGGGCAGTATCGGGTCGAGAGTTATGCCGCCGAGCCCACGCCTGCGAACTCGATCAACGAGAAGAGCATCGTGGACGCCGAGGCGGTCGGCGAGGCTGTGCGCCGAGCCGTCAAGCGGTCCGGCACCAAGAATAGCGAGGTTGCGCTGGCCATCAGCGGTGATGCGGCCATCACCAAGGTGATTCAGATGCCGCGGATCCTGCGCGCCAACGATCTGGAGGCGCAGGTCGAGATGCAGGCCGATCAATACATTCCCTTTCCCATGGATGAGGTGAGCTACGACTTCGAGGTGCTCGGGGCTTCAGAGAAGGACCAGGATACCAACGACGTCCTGCTGGTAGCGACGCGCACGGAAAACGTCGAGCAGCGCCAGGCCGCTGTTCGGGCCGCCGGGCTGACCGCTCGAATCGTCGACGTCGAAGCGTTTGCGCTGGAGAATGCCTGCCGCCTGATGACCCATCAGATGCCCGATGGCGGAATCGACCGCACCATCGCGGTGGTGGATTTCGGCGCGAGCAGCACGACCTTCAGCGTGCTGCGCAGCCTCAAGGTCACCTACACGCGCGACTTCGCCTTCGGTGGACAACAGCTCACCGAGGAGATCATGCGCACTTACGGGCTGTCGCTCGAGGAAGCCGGCCGCGCCAAGAAGGAAGGCGGCTTGCCGGGCAATTATCAGGCCGAGGTGCTCGATCCCTTCATCGACGATATGACCCAACAGGTCAACCGCTCGCTGCAGTTCTACCTGGCCTCGGGCTCCGGCCGCGAGCAGCCGGAAAAAATCCTGGTGTGCGGCGGCTGCGCCAACATCCCCGGGGTCGCCGAGGTCATCGCCAGTCGCGTCGGCATCGCCGCCGAGAAGGGCGATCCGCTCGGGCAGATGAAGCTCTCGGCCCGGGCCCGCACCCAGGCCGTGCATCGCGATGCGACCGCGTTGCTGACCGCTTGCGGCCTGGCGCTCCGGAGCTTCGACTGATATGCCACGCATTAACCTGCTGCCCTGGCGTGAGGCAGAGCGCAAAGAGCGCAAGCTGTCCTTCGTGGTCGCGCTCGCCGCCGCCGCGATCAGCGCGATAGTGGTGACCTTCGGCGCGTATCTGCTCTACAGCGCGCTGATCCGCGCGCAGGCGAGCCGCAACGAGCTGCTGCGTACGCATATCCAGATGCTCAATCGCCAGATCGGAGAAATCAACTCCCTGGAGAAGACCAAACGCAAGTTCCTGGCGCGCATGCACATCATCGAGCAGCTGCAGCGCGCGCGACCGCAGATCGTGCATGTCTTCGACCAGATCGTGCGCACCGTGCCTCAGGGCCTGTATCTGACCGAGGTCAGTGAGAAGGGCAACCGCATTCAGTTCAAAGGCGTCGCGCAGTCGAGCACGCGGGTTTCGGAATTCATGCGCAACATCGACGGCTCGCACTGGCTGGCCAACGCCGACCTGGAGGTCATCAAGGCGGGCCGGAGCCGGCCCGGATCCACGTTCACGCTGGATGCGCAGGTCGAATCGCCGAAACCCGCCGGGTTGGGTGCTACGCCCAACCACGCGCTCGCCGCCGGGGGGCCGCAGCGATGAACGTCAAGGATCTCCTGGAAGAGCTGCGTGACCTCGATCCCCGTGACCCGGGGCGCTGGCCGCTGGCGGTACGCGCCGGGGCGGTGGGCGTGACGTTCGTACTGTTGACGCTGATTCTGGTGTATCTGTGCGTCTGGCAGACGGTGCGCCCGCAACTGGTGCAGCACGAGCACCAGGAGCAGGCACTGCGGCAGCAGTTCGTGATCAAGCACTCCGTGGCGGCCAATCTCAATGTGTACCGGCAGCAACTGGTCGAACTGCGCCGCTCGTTCGGCGCATTGCTGCGCCAGCTCCCGGGCAAGACCCAGGTCCCGAGCCTGCTCGAGGACATCTCGGACACCGCCGCCGCGGCGGGCCTGAAGCAGAAACTGTTCAAGCCCGGCAAGGAGACCGAGAAGGAATTCTACGCGGTGCTCCCGATCCAGATGGAGTTGACCGGCGGTTATCACCAGTTTGGCGAGTTCGTCAGCGACATCGCCGCGCTCTCGCGCATCGTCACGCTGCATGACATCCAGATCAAGCCGATCAAGCCGGGCTCCTACAACCAGCTGACCCTGACCCTGACGGCGAAGACCTATCGGTATCTGACCGCCAATGAGGTCGCCGCGCGCCGTGCGAGCAAGCACAAGTTCGCCCGCCCGCCGCATCGGGGCCCGGGCTGAGGCGCGCCGAGATAGAGCCAGATGAACAAGTACACCAATACCCGTGGACTGCTGCGCACCGGCGCCATGCTGGCCTGCCTGTGCCTGGCGGCGTGCTCGGACGGCACAGGCAGCGTGCAGAGATTCATCACGCGCGTCGAGCACCAACCCGGCGGGCACGTGGCGCCGCTGCCGAGAGTCCCGAAGTACGAGACCTTCACGTACGACGACCAGAACATGCGCTCGCCGTTCCTGCCGGCCGAACCCGTCGGGCTCGGGACGATCCGGCCGCGAGCCAATCGCCCGCGGCAGTACCTCGAGCACTTTCCCCTCGACACGCTGAAGATGGTCGGCACGATCAGGGCCGGCGGCCGAACCTACGGCCTGGTGCAGACCAAGGATGGGATCGTGCACCGCGTGACGGTCGGCAACTACATGGGCCTGAACGACGGCCGCATCATCCAGATCACTCCGACTCAAATCCGGCTGGTCGAGATCGTCCCCAACGGTCTCGGCGGGTTCATGAAGCGGCCGGCAGCCCTGGGACTCAGCAAGTGAACAAACCGGTACCGAACGCCCTACCAGGGGATCCGAGAATGAAAGCCTTTACGCCGAAGTCGCGCGTCGCGAGCGCGGCCGCCCTGTCCCTGCTGCTCGGCCTCGCAGCCTTTGCGGTCAACCCCGCGCGCGCCTCGAACGGCGAGACGACGCTGCAGTCCGTCCAGGTGCAGCAGCTGCACCACGGCCAGGTGCAGATCGCACTGCAGCTGTCCGCGGCCGCGCCGAAGCCACTGTCGTTCACCATGGACGATCCGGCGCGCATCGTGATCGACCTGCCGCATACCCACCTGGGGCTGGCGTCGGACCAGATCGAGGTCAAGCGCGGCGGCGTCGAGTCCATCATGGCGGCCGCGACCCGCGACCGCACGCGGATGGTGCTCACACTCGACAAGATGATCACCTATCGATTGCAACGGCGGAACAACGAGATTTTGCTCACTCTCGGATCCAACGCCACGCAGGCTCGCGATGTTGCCGCGGTCAAGATGGCCAATGTCGTCGCGGCGCGCGCCGGTCTGAGCCCACCGTGGCAGATCAACAGCGTACATTTCCATCGCAGCCCCGGCGGCGCGGGCCGGATTCTGGTGCGACTCTCCGACCCCCATATTCCCGTGAACCTGCACCAGGTCGGCAATCAGGTGATCGTCGATTTCAGCAATACCGCGGTGCCCGCCAACCTGCTCAAGCGCTACGACGCAACCGATTTCGGCACGCCGGTCACTGATTTCTCCCTTACCCGCACGGCGCACGGCTCGCGCATGACCATCGACGGGGTAGGTCAGTACACCGAGCTCGCTTACCAGGCGAACACCGAGTACGTCGTCGAGCTGCGTCCGGTCGGACCGGGACAGGCGCAGTCGCTTCATCCAAAGTACACCGGACAACGCCTGTCACTGAACTTCCAGAACATCTCGGTCCGCGCGGTCCTACAGCTGCTGGCCGACGCCAGCGGCCTGAATATCGTGGTCAGCGATTCGGTGAAGGGCAACGTCACGCTGCGGCTGCACGACGTGCCGTGGGATCAGGCGCTGCATCTGATCCTGGAGACGCAAGGACTCGGCGAGCAGCGCCAGGGGAACGTCATCCTGGTGGCGCCGCAGGCCGAGTTGGCGGCGCGCGAGAAGGCGGAATTGGAAGCCCGTCACGAAGTGCAGAAACTCGAGCCGCTGCGCTCGGAATTCATTCAGATCAATTATGCCAAGGCCGCAAACCTCGCGACCTTGATCAAGGCGCAGGGACATTCACTGCTCTCCAAGCGCGGCACCGTGACGGTCGATCCGCGAACGAACACCCTGCTGGTGCAGGACACGCCGCGACGCCTCGAGCAGATCGTGCAGCTGGTGCATCGTCTGGATATACCGGTGCGCCAGGTGCTCATCGAGGCCCGCATCGTGCTCGTGCAAAATGATTTTCAGCGGCAACTCGGCGCGCAACTCGGGTTCACCGACGTGCAGGCGAACGGCAACAACGGCATCGTGACGACCACCGGAACCTCCGCGGGCGAGGACACCATCGTGAGCTCGGCGCTCGGCAATATTCAGACGACGGGGAATTACTCGCCCGTGACGATTCCGACGGGCTCGAACGCGGCCAATCGCTACAATGTCAACCTGCCGGTGAACAACCCGGCCGGCTCGATCGCCTTCGGCATTCTGAGCGGCAATTCACTGATCGACCTGCAACTCTCGGCGGCACAAGCCGAGAACAAAGGCAAAATAATTTCCTCGCCGCGGGTCATCACCGCAAACCAGCAGCAGGCGGAGATCATGCAGGGCGTGGAGATCCCGTACCAGCAGTCGGCATCGAGTGGCGCGACCTCGATTGCGTTCAAGAAAGCCGTGCTTGAGTTGAAGGTCACGCCGCAGATCACGCCGGATAACCGCATCATCCTCAGCCTGGACGTCAAGGATCAGGCGATCGGCCAGGAGGTCGTGGCCTCCGGCGGCGTCCAGGTTCCGGCCATCGATACTCGCGAGGTCATGACACAGGTCCTGGTCAACAATGGACAGACGGTCGTGCTGGGCGGTATCCTGACGACAAACAACACCGACCAGATCAACAAGGTGCCCCTGCTCGGCGACATTCCGATCATCGGCCACCTGTTCAAGAACACCGACCACACGAACAACAAGGACGAGTTGCTGATCTTCGTGACCCCGAAGATCGTCGAGCAGAATCCGGCGGAGTACTGAGGTCTCGCACTCCGGCGCCTTCGGGGCGCCGGAGCCCTCGCGGGCAGTGGCCGCCCCGGCGCCCGGCGCGCCTTGCTATTCTTGGCGCCGCCATGCGAAGCAAGCCGCCCAATATTTTTCTGGTGGGACCGATGGGCTCGGGCAAATCCGCCGTCGGCCGCAGCCTCGCCCGCCTGCTGCGGGTGCCGTTTCACGACAGCGACGCGGAAGTCGAGAGGCGTACCGGCGTCGATATTCCATTCATCTTCGACAAGGAGGGCGAGGCTGGCTTCCGAGAGCGCGAACGCGAGGCGATCGAGTCGCTCACCGCGCTGCGGCACATCGTCCTGGCGACCGGCGGCGGGGCGATCCTGCTGCCGGAGAACCGCATTCGGCTGTCCGAGAACGGCTGGGTGGTATACCTGAAGACCTCGGTCGCACAACAGGCCGAGCGGGTCAAACCTGGCCGGCAGCGGCCCCTTCTCAATGGGGTTGAGGATACCGCCGCGAAGCTGCGCGAGTTGATGGAAATCCGCGACCCGCTGTACAGCTCCATCGCGGACCTGAGCATCGCTACCGACGGCCGCCAGATCAAAGCCGTCGTCCGCGACATCCTGCATGCGATCCGCTAGATTCCGGGTCATGGTCACTTCCATGGATATCCTGACCGTCGAGCTCGGCAGCCGCAGCTATCCCATTCTGATCGGACAGGGGCTGTTGCGCGATCCGCGGTCGTTTACCGAATCGGTCCGCGCCCGCGACGTGCTCATCGTCAGCAATACGACCGTGGCGCCGCTGTACCTGAGCACCCTCGAAGCGGCCCTTCGGCCCCGTCGAACGGTCGCAACGCTGCTGCCGGACGGGGAGTCGTACAAGACCTTCGATACCGTGGCCCGAATCCTCGATGTGCTGGTCGCCAACCGCTTCGGGCGCGACTGCGCGGTCGTTGCGCTCGGCGGCGGGGTGGTCGGCGATATGGCCGGCTTCGCCGCAGCCATCTACCAGAGAGGCGTCGAATTCGTTCAGGTGCCGACCACCCTGCTGGCGCAGGTGGATTCGGCCGTGGGCGGCAAGACGGGGGTCAATCATCCCGGTGGCAAGAATCTGATCGGCGCTTTCCATCAGCCCGCAGCCGTGGTTTCCGATACGGCGACGCTCTCCACGCTGGCGCCGCGGGAGCTGCGGGCCGGGCTCGCCGAAGTCGTCAAATACGGCTTGATCCGCGACCCCGAGTTCTTCGCGTGGCTGGAGCAGCGGGCCGAAGCGCTGCTTGCCGGCGAGCCCGGGGCCCTGGCGCATGCCGTCCGCCGCTCCTGCGAGATCAAGGCTGCGATCGTCGGACAGGACGAGCGCGAGCACGGCGAGCGCGCACTGCTCAATCTCGGGCATACCTTCGGGCATGCCATCGAATCCGCTACCGGATACGGACGCTGGCTGCACGGTGAGGCGGTCGGCGCGGGCATGGTCATGGCCGCGCGAATGTCGCACGCGGGCGGACTGCTGCCGCGAGGAGATCTGCAACGTCTCGTCGGCTTGATCGAGCGCCTGGGACTTCCAGTGAGCGCGCCGGACGTGCCGGCGGAGACCATGCTCGAGCACATGCGCATCGACAAGAAGGTGCTCGGCGGTCGCATTCGCCTGGTGCTGCTGCAGCGCATCGGCGCCGCCATCGTCACGGCGGATTACGATCAGCAGCTGTTGCTGCGCACATTGGAGGGGCAGCCCGCTGGCGCGTCATGACGGGCGCATCCGAACCGGTCCAGGACACGCTGGCGCCCTATGCCGCGCTCGATGAGCACTCGCGCGGGCGCCGGTTCGCCGAGCCCAAGCCACAGTTCCGTACCGAGTATCAGCGCGACCGGGATCGCATCATCCACTCCAATGCCTTCCGGCGTCTCGTGTACAAGACGCAGGTCTTCGTCAACCACGAGGGGGATCTGTACCGCACCCGCGTCACCCACTCCATCGAGGTGGCTCAGATCGGCCGTACCGTGGCCCGCGCCTTGCGCCTGAACGAAACACTCACGGAAGCGATCAGCCTGGCGCACGACCTCGGCCATACGCCGTTCGGACATGCCGGCCAGGAGGCCCTCAACGAATGTATGCGCCCGTACGGCGGCTTCGAGCACAACCTGCAGTCCCTGCGCGTGGTCGATGAGCTGGAAGAGCGCTACGCGGCGTTTCCGGGGCTCAATCTGACCTTCGAATGCCGCGAAGGGATATTGAAGCATTGCTCGGTGCGCGTCGCACAGGAGCTCGGCGAGATCGGCCAGCGGTTTCTCGAGCATCGCCAGCCCGGACTTGAGGCGCAGATCGCGAATCTGGCCGATGAGATCGCCTACAATAATCACGATGTGGATGACGGCATCCGGGCCGGACTGGTGGACCTCCAGCAGTTGTGCGACATGCGTTTGTTCCGAAGGCAATACGAGGCGGTGACGGCCGAGCATCCCGGCCTCGGCGAGCGGCGCCTGGTTCACGAGATCATCCGGCGGATGATCAATGACATCGTGGTCGATCTCATTCGCACCAGCGAGGCACGGATCGCCGAGGCCCGGCCCGCCTCGATCGAGGACGTGCGCCTGCAGGAGCGACCGCTGATCGCCCTCGGGGAAGCAGCCCTGGATGAGCACCGGGAATTGATGCGCTTCCTGCGTGAGCGCGTCTATCGCCATTACAAGGTCCTGCGCATGACGGCAAAGGCGCAACGCGTCGTGAAAGAGCTGTTCGGGACGTTCCTGGCGGCGCCTCGGCTCATGCCGCCGGAGGACCAGTCCGCGGCTGCACAGGCCGAGACGGCGCGCGGGCCAGACGGCCGGGCCCGCGTGGTCGCGGACTACATCGCCGGCATGACCGACCGCTACGCCATCCTCGAGCATCAGCGTCTGTTCGATCCCGCAGAGCGCACTTGAGTCGTGACTGGCGTCGACACCAACCTGTCGATCGACTCGCGCAGAGATTTTCTGCAGGCGCTGCGGCGGATACTGCGGCCCATCATCAGATTGATGATCCGATCGGGCATCCGCTACGACGAGTTCGTCGACGTGGCGCGCGGCGCCTACGTCGAGAGCGCGATCCGGGATGTGGACAACGACGCCCCGCGGCCGACACGCGATCAAGTCGCGTGGACGACCGGCATCCAGCGGGATTTGGTGGATCATTACATCGA
>JAJZMI010000040.1 GCA_021798335.1 Pseudomonadota bacterium | reverse complement strand
ATCTGGCTGAAGCGCGAAGATCTCGCCCACACCGGCGCGCACAAGATCAACAACGCTCTGGGACAGGCGCTGCTCGCCCAGCGCCTCGGTGCCCGGCGCATCGTCGCGGAGACCGGCGCCGGGCAACACGGCGTGGCCAGCGCGGCCGCCTGCGCGCGGCTCGGGCTGCCGTGCACCGTCTACATGGGCGCGATCGACATGGAGCGCCAGGCGCCGAACGTCGGACGCATGCGGCTGCTCGGGGCCCAGGTCATGCCCGTCACCGCCGGCGATCGGACCCTGCGCGCGGCCATCGACGAGGCGCTGCGCGACTGGGTGTCGGACCCGATGGGCACCTACTATCTGCTCGGCTCGGCCGTGGGGCCTCACCCCTATCCCTACCTGGTGCGCGAACTGCAGGCGGTCATTGGCCGGGAAGCGCGCAGCCAGTATCAGCAGGCCGCGGGGCGGCTGCCGGATGCGGTGATGGCGTGTGTCGGCGGCGGCTCCAACGCCATCGGAATGTTTCATGCATTCGTGCCGGACCGCGGCGTCGAGATCATCGGGATCGAAGCCGGCGGGCGCGGCGCCATGCTCGGAGGCAATGCCGCGACGCTCTCCTTCGGGCGCCCCGGTGTGCTGCACGGCAGCTACTCGATGCTGCTGCAGGACGCCGACGGTCAGATCCAGGAGACGCACTCCGTCTCGGCCGGTTTGGATTATCCGGGCGTGGGGCCGGAACATGCGCTGCTGGCGCACAGCGGCCGCGTGCGCTACGAGACGGCGGGGGATGAGGAATCCCTCGCGGCAGTACGCGCGCTGTGCGAACTCGAAGGGATCCTGCCGGCCCTCGAGAGCGCGCATGCGCTCGCCGGCGTCCGCCGGTGGGCACACGCTCATGCCGGCGGCACCATCCTGGTGTGCCTGTCCGGACGCGGAGACAAGGACATGCCGACCTTCCAGCAGACGCTGCTGGCGGAGCGCCCATGAGCGCCCACGAACGGATCAGCGCGGCGATCCGCACGGCAAGCGCGGGCGGCGACCCGGCGCTCGTGGCCTACCTGACGGCCGGCTTCCCAAGCCGCGAGCGCTTCCGGACGGACCTGCGGCGCATCGCCGGGGCGGCCGATGTCGTGGAGATCGGCGTACCGTTCACGGATCCGATGGCCGATGGGGTGACGATCCAGCGCTCGAGCCGCGCCGCGCTGGAGCAGGGCGTGAGCCTGCGCTGGATTCTGGCGGAACTCGAGGAGATAGGGCCCCGGCTCGCGACGCCCCTGCTGTTGATGAGTTATCTCAACCCGCTGCTCGCCTTCGGCATCGAATCGCTGGCTGCGGCGGCCGAGCGCGCCGGGGTCACGGGGTTCATCGTGCCGGATCTGCCCTTCGACGAAGGCGATGCGCTGCATGCGGCGCTGACGGCGCGCGGACTGGCATTGGTGCAGATGGTCACCCCCGTCACCTCGCAGGAGCGGCTCGCGCGCATCTGTGCGCGCGGCCAGGGCTTTGTGTATGCCGTTACGATCACGGGCACCACCGGCCGCAACACCGGCGTGGCAGCCAATGTCACCGCATATCTTGACATCGTGCGCCGGCACGCCAATGTTCCGGTGTGTGCCGGGTTCGGGATCCGCGGGCGCGAACAGCTCGAGCAGCTGCGCGGACACGTCGACGGCGTGGTGATCGGCTCGGCGCTGGTGGAGATTCTGGAGCAGGGAGGCGACCCGGCGCAGTGGTTGCAGTCGCTGCGGCGCACGCGGCCCTGAGCGCCGGACGCACTGTGTTCCTGATCGTGAGAAGGGTCTCGACATGCCGACGATCACGATTGCCAAGCGTTTTCGCGGACCGGCGCAGTCCGCCAACGGCGGCTATTTCGCCGGATGTGTCGCCGCGCAGGTCACGTATCCGGTTACGGTGCGGCTGGTGCGTCCACCGCCGCTCGACACGCCCCTGGAAGTGCAGGCTCTCCCCGATGCTGCGCTCGCCATCCTGCTCGGATCGGAGCGGATCGGCCTAGCGCAGCCGGCGAACCTGACCCTCACACCGCGCCCCGGACCCACCTACTTCGAGGCCGTGGAGGCCTCGCGCCGCTACGCCGGCTTCAAGCACCACCGATTCCCGAGCTGCTTCGTCTGCGGCACGCAGCGCGTCCGCGGCGATGGCATGCGGATTTTCGCCGGTCCCCTGCCGGAGCGCGATCTGGTGGCCGCGCCGTGGGTGCCGGACCCCTCGCTCGAGGCAGGTGACGACAAGGTGCGGCCCGAGTTCATGTCCGCGGCGCTCGATTGCCCAGGCTTCTACGCCGTCAGCCCCGATGACCGCATGATGCTGCTCGGCGAGATCACGCTGCGCATCAATCGCCGAGTACACATCGGGGAGCGCTGCGTCGTGATCGGCTGGCGCATCGAGTCCGAGGGCCGCAAGCACACGGCGGGTACGGCGGTGTACGGCGAGGAAGGCGAGCTTTGCGGCAGCGCGCAGGCCGTGTGGCTCGAGCCGAAAAGCCCCTGAGTTGCGGTAGCCAGGCGAGTGCGGTGTGCGCTAGGCTCGTGCGCGGGGCACAGGTGCGGGCCCGAGACAATACCAACGAGCTCATGCGGCATCGGGGCAAATGGGGGGCGATCGCGGCGCTTGCGGCGCTGTGGCTGACGCCGGCGCTGGCGACGCAATGCCAAATCGAGCGCTCGCACGCGATTGCCGTCACCGTCAAGGACATGCAACCGCTGGTGTGGGCCCGGATCAACGGCAAGCCGGCGCGCTTCATCGTCGATACGGGAGCGTTCTGGAGCATGATCTCCCCGGCGGCACGCGCCCAGTATCATCTGTTCGCAACGGACGCGATGCCGTATGTGCGGATCGGCGGGGTGAACGGCTCCACCGCGGTCGAGTTCGCGACCGTGCGCAGGTTCGAGTTCCTCGGCGTGCAGTTTCGGAACGCGAAATTCTTCGTCGGCGGCAACGCGTTCGGATCCGGTGCCGTCGGTCTGCTCGGCGGCAGCGTGCTGCGTCTGTGGGATCTGGAACTCGACTTCTCCCGCGGCCTGATGCGCTTCATCAAGACCGAGCACTGCGGCGGCGTGCCGCTCGCCTATTGGGCGCAGGGACGGGCAGCGCACATTGGCGTGGTCAGGCTGCAACCCTCGAGCGCGCGTCACCCGTATCTGATCGGACATGCCTGGGTCAACGGCAAGCGCCTCCGCGTCCTGTTCGATACGGGAGCGGCGCGCTCGGTGCTCACCGTTGCGGCGGCCAAGCGGGCCGGGATCACGCCCTCGAGTCCGGGGGTCAAGTGGATCGGCAGGGTCGGCGGCGGTGTCGGCAGGGAGTGGATCAACACCTGGATCGCGCCGATCGCGAAGTTTCAGATCGGGGACGAGGTCATCGAGCATACGCACGTCATGGTGAGTGCGATGCACATGTCCGGACTGCGCGTGGGGATGATTCTCGGTGAGGATTTCTTCCTGTCGAATCACGTCCTGAT
>JAJZMI010000100.1 GCA_021798335.1 Pseudomonadota bacterium | reverse complement strand
TCCCAGACCTCAATGGGGTACCAGGGGTTATGGGCCGTCCAGAACGTCATGCCGTAGAATATGACGTAGCCGATGCGGCCCCCGAGGATCACCCCGAGCATGCAGTAGAAAATCAGATCATCGACGTCCGCCGCCGTCCAGGTGGATACGCGGCGGGATGCCCGGTAGCGCGCCAGCAGCCATGCGCCGGCGAAGCCGAGCAGGTACATGATCCCGTACCAGTGCACCTTGAGCGGGCCGATGCGAAACGCGATGGGATTGATGTCTGGGTATATGATCATAGGGGTGAAGTGTATCCGAGCTCGTCGCCGATGCGGCAAAAGAAAGCCTTGAGATAGCGAGTCTCGGGGATGGCGGGGTGGATGGGGTGATCGGGCGACTGGCCGCCGGCCTCGAGGATCTGCACCTCGCGCCCGACATGGCGGGCGGCGGCTTGCAGTATCCCGATCAGCGCGTCGGCCGACAGATGGTATGAGCAGGAACACGAGACCAGCAGCCCATCCTCGGCGAGCACGCCCATCGCCAGCTGATTGAGCTTGCGGTAGGCCGCCTGACCGCGCGGGATGTCCTTCTTGCGTTTGATGAACGCCGGGGGGTCCAGCACCACCGCGTCGAATCGCTCGCCGCGCTCGCGCAGGGCCGTGAGCGCCTCGAATGCATCGGCGCGCAGTGTCCGTAACTGCAGTCCGTTGCGTTCTGCATTGCCCTGGGCGTACGCCAATGCAATCTCAGAGGCGTCGACGCAGCAGGCCGAGGCTGCGCCGGCCGCAAGCGCCCTCAGGCCCCAGGCGCCGACGTAACTGCAGACGTCGAGTACCCGTGCCCCGGGCGGCAGGAACCGCGTCAGCCGTGTTCGATTGGCGCGTTGATCGTAGAACCATCCCGTCTTCTGCCCCGCCTGCAGCGGAGCGCGGAAGTCCAGGTTCGCCTCGCGCACCGTGAGTTCCGCGGGTATCTCGCCGAAGGCCGCGTGCGTCTCCTGGGGCAGCCCCTCCAGAGTTCGGGCGCCGGAATCGTTTTTCCAGAAGAGCGCCGTCGGCGCAAGGCTGTGGCGCACGGCGGCCTCGACCGTCTCGCGCAGCGTCTCCATGCCGGCCGTGGCGATCTGTCCGACCATGATCCCGCCGTAGCGGTCGAGGACCAGTCCCGGCAGACCGTCGGACTCGCCGAAAACCAACCGATCGTACGGTTCGCCGTGCAGACGCTCGCGCAGCGCCAGGGCGCGCCGCAATCGCCTCTCGATCAATGCCTGATCGATGGGCAGGGACGCCGCGCGGCTCACGATGCGCGCACAGATCAGGGCATGCGGATTGACATAGGCGTGGCCGAGGAACTGTCCGCGGTAGGACTCGACGCGCGCCAACTCGCCGACAGAAAATGCGCGCAGCGGTGTGGCGTCGGCCACCTCGTTGCTGAACACCCACGGGTGACCTGCGGCGATGCGCCGTTCTTCGCCGCGTTTCAGGCGCAGCATGCGGTCGGAACGTGCGGCGGACTCGGCAATGGCGGCGGGAGCGGTCACGGCAGTGGCGGTATCGGTGAGGGGGCGGGCAGTATACAGGCCGCAAATGCCCGCGCGCGCTATGCTTCGGACCTGGATTGGGGCCCGGCGGCGGGCGGGCCCGAGGATTGGCCGTGCCGGCGCCCCGGCCCGGTGGTCCGAATGGCGTCTTCGGGCCGGGGGGGCGGATCGATCCGGTTCCGGGGCCGGCCGTGCATCCGCGGCCCGGTGCCTGGCTCGGTCAAGAGGAGTGTCATGCAAATCCGACATGTGAATGCCGACGGCTCGCCGCGATACACCAATCGACTCGACGCCGAAAGCAGCCCCTATCTGCGCCAGCACGGCCACAACCCGGTGGATTGGTACCCCTGGGGTGAGGAGGCGTTCGCCCGCGCGCGCGATCTCGGCCGTCCGGTGCATCTGAGCGTCGGTTATGCGGCGTGCCACTGGTGTCACGTGCTCGCCGCCGAGAGCTTCGAGGACGAGACGACGGCGCGCGTGTTGAACGATTCCTTCGTCAACATCAAGGTGGACCGCGAGGAGCGTCCGGACATCGATCGGGTCTACCAGATTGCCCAACAAATGCTGACTCACGGCCCGGGCGGCTGGCCGCTCACGATGTTTCTGACGCCCGAGGGGGTGCCGTTCTTCGGCGGTACCTATTTCCCGCCCGAGCCGCGGCATGGCTTGCCGGCGTTCAGGGAGCTTCTCGAGCGCGTGGCGCAGTACTATCAGGCGCACCAGGAGTCGCTGCGCGCGCAGGGCGAGTCGCTGGCGGCGGCATTCGCGAGCATCGATCCGCCGGCGCCGGCATCGGATCTGGTCCTCGACGAGACGCCGCTCGAGGGTGCGCGCGCGGCGCTCGAGCGAAGCTTCGATGGGCGCTGGGGCGGGTTCACCGATGCGCCGAAGTTTCCGCATCCCGGCTCGATCGAGCGCCTGATGTGCCACTGGCGCCGCAGCGCCGGGCACGAGCAGCCGGATCTGCGCGCGTTGTACATGGCGAGCCTGACGCTCACACGCATGGCCGAGGGCGGCATCCATGATGCGCTTGGCGGAGGTTTCTGCCGCTACTCGGTCGACGCCGAGTGGATGATTCCGCATTTCGAGAAGATGTTGTACGACAATGCGTGGCTGCTCAGCGTCTATGCCGATGCGTATGTGGCGAGCGGCGATGCGCTGTATGCCGGCATCGCCCGCGATACGGCCGAGTGGATGCGGCGCGAGATGCAGTCGTCCGAAGGTGGCTTCTACTCGAGTCTCGACGCGGATTCCGAGGGTCACGAGGGCGATTTCTACCTCTGGGATCGCGAGCAGATCCGCGCGGCGCTGGAGCCGCGGGAGTATGCGGTGTTTGCGCCGCGCTTCGGGCTCGATCTGCCGCCGAATTTCGCGGGCCGTTGGCATCTGTACGGGGCGCGCGCCACGCGCGAGCTCGCCGATTCGCTCGGCGTATCCGAGCCGCAGCTCGAGGCGGTGCTGGCGAGCGCGCGTGCCAAACTACTCGAGATGCGGGAGCGGCGCCCGCGTCCGTCGCGCGATGAGAAAGTTCTCACGGCCTGGAACGGGCTCGCAATCGGCGCGCTGGCGCGCGCGGCGCGCGCGCTGGAGCGTCCGCAGCTCGAGACTTCGGCGACCCGGGCGCTCGAGTTCGCGCGCCGCGCCTTGTGGCGCGACGGCCGGCTGGCGGCCACCTACAGCGGTGGACGGGCGCGGCTGAACGCCTATCTCGATGATTACGTCTTTCTGGCCGACGGGGTCCTCGAGCTGCAACAGCTGCGGGTGCGGGCCGACGAGCTGGCGTTCGCCCGCGAGCTGATCGAAGTGGTGTTGCGTCACTTCGCCGCGCCCGACGGCGGCTTCTTTTTCACCTCCGATGATCACGAGGCGCTGCTGCATCGGATGAAGACCTTCGCGGACGAGTCGCTTCCGGCCGGCAATGCCGTGGCCGCGCGCGTGCTGCTGCG
>JAJZMI010000023.1 GCA_021798335.1 Pseudomonadota bacterium | reverse complement strand
TGGGCGAGAGCGTGATCAGGCCACGGATACGATCCATCGCCTGGGTGCCCGCGTTCTGCGCGGCGTGCCCCGCGGTGAAGAAGATCGAGGATTTGGTGAGCGAGTGCACGGTCATGTGCAGGAGCGCTGCGAAGTTGGCGATCGGTCCGCCCATGCCGAACGCGAACGTCGCGATCCCCATGTGCTCGATCGATGAATAGGCAAACAGGCGCTTGATGTCGCGCTGCCGCCACAGCAACAGCGCCGCCACCACCACCGACACCAGCCCGAACCCCATGAGCAATCGGGACGGGAGCTGCGAGTGCACCGAGCCCTCGACCAGCACCTTGCTGCGCACCACCGTGTAGAGAGCCACATTGAGCAGCAGCCCGGACAGCACGGCTGAGATGGGCGTGGGGCCCTCCGCGTGCGCATCCGGCAGCCAGCTGTGCAGCGGCACCAGCCCCACCTTGGTGCCGTAGCCGACCAGCAGGAACACGAAGGCGAGCGCGAGCACCGTCGGCTCGAGCTGCGATTTGACGGCGTCGAGATGCGTCCACAGCAGCGCCGTCACGCCCTGGGACCCGAGCACTTTTTCGGCCGCCACGTACAACAGAACGGTGCCGAAGAGGGCCTGCGCGATGCCGACGCCACAAAGAATGAAGTACTTCCAGCCCGCCTCGAGGCTCGCGGGCGTCCGATACAGGGTCACGAGCAGCACCGTGGAGAGCGTCGCCCCCTCCATGGCGACCCACATCAGTCCCATGTTGTTGGTCGTGAGCGCCAGCAGCATGGTGAACATGAACAGCTGGTACATGCTGTGGTACAGCCGCAGTTTCCCCGGTGTCAGGCGGCCATGATCGAGCTCGATGCGCATGTAGGGGCGCGAGAACAGCGCCGTAGTCAGCCCGACGAACGCCGTCAGCGTCACCAGAAAGACATTGAACGGGTCGATGAAGAACTGCTCGCGCCCGAGCAGCAGATCGCCGTGGCGGATCACCCGCACCGCCAGGCCGCAGGCGGCGAGCAACGTTGCGAGGCTGAAGGCCGCATTGACCTCGGGGGCGCGCCGGTGCGCGCCGGTGATCCCGAGCAACGCGGCACCCACGAGCGGCAGAATCAGTAACAGCAGCAAGGCCACGCTATTGGTGCTCCTTCAGACTCTCCAAGTGGTGCAGATCGAGGCTGTCGAACTGCTCACGGATCTGAAAGAAGAACACCCCCAGCACCAGCACGGCCACCAGCACATCGAGGGCGATTCCCAGCTCCACGATCATGGGCATGCCGTAACTGGCGCTCATCGCGCCGAACAGCACGCCGTTCTCCATCGACAGAAACCCCATCACCTGCGAGACGGCCTTGCGCCGCGTGATCATCATCAAGAAGGCGAGCAGCACCACGGCGAGTGCGATACCGATGGCGCTGCGGGTTGCCGTGCTGGCGAGCCGCGTGATCGGCTGCGCCAGTGAGAAGGCGAACACCACGATCACGAGCCCCACGAGCATGATGCCCGAGACGTTGAGCAGCGGCTCGGTATCCCGATGCACCTGCAGACGGCGGATGAGCCGGTGCAGCAGCCACGGCAGCAACATCACCTTGAGTGCGAGAGTCAGTGCGGCGGAGACGTACAGATGGTCCTGACCGGTCCGCCAGGCGAGCAACAGGGTCGTCGCGGCGAGCACCGCGCCCTGCACCGCGTATAGATTGACCAGCGCCACCACCCGCCGCTGCGACAGCATGGCGAAGGACAACAGCAACAGCAGCGCGGCGCAGCTGTCGAGCAGCTGCTGATACAGGGGCAGGTGGGTCATCACGCTCATGCCTTCAGCAGCACGTGCACCAGCAGACCGAGTACCGCGAACAGGAACGCAGTGGCGAGGAACTCCGGTATCCGCATGACCCGCATCTTGGCCGAAACGGTCTCGATCAACGCCAAGGCCGCGCCCGCCACCGCGAGCTTGATCGCAAGGGCGGGAATCGCCACGGCGAGGCCCATCGGGCCAATGTGCGCCCTCGCCACCCCCCAGGGAAGGAACAGCGCGAAGCCGATGCAGACATAGTTGAACAGCTTCAGTTGAGCGGCCCATTCCATCAGGGCCAGGTGCCGCGCCGAGTACTCGAGCAGCATGGCCTCGTGGATCATGGTGAGCTCGAGGTGGGTGGCGGGATTGTCGACGGGAATGCGGGCGTTCTCCGCCAGCAGCACCAGGATGAAAGCCACCGCGCTGAAGGCGAGGCCGGGGGAGAGCCCGAGGTGCCCGGATGCGAGGTGATCGGTGATCACCGGGAGCGCGGTGCTCGAGGAGATCTGCGAGGCGACGAAGATCACCATCAACAGCGCCGGCTCGGCCAGAAAGCCGACCATCATCTCGCGACGCGCGCCGAGTGTGCCGAACGCGGTGCCGACATCCATCGCCGCCAGCGTCATGAACATGCGCGCCGCGGCGAACAGACCGACCAACGCGATCGCGTCGGCCGAGCCGACCAGCGGCAGCCGCGTGCTCATCGAGGGAATGATGGCCGCGGCCACCACCATCGCGCCGAAGACCACGTACGGGGCGATCCGGAACAGCGGCGAGGCGCTCGCTGCGATCACCGCCTCCTTGTGAAACAGCTTGTGCAGGTTCCGGTAAGGCAGCCACAGGCTCGGTGCCCGCCGATTCTGCAGCCAGGCGCGGCATTGATTCAGCCAGCCGAGAAAGGCCGGGGCGGCCGCAACCGCCACCACGACCTCGAGCACCTGCGTGATCCAGTCGATCGCGTTCATCTGATCAGCGCCACCGCCAGCAACACCAGCAGCGTCAGGAAACTGTACAGCAGGTACACCGAGATGCGCCCCTGCTGCAAGCGGGCGGCAATGTTGGCCAACCCCTCGACGGCGCCGGAAATCGGCTCATACATCAACCGCCAGATCCGCTCCCGAACCACCACGCGGTAACGGGGTGCGCGATCGGTCGGCTCCGGAAGCTCGCGCTCGATCTGGAAAAACGGCTGGAAAAGATGACGGATCGGCTGGCCGAAGCCCTCCGCGGTATCCTGCATGCGCGCCGTGAGGTTGCCCGCGCCGCAATCCCAAGCGGGCCCGCGCCGTTCGCGCTGGCGGTAGGCCAGGCGCACGGCCAAGACGGTCATGAGCACCACGGCCAAGGTTGCCGTCAGAAAGACCAGCGGCGCATAGGAAACGGACCGCTCGGGCACCGGCGCAAGCAGCCACCAGTGAGAGGAGGACTGCGGCACCACCGCCCCGACCAGCTGATGCGTCACCGCCCCGAGCGCGCGGATCACCTGCAGCGGGAACAGGCCGAGCGCCACGCAACCGACCGCCAGCCAAGTCAGCCCGATCCGCTCGAGCCAGCCGCAGTCATGCGCGCGGGCGAGGGCCGCTTCGCGCGGCTGGCCGAGAAAGATCACCCCGTAGAATTTCACCATGACGTAGCCGGCCAGGGCGGCCCCGAGCACGACCAGAGCCATGGCCATCGGGATCAGCAGATTCACGAACGCGTGCGGCAGGTGCCCGGTGAACAGAAACGACTGCAACAGCAGCCACTCCGACACGAAGCCGTTCAGCGGCGGCAGCCCCGCGATCGCGAGCGTCCCGATGAGCGTCAACCATGCCACCCAGGGCATGCGGTGAATCAGTCCCCCCAGGCGTCCAAGATTGCGCTCGCCGGTGGCGTGCAGCACGGAGCCGGTGCCGAGGAACAGCAGGCTCTTCATGAACGCGTGGTTGAGGCAATGATAGAGCGTGGCGAGCAGCGCAAGCGCCGCGAACACCTTGAGCCCCGAGCCGGCGAAGACGATCGTCAGCCCGATGCCGGTGAACACCATGCCGATGTTCTCGACGGACGAGTACGCGAGCAGGCGCTTCATGTCCGTCTGGACCGCCGCGAACAGCACCCCGTAGACGATCGTGAACAGTCCGAGGATCAGCGGCGCCAGTCCCCACCACCACACCGGCCGGCCGAGCAGATCGAGCCCCACCCGCAGCATGCCGTAGACGGCCGTCTTCAACATGACACCGCTCATGAGCGCCGAGACCGGTGACGGCGCCGCCGGGTGTGCTTCGGGCAACCAGACGTGCAGCGGCACCAGCCCGGCCTTGGCGCCGAAGCCGAGGAGCGCCAGCGCGAACGCCACCGTCGCCCAACCGAGCGAGAGGTGCGCCGAGCGCATGGCGTGGAAGGTGAAGTGCCAGCTCCCCCCCTGCAGCACGCCGAAGCACAGCAGCAGGCAGATCGCGCCCACGTGCGCCATCAGCAGATAGATGAAGCCGGCGCGCCGAATCTCCGCAATGCGGTGCTGAGTGGTGACGAGAAAGTAGGAGGCAAGCGCCATCACCTCCCAGGCCACCAGAAAGCTGTATGCATCGTCCGCGATGAGCACCAGCCCCATGGCCGCCAGGAACAGGTGGTACTGCAGGCATAACAGTCCCGGGGCCGTCCCCTCCCCGACCCGGAAGTATCCCCCGGCGAACAGTGAAATGCCGAACGAGGAAGCCCCGAGCAGCAGCAGAAAGATGCTCGAGAGAGGATCGAGCCGCAGGTGCATCGGCAGGCTGGGCAGACCGATCGGCAGGATGAGCCGCTCGATGCCGCCCCCGAGCAGGCTCGCCCCGGCGAGCAGCGCGAGCGCAAGCCCGAGCAGCGCCCCGAGCGGAAACAGGAGCCGTCCGGCCAGAACCACACTGCGCGGGCGCACGAGCCCGGCCAGGCCGATCACTGTCCAGCCCAGCAGAAGTCCGACACAGCCGATGAGGAGCATGGGGAATGAAGCGGCCACGGGATGCAGCAAGCGGTGCATCATATTATCATCGACTGATACTCCACTGTGAACAGGGTTCTCACCATGCCGCCCGAAACGCGCACCGCCCGCCTGACCATCCTCGTCGATCCGCGCAAAAAGGCTGTCTTCGAGCGCCTGTGCGCGGAGGAGGACGCGACCCCCTCGCAGGTCGTACGGCGGTTGATCCGCGGCTATATAGAGGAGAAGCAGGGCCGTCCGTGGCGGCCCGAAGCGCCGCCACCGCCTCGACGCACGCGCAGCTCGACGCGGGGATCGCAGTGATCTGAGCGCGCTGGACCGCCTGGTGGGCGGAGCTGCCCCGCGAGCCCTTTGACCCGGCGCCGAAGTGCCCGGCGCAGGAGCGGGGCGCGGCGCCCTGCCCCAAAGAGGGTGCCGCTCGGCATTAAGTGGCATCATGACCGCCTCGGCGGGCAGGTACGATGATCGGGATGACTGATGAGCGCGACGCTTTCAAGCCGGAGCGACACCGGCGGTACAGACGCAGCGGCTCCTCGGGTCGCGCAGCAAGACCGCCTGCGGCTCGAGGTGGCCGGAGGAGACTTCTGAGGTCGGCAAACGCCGCATGTGCCGCCGACACCGAGCCGGTCACGGCGCCGTCCTGGAACGAGAGAGGTGAATCCCATCGTGTCGGTACCCGCCGCGGGCGTTGAACTGCCGCTCGAGCCGCAAGCCGCGGACCACTCGCCGCTCGTCCGTTTCATGGCGGTCGCGGGCGGGGGCCTCGAGCGCTCGCGATGGGAGCGCGCGGCGTACGCGGCCGGCCTGCGCAGCGAGTCGGGAAATTTGCTGACGCCGGCCCAGATCGCCAGGCTCATGGACGCCGGGCTGGCGTGCGGCCATATCACGCAGGGGCGAGATGGGCTCCAGTGCGCCCCTGCGCACGCGTTCGCCGCGTTCCGGGCAGTGGCGCTCGGGACGAGCGGCCTGCGCGAATGGCAATCGGCGGTGATCGCCCTGTTCGACGGCCGGCGCGAAACGCTTGCCGTTCGCGCGCCGAGCTCCGAGCGCCTGGTCGCGATCACGCGCTTTGCGCTGTGCGCGGGGCTGCACGCGCAGACCCGGCACGAGCTGCTGGCGCGAAACTACCCGCTCGATCCGGCTGCGGTGTATTTCGCCGCGTTTGGCGAGCCGTTCGACGCGCGGGTCGCGGAGCTGATTCCAGCCGAGCACCGCACGGCGGTGGCGGAAGGCATTTTGCCGCAGCTGCTGAGCAGGCCGAACGCATCGGCGCCGGCGGCGGTGGCCTGGGCGCTCGCGCTCATCGGGCAGGAGGATGCGGCGCGCCAATCGAGCACGCTGAAATATGACCTGTGCGAGCACCTGTTGTGGCAGGGACGCGCGCAGGAAATCGGCGCGCTCCTCGGCGCGGACAACAGCGCGCGCGCCGTAGCCCTCCAGGGCGCGGCCGCCGCGCTCGGCGCCGATCCGCGCCGCGCCATCGAGTTGTACGCCCAGGCCGAGCGAGTGCGGGTCGATGAGGCCCGCGCCCGCACCGGCGGCCGCCGCCTGCGGGGCGCCAAGCTGATCATCCCGCCACTGCCCGTATCGCTGGCATTTCTGCGCATCGCGGCGCTCGTGATCATCGACGAGCCGCAAACCGTCGACGCCGCGCAGCTGCTGTGTCTGAAGGCGAACCGCGCTGCCGAGGGCCCGAGCATTTGGAACTTCATCCGCGGAGCCATCCGCGCGCGCAGTCACAACAGTCATACCGCCTGGCAGCTGCCGTTCACCGACTCCGACGCCATGGCGAACCTGTGCCTGCTCGTGGCGGCCTCCTGGGCGAGAATTCCACTCGATGAGGCGCAACGGCAACAGGCGGCGGCGGACCTGGAGCGGTTCGGGACCGCCGGCTATCAGCGCGCCGCAATCGAAATCGATGCCTCGCTCGCGATGGAGCGAGGTCGGCGTGCCGCTGCCGGTGGCATTGACGACCCGTATGGCGGCCGATCCGAAGGCAGCGCGCTGAGCGCGGCGCAACGCGGGACGCTGGCGGCATCCTTCGCCGACGAAGCGCCCTGGGAGCGCGCCATCGAAGCGCTGGGATTGCTCGTGGGAGAGCCGCAAAGCGGCGCGAACCGCGCGACAGACACGCGCATCATCTGGGTGATCGACGCCCCGCCCGCGGGTATCGTGCGCGTGGAAGCACGTGAGCAGAAGCGCGGGGCGCGCGGGTGGAGCGGAGGACGGTCGTTGAACTCGGCAAGCCTCGCCCGCGGCCCGCTATCGGTCCAGGATGAGCGGGTGTTCGAGGCGCTGCGGCCCGGGTGGAACCAATTCGATCCGTTCGGCGCTCGCGTACCGCAGGCGTTGGCCGCACTCGTCGGTCACCCGCTCGTCTTCTTCGCCGAGGACCTGACCACCCCCGCGCTCCTGAGGGCCGCCATGCCGGAGCTGCTGGTGGAAAACCTCGCAGAGGGTGGCGTGCGGCTGCGCCTGCCGGACGATCTCCATGACGCGCTCGAGCGCTGCACCCGCCTGCAGATCGAGACCACCCCGCCCGAGCGCCTGGTGCTGCTGCGGGATGGTCCGCACCAGGCGCGCGTGCTCAAAATCACGCCAACACATTGCCGCATCGCGCAGCTGATCGGGCCGGGCTTGGGATTCCCAGCCGCGGGCGTGGAGGCGCTCAGTCGCACGCTCGCAAGCGTGACGCGCCACTTCGAGATTCACACCGACATCGAGACCGCCGTCGAGGAGGCCCCCGCCGACCCGACGATCTGCGCAGCGCTCACGCCGGCAGGGCTGGGACTGCGGGTCCGATTCCTGGTTCGGCCGCTCGGGGCGCGCGGTCCGTGCTGCACGCCTGGAACAGGACGGCTGCGCATCGCCGCCGAGATCGACGGTGAGCGGCGCGCCGCGCTGCGCGACCTGAGGGACGAGCGCCGGCGGCTCGCGCGCGTGCTCAAACCGTTGGGCTTGACGCAGACCGACGCCGCAGTCACTGAATGGAGTCTCGAGGACCCTGAATCATGCCTCGAGCTCGTGGAGCGGCTGCAATCGCTCGGCGATGCGGTGCGAGTCGAGTGGCCAGCCGGCAAGCCCATTCGGGTCACCCGCACGTTCGGTCTGGCGGACCTGCGCCTCACTCTCGCCAGCGACCGGGATTGGTTCGCGGTGTCCGGGGGTCTGAGGCTCGATGACGGCGCGGTGATGCAGATGCGCGCGCTGATCGAGCTGGCTCGCGCGAGCGGCGGACGCTACCTGCCGCTCGGGGAGGCGGGATTCCTCGCCCTGAGCGAGGATCTGCGGCGCCGGCTCGATGAACTCGATGGCCTCGGGGAACTCGAGGGAGACGCGCTCAGATTTCCGGCCCTCGCCCTTGCCGCCGTCGACGATACCCTCGCCGGGCTCGGACTTGAATCCTGGCCCGAATGGGCGGCGCGGCTCAAAGCATTGCAGGAAGCGCAGACGCTCGAGTTCGAACCGCCCTCGACCCTGCAGGCGCAACTGCGGCCCTACCAGCTCGATGGCTTTCGCTGGCTGGCGCGCCTCGCCCACTGCGGCGCCGGGGCCTGTCTTGCCGATGACATGGGGCTCGGCAAGACGGTGCAGACCCTTGCCCTGCTGCTGCATCGCGCGCGCGGGGGCGCCGCACTGGTGCTCGCGCCCACCTCGGTCTGTCCCAACTGGACCGATGAGCTGCGCCGCTTTGCTCCGACGCTCAATGCACAGACGCTCGGCGACACCGACCGCTCGCAGCGGATCGCCGCGGCCGGGGATTTCGATGTTCTCATCTGCTCGTACGGATTGCTGCCCCAGGTGCTGGAGGACCTGAAGGCGCGCACGTGGAACACCCTGGTGCTGGACGAGGCCCAGGCGATCAAGAACGTCGCGACCCGGCGCGCGCAGGCGGTTCTCGAGCTCGATGCGCGCTTTCGGATCGCCACCACGGGCACCCCGGTCGAGAACCGCCTGGATGAGCTGTGGATGCTGTTTCGGTTCCTCAACCCCGGACTTCTCGGGTCGCGCGAGCGGTTCAACGCACGGTTCGCGCTGCCGATCGAGCGCCGCTCGGACGCAAGGGCCCGGGGCCGGCTACAAAGACTGATCGCACCGTTCATCCTGCGGCGGACCAAGGCGGCGGTGTTGAGCGAGCTGCCGGCGCGCACCGAGATCGTGCTCACCGTGGAACCCTCGCCCGCGGAGCGCGCCTTTCATGAAGGCCTGCGCCAGAGCGCGCTCGAGGCGATCGGGGATGAGAGCTTGAGCCCCGGGCGGCGCCGCTTCCAGGTGCTCGCCGAGCTGATGCGGTTGCGCCGCGCCTGTTGCGATCCTCGGCTGGTCGCGCCCGAGGCCGCCGCGCCGGGCTGCAAGCTCGAGGCCTTCACGACTGTTGCCCAGGAACTCGTCGCCAACCGGCACAAGACACTGGTGTTCAGCCAATTCGTCGATTTCCTCAAGCTCGCGCGCACATCCCTCGATACCCTCGGATCGAGCTATCAATACCTCGACGGCGGCACGCCGGCCGACGAGCGCGCCCGCGCCGTGCGGGCGTTTCAGGCCGGGGAAGGCGAGTTTTTCCTGATCAGCCTGCGTGCCGGCGGCTTTGGCCTCAACCTCACGGCCGCCGACTATGTCGTCATCTGCGATCCGTGGTGGAACCCCGCCGTGGAAGAGCAGGCCGTCAGCCGCGCCCACCGCATGGGCCAACAGCGGCCCGTGACCGTCTATCGGCTGGTGGTTCGTGATTCGATCGAGGAGCGGATCATGGACCTGCACCGGGACAAGCGCGCCCTCGTCGAGGGGCTGTTCGGCGGCGAGGACTTCGGCCAGTCCCTCTCGATCGAGGAGCTCACGGGTCTGTTGCGGGACGAGGAGTGAGCCGCGCAGTCCCGGCGCGGCCGCTCGCTCGCGTGCAGCGCAATCCCCCGTCGATCAAATCCGCCGCAAGACGAGCGTGGCATTGGCCCCGCCAAAGCCAAAACTGTTGCTCATGACGGTCCGCAACTGTCCATCGCGCGTCTCGCGCAGGATCGGAAAGCGCTGCGCCGCGCCGTCCAGCTTCTCGATATTCGCCGACCCGGGGAGAAACCCGCCCTTCATCATCAACAGACAGTAGATCGCCTCGTGTACACCCGCCGCGCCGAGCGAATGTCCCGACAGCGGCTTGGTAGATGACAGCGGCGGCACCTGCGCGCCGAAGACCTCGCTCAGCGCGTGGAGCTCGATGATGTCCCCGACCTGGGTCGAGGTTCCATGGGTATTGACGTAGTCGATCGGCTCCTCGACCGTGCCCAGCGCCTGGCGCATGCATCGGACCGCCCCTTCGCCGGAGGGCGCCACCATGTCTGCCCCGTCGGACGTAGCGCCATACCCGGCGATCTCCGCGTAGATCGGGGCCCCTCGCGAGCGCGCGTGCTCCAGCGCTTCGAGCACGAGGATGCCGGCACCACCGGCGATCACGAAGCCGTCCCGGTCCGCATCGTAGGTCCGGGATGCCCGCTCCGGCATATCGTTGTACGCCGACGAGAGCGCTCCCATCGCATCGAATAGCGTGGCGAGCGTCCAATGCACCTCCTCGCCACCGCCCGCGAAAATGACATCTTGTTTGCCGAGCTGGATCTGCTCCATGCCGACGCCGATGCAGTGCGCGCTGGTGGCGCAGGCCGAGCTGACCGAATAGCTGAGCCCCTTGATCCGGTACGAGGTCCCGAGACAGGCCGCGATGGTGCTGCACATGGCACGCGGCACCCGGTAGGGCCCAACCCGGCGAATACCACGGCTGCGCAGCACGTCCGCCGCCTCGACCTGGTTCGCCGAGGAGCCGCCTCCGGAGCCCACGACCAGTCCCGTCCGCGGATGGGAAATCAAATCGTCGGTCAGGCCGCTGTCGGCGATCGCACGGGCCATCGCCACGTGCCCATACGCGGCAGCGTCCCCCATGAAACGCCGGTCCTTGCGATCGATGAGCCCATCGAGATCGATCTGCGGAACGCCGGCGATCCGGCTGCGCAGGCCAAACGTCCCGAATTGCGGCTCCGAGCGAATGCCCGACCGGGAATGGATGAGCGACTCCGTCACCGTCGCAGCATCGTTCCCGAGACACGAGACGATGCCGATGCCCGTCACGACGACCCGCTTCATGGTCGGCCGGCCCTCAAAAGCCGTCGGTCGAGGCAAAGAGCCCGACCCTCAGCCCGCCCGCGGTATAGATCCGGCGTCCATCCACGCACACCTCGCCGTCGGCCAGGCCGAGCACCAGACCGCGCACGAGCACCCGTTTGATGTTCACCTGATAGGTGACCTGCCGGGCCCCCGGCAGCACCTGTCCGGTGAAGCGCACTTCATCCACGCCGAGCGCTCGTCCCCGGCCACTATGGCCGCGCCAGGCGAGGTAAAAACCAAGAAGCTGCCACAGCGCATCGAGGCCAAGGCAGCCCGGCATGACGGGGTCGCCCGGGAAGTGGCATTGGAAGAACCACAGATCGGGCCGAATGTCGAGCTCGGCGCGGATCTCGCCGTTGCCGTGGGCGCCACCTTTCGCCGCGACATGCGTTATCCGGTCGAGCATCAGCATCGGTCCGGTAGGTAGTTGGGTGCCGGAGCTCTCGAACGCGATTCCGCGATCGAGCTCGGACAGACGATCGAACCTCTGGCGCACCGTATTCACCACCGCTCCTTATGACGCGAAGAACCGCTGATCACACACCAGCCGGACGCATCAGTCCTTGATGCGCGTCAAGTCACAAGGTCATTGCGCACCGATCCAACGGTTGGGCGGCCGCTTGCCGGGTCGATCCTCAATCCAAGCTACACCGGCGCGCCGGCCGAAGCCCGGTAATGGCCTCGCGTGAGCAGCCGCTGCACCAGCGGCGAGGGGCTGTGGCGGAACGCGGTGATGGCATAGAAGTGCTCGAACACCCCGGGAATCGCGCAGTAGCGCTGCAGCCGGCCCTCGCGCAACTCGTCCTGCACGACCACCTCGGGCAGTACCGCGACCGCGCCGGAATCGCGCGCCAGCAGACGTAGCATCGCCATGTCGTCGACCTCGGCGGCGACCTCGACCGAGATGCGCTTACGCTCGCACCACAAGTCGAAATGGGTGCGCACGTCACTGCTGGGTCCAGGCAGCACCAGCGGCAGGCCGGCTAGGTCATCGGGCAGACGCAAGCGCCGCCGCCCGGGGCGCGGCGGTCCGATCAGACACACCGACTGGCGCGAGAGCGGCATGCAGCGCCACGGCCGCTCGGCCTCGGCCACGATCGGACGATTCGAGAGCAGCAGATCGAGGTTGTGCACGCGCAGCTGCTCGAGCAACTCCGCGAGACTGCCCGACTGCAGCGTCAGGCGGATCTCCGGACGGCCAAACACGGGACGCAGCAGATTTTCCGTGAAGTTGCGCGATAGCGTGGCCACTACCCCGACGCGCAGGTTCTGCTGGCGCTGCCCGAGTCCACCGCGCACCGTCGCCATCAGCTCCTGGCCGAGCCCGAAGATGCTGTCGGCGTAATCGAGCACCACGGCACCGAACTCCGTCAGGTGCAGCGAACGGCCGGAACGCTCGAACAGCGGCTGACCGAGATACGTCTCGAGCTGGCGGATCTGGGCCGACAATGCCGATTGCGACACGCGCAGCTGCTCGGCGGCCTGGGTGAGATGCCCGCGCTGAGCGACGCTCCAGAAATACAGCAGGTGACGGAAGTTAAGGTTGCGCATGTTCTGTTTCATGGAACGATTCCTTCTGTTTCTTCTATTTTACAGCTCGCAGTCCCGCGCCGATACTGCGCCGCATCGCCAGCATCCACGGAGTACGCATGCCGCATCACCAGCACTGGACCGCCTGGCTCGTCCCGTTGGTGTATCTGCTCGGCGCGGCCGGCGCGGCGCTGCGCCGCCGTTCGGTCTGGTCGGCGCTCGCGTGCGCCTCGGTCGGGGCGCTCGGCGCGGCGCTTGCCGGCGATGCGAGCCACCTGGCGCCGGGCCGTGTCATCGGCCCGCACAACGCCCCGGCCGCCGCGGTCATGACCCTGATCGCGTTTCTCGGCTGGGTGATCGCTCGTTACTCGCGCGGCAACCTCAGCGGCGAGGCCACCGAGCAGCGTTTCGTCTGTGCGCTGCTGCTGACGCTCGCCGGCGTCAGCGCAGTGGTTGCGGCACGCAACTTCGCGGTACTGGTGCTGGCCTGGGCCGCCAGCAACGCCGCGCTGCATCCACTGCTGAGGCACTATCGCGAGCGACCGGGAGCGCGCATCGCCGCTCGCAAGAAATTCCTCGCCAGCCGCCTCGCCGAGGTCTGCCTGCTCGGCGCGGCGCTGCTGCTCTATCGGCGCTGGCATACGCTCGAACTGACGCGCCTGGCGCAGCTGACCGGCGCGCACGGCGCCGCCGGCGCCGACCTGCAGTGCGCCGCGCTGCTGATCGCCGCAGCCGTGCTGTTGAAATCCGCTCAGCTGCCGCTGCACGGCTGGCTGGTGCAGGTGATGGAGGCGCCGACCAGCGTCTCGGCCCTGATGCACGCCGGCGTCGTCAACCTCGGCGGCTACGTGCTGATCCGCCTCGCACCGCTGATCAGTGCATCGCTCCCCGCCCAGGCGCTGCTGGTGATCGTCGGCGGCACGACCGCGCTGCTCGCCGGACTGACCCTGATGACCTGCCCAGCGCGCAAGGGGCGGCTTGCCTGGTCCACCTGCTCGCAGATGGGCCTCATGGCAACCGAATGCGGTCTGGGGCTGTACGCTCTGGCGCTGCTGCACCTGCTCGGGCATGCGCTCTACAAGGCGCACGCGTTCCTCTCCTCCGGGGAGGCGGTGCGCGAGAGCGCCGCGGAGCGCATGCAACCGCAGCCGGGGGCGCGCCTGCGAGTCGCACCCCTGTGGGGGCTTGCAGTCACAGCCGGCCTCGTCACAGCCTCGGCGCAGCTGTGGCACGCTGTGCTGCACGCCCCCGCGCTCCCCTGGATCGCACTGCTGCTGTGCACATTCGGCGTCGCGACGCTCCTGTGGGAAGCTGCGCCGGATCGGCTCACTCGGGCTCGCAACCTGCTGGCGGCCGCGCTTGCCGTGCAGTTGTATCTGCTCTGGCACGTGGCGATGAGCCGCGGCCTTGCCGTCGCCTCGGCGCGGCCCGCACCGGCACTCGCGCTGTACGGCGCGCTCTGTCTGCTCGGGCTGTACTGGGCGCAGGCGCACGCCTGGCGCGCCGGCGCCGCGGCCCATCGCTCGCGCCTGTACGCCTGGGCGGCGGCCGGGTACTTTCTCGACGAGCCGGTCACGCGGCTGGTCACCTCGCAATGGCCCTGGCGCGGCGTGCGCAGCGCGCACGGGCGCCTCGGCCAGTGGCTGGCCCAACGCGAGGGCGGGGCGGCTTGAGCGACGCAAGCACAGCGGCGGTGTGCCGAAGCACCCCGGATCTGCGCCGCGCGGCGCTCGAGGCGGCCTGCCGCACCGTGGCGCCCGCCTGGCCGATCGATCGGCAGATCGCGGTCAGCCCCTACTGGGGATATCGGGCACTGCGCTTCGGTGCGGCGGCCGAGCGGCTGCGGCGGCTGTGCGGCGCGCCCCTGACACTGGCGCGCGATGAGTATCTGCGTGCCTGGCGGCAAGGACAGATCCAGCCGGCCCACCTCGAGCAGGCCCTGCGCGAACAGTCCACCGTGCCGAGCGCGCAGGCCGCGGTGCGAGCCCTCGAGCAACCCGCCGGCGCCGCGCGCGGGCTGCCGCTGCTCAGCGACCAGCTCGACTGCGACCCTTGCCGCAGCGGTGGCGTACCCTGGCGAGTGCGCATCACGCAGCAGATCAGCGAGTTCTGCGCAGCCTACTTCGATCGGCAGCAGGCCGACTGGCGGCCGCAGTGTCTGCCCGGACTGTTCGCGGGCTGGCGCGCGGCGCTGCTCGAGGACCGGCGCTTCCAGCCGCTGCATCCCCGTGCCACGGAGCTGCCCGGGACGGCCGACGCGGCACTCGACTGGGCGCTCGATCGACTGGCGATGCGCGAGACGCAGCTGTGCGATCTGCTCGAAGTCATTGTCCAGCGCATCGGAGGCTGGGCCGCCTGGTGCGCTTTTCTGCGCTGGGAAGCAACGCTCGCCGGCGCCGATGACGGGCACCTGCCGCAATTGCTGGTGATCCGCCTGGCCTGGGAGGCGTTGCTGCACGACGGGCGGCACGATGAGCATTCGGTGTGGCGAGACTGGCTTGCGCAGTGGAACGCGCCGGCCGACAGCGAGCTGCGCGGATCGCTCGCCATCGACCTGCTCTGGCAGCGCGCGCATGAGCTCGCCTACCAGGAGCGTCTGTTCGCCGCGCTGAGCACCCCTGGCGGCGCGGACTCGACTGCACCACCCGCACCGCCGCACGCGCAGCTGGTCTTCTGCATCGATGTGCGCTCCGAGCGCATGCGCCGCGCCCTCGAGCAGGTCGATCGTGGCGTGCGTACGTACGGCTTCGCCGGCTTCTTCGGACTACCGCTGCGCTACACGCCGCTCGGCACCTCCCTCGAGCGACCCCAGCTGCCGGCGCTGCTCGCTCCGACACTCACCGCGTTCGAGACGAGCGGCAACGCCGTCGAGGACGAGCGCCTGGCCGAGCAGCGCCAGCGGACACTGCGGCAGCGCGCGAGTCTGCAGCCCTTCGCGCGCATGCCCACCGGCGCGTTCAGCACGGTGGAAATCCTCGGTCTCGCCTATCTGCCGAAGCTGCTCGCCCGGGCATTCGGGTGGGCGCCGGAGAACCTCACGCGCACACGGCTCGCGCGCACCGTGCATGCCTCGCTGCGGCCGCATCTCAGCGGTAGCGGCCCCGAAGCGCTCGCCGAACAGGCGCGGCTGGCGGCGCGGATCCTCGGCGCCATGGGGCTCGAGCGGCCCTTGGCCCGCCTGCTCGTGCTCATCGGGCACGGTGCGCGCACCACCAACAATCCGCAGGCCGCAGCGCTCGCCTGCGGCGCCTGCGGCGGCCACAGCGGCGATGTCAACGCACGGATTCTCGCCGACCTGTTGAACGATTCGAGCGTACGGCACGCGCTCGCCGAACTCGGCGTGGATATTCCCGAGCACACCGTGGTCATCGCCGGACTGCACAACACCGTGACGGACACCGTCGAGCTGTTCGATCCGCAGCACCTCCCGCCGAGCCATGCGCCCGATCTGGAGCGACTGCGCGCGAGCCTGGGGCGCGCCGGGGCTCAGGTGCGCCGCGAGCGCGCCGCCGCTCTCGGTCTGGCGCACCTCGCCGGACATGAGGCGGCCTTGCTGCGTCGCCTGCGGCGGCGCACGCGCGACTGGGCCGAAGTGCGGCCCGAGTGGGGGCTCGCCGGCAACGCCGCGTTCATCCTCGCGCCGCGCGAGCGGACGCGCGGCATCGACCTCGAGGGGCGGGTCTTCCTGCACGAGTACCGCTGGCAGCAGGACACGGACGGCGCCGTGCTCGAGCAGGTGCTCGCCGGCCCGCTGATCGTGGCGCACTGGATCAACCTGCAGTACTTCGGCTCGACCGTCGATCCGGAGCGCTTCGGCAGCGGCAACAAGCTGCTGCACAACGTGATCGGTGGGCACATCGGGGTGCTGGAGGGACACAGCGGCGATCTGCGCATCGGACTGGCCCGCCAGTCCGTGCATGACGGCAGCGCTTGGCGCCACGCCCCACTGCGCCTGACGGTGTTGATCGATGCCCCGCGCGAGCGGATCGAACGGACCTTGCGGCGCCAGCCCGAGGTGTTGCAGTTGATCGAAAACGAGTGGCTGTATGTGTACTGTATGCACGCGCTGAGTCTCGAGCGCCTGCACGGCGTGAGCCGCGCTGAACGCACCCCATCGCCGGGCGAGGCTGTGGAATCCTGCGGAGTGCAGGCATGAGGGGCGCCTGTGCACCGACGACACGCCGGCCCGATGCGCGCTCGGAGCTGGCACACACCGCACTCGCGGCACTGGGATCCGCAGCGAGCTACATCCCGGAGCGAACTGGAGGTGCTCGCCCATGCCCCGGCCAGCGGCGTCGAACTGGCGCCGCGGTATCTGGCCCGCCTCCGTGGGGGTTCGCTCGAGCCGCAACAACGCGAAGGTTATGTCCAACGTTCCGTGAGGAGAACATGCCATGTCCCCCGGCCCTGCCGAAATCGATCTGATCAGCACCGAGCGGCGGATTCATCAAGCGCTGGCGCACCCGGCGCTCAGCGAATGGCTGAAGGACACGCTCCGTGCCGCCCTCGAGCGTGACCCGCTCGCCCTCGCCAACGATCTGGAACTGCTCGGGCACCTGCTGCGTCCCTGGACCGAGGCGCGCATCGGCCGTGAGGAGTATTCCGGGCAATCCCTCGGCGTGCACGGCGCGACGCCCCAGATGTCGCGGGCATAGCCGCCGATCGCTCCAGCACTGCGCAAGGCGCCGGCCGATTTCGAAGATGATGTCGAACCGCCGCGTCAGCCTGCACAGCATCATGCCGCGCTGCTCGCCGGGCACGGCGCGAACCGCCGCCGTGCTTGACCACGCCGCGTGCGCTGCCGCAGGCTAGACCGATGGCGAAGCCCAACTCGTCCGACCGCGAAAATTGCAGCGCCCGCCCCCACGCATGGCGGCTGCTCGTGATGTCGCTGGCGCTGAGCTTCGCGGCTGCCGCCCTCGGCGCCATCGCCTCGATCAATGCCGGCGCGTTCTATGCGCATCTGGCGCGGCCGGCGTGGGCGCCGCCGGGGTGGCTGTTCGGACCGGTCTGGACCGTCCTGTACCTGCTGATGGCCTTGGCCCTGTGGCGGGTCTGGCGGGTCCGGCCGGCGAACTCCGGAACCGTGCGTCTCTTTCTTGCGCAGCTCGCCGTCAATGCAGTCTGGTCGTGGCTGTTCTTCCGGCTGCACATGGGCGCGCTGTCCTTCGCCTGGATCGTGCTGCTCGTGGCCCTGCTCGGGATCACCGTGACCGCGTTCTGGCGGGTCAGCAGCGTCGCAGGCGTGCTGCTGCTGCCCTACCTCGCCTGGGTGCTGTTTGCCTGCGCGCTCTCCTGGGCCGTCTGGCGCGCCAATCCCGCCGCACTCGGCTGAACCGAGCGCGAGCTGCGCGACCGGGCGCTGCTGCTCCTCGGCTATGCCGCTGCCCTGCGCCGCTCGAAGCACGTCGCGCTCGCTGTCGAGGATCTCACCGCGGGGCCAGCCGGATCTCCAATGGCCTGCACTGGCCGCACCTCGCCGGCCAGCAGCCAGGATTTCACGTCGACCCCGAGCCGCCGATTGCCGCAACCAAGCGGCGGCGCTGTGCGCAGGCTCGATGTGCCCGATCCGTGTCCCGCACGAGACCCTTATCTCTCGGCGACCGCCCGGGTTCACGGCATGACCGTCGCCACGCGCAACGTATTTCAAGCCCACCGCCCCCCACTGGATTCCTGGAGGCCTGACGGAGCCTATTCAGTCCAAAGCGCTCGCGCGGCCGGTCGACCCGAAGCAGCAATGACGGGACCAGTGCGCGCGTGAGGCCACTATCCAGGCCGTGCGCTGCCCTCGGACATGAACGTGAGCGGCTTTGGCCCCGGCATGTAGCCGGTGGCGAACTGATCGATGTGGAAGCCGCTGGTTTCAATGAGGTCGCGGATCGGGCGATTCAGGTGACACCCCCCGCTCAGCACCTGCCATGCGGGGGTCAGTCGGTCCTGCCAGCGCCGTACACGTGGGTCGGGCGATGCGCCATGTTCCACGAAGAGAAGCCGTCCTTCCCTCCTCAAGACGCGCCGCATTTCGGCGAGGGCCGCGGGTGCGTGCGCAATCGTGCACAGCGTCCAAGTCGTCACCACGGTATCGACGCTACCGCTGTCGAGCGGAATCTCCTCCGCAGAAGCCTCGATAAATGCGACCGGCACTGCGCCTACGCGGGATTTCCGGCGCGCCAGGGTGATCATCCGCGCACCAGGTTCGAGCGCAAGCACCTCCTGGACCCGATCGCCGTAGAACGGCAGGTTCAATCCGGACCCGGAGCCGATCTCGAGCACCCGCCCCTGCGCCGCCCCGATCACCCGCCGCCGGTACGGTACAAGGTGACGGTTCCGCATGGCGAGATCGCAGAGCCGTGGCAACACAAGGTCTGTATAGAAGCCCATCGGTGGTTCCGGCCGGCTTCAGAGCCGAGGCCTCCTGTTCCCGCACAGTACGGCAGCGTCGATGGCGCGAGCCGGGCTCGCCGAAGGCATCCATGCGTCACCTTGCGTCGCGAAGCGGTCCGCGGCACCGACCACAGGACGTTGGTCCTGCGAGTCGGACGTCATCCGGACAAGCACACGACCCGCTCCCTCCTGATGCTTGCTGAACTCCCGCCGCCGGAATCTCCCGGAGTCAACACAACCGGTTCGATCGCATGTCATCATGTGATAGGTGATCCACCGGATCGCGGTCGGGATGCGATTCGTGAGTTTCACGAGGACATTCGCCGCGCGTATCCGCTGACCCGAGAATTGGAGAGACGAGTGGATCTCGGGATCCGTCAGCATCACCTCGAACTGCCTGAGTGGCGGACAAGGAAGATGCTCATCCCGGTCGATGAGGTACATTTGAAATGCCGGGTCCATGAACGGGATTTTCGCATACCTTATGCGGCGAGCACATGTACGACACCAATCCCCGTCCGCAGGACCCCCGCGTCGAGTGCCGCACGTCGTTCCGCAGCGGGCTTCTCGAGCCCAGACGTGCGATAGACTTACCGGCACAGCGCGTGTTCCTTACATTGAGCGTGCGCCATTGGGCAGCGCGCTCCCGTCGGGCCTACGCGCGATGCATACGCGCCGATGCAGTCGCGCTCTCGGCGAGGAAGCGCGTGAACGGGACGATGTCCTGGCGCACGCTCGCCTCTTCGAGCGCCGCCATGTATGTATCGCGCGTATCCACCGTTATGACGGTCCACGGCCAGCCGCCGGACGCCAGCATCACGTTCATCAGGAAGCGGCCCATGCGGCCGTTACCATCCATGTACGGATGCACGTAGACGAAGAAGAAGTGACCGAGTACGACGCGCACCGCCGGCTCAGGCTCCGCAGCCAGCAACGCGAAGAACTCGGGCATCAGATCGCGCACTGCCTCGACCGGTGGAGGCACGTGCATCGAGCGCCGGATGAGCACCTGTCCTGCGCGATATCCGGCGAGATCGGCGGCGCTCAGGAGGCCGGCCGCCACCAAAGGTCCGAACAACTCCCGATACCAGTCTCCGTGCACTGCTTCGGCGACCACGCCGGCGTTCTCGCCGGCGAGCACGCGCGCGACGGACTCTTTCACGCGCTGGAACGCCTGCCAGTAGCCGCGCGCCGCGAGCGCATCACGATTGAGTCGGTCCTGCTCGTTGTGCCCCGGATTCCATAGTCCCGAACGCACGCGCTCGATGAGGGCGTCACTGACTGTGTAGCCCTCTATCGACAAAGAATGGTACGCGTCGGCGCGGTACACCTCGTCCACCTGCTGAAGGTAGGTCGCCGCGACCGGTGCGGCCGGCACGGGCAGGAAATGCTCGAGCACCATCGGACGCATGCGCGCCCATTGCAGACGCAACCGACCCACATAGGGTGAGCGCTCGCGGCTGGAGAACACGACAGGGGCGGCATCTTCGAAGGGGTCGTTCTCCTGGACTACGTAGCCTGCCGTGCGCATTGCGGCGAGGATCTCAGCCGCGACGCCTTCGCGTCCGACGTTGCGCAGCGCGCCGGCGAGCCTGCCCGCGACTTTGCTCTTGCCGCCTGCGAGGAGCGGACGTAGTAGGTCGGAGGCGTCGGGAATCGTGACAAGCGCGGCCCGCACGTCCACCGCGCGGTCGTGATAGAGCCCGGGCGAGGCATGCACGAGCGATGCGCCAAGCGTCATCGCGCGGACACCGTCGATCACCGTGCGTTCTTCCGGCGGCGGCAACTCGAGGCGCACGTCGAACACGGAGGTGCCGTGCAGCAGCGGCGTGGGCTTGTTGTTACCGCAAGGCGAGCGCACGAGCAGCTGCTGGGGCACGGTCCGATCGCCGACGTGCAGCAGCAGCGACTGATCCGCACTGACGCACCAGTCGGTTCCGAGGCGGGAGTCGAGATAGCTCGCGACGAACGGCCAGAAGACCGCGTACCACGCCGTCGTGTCGCCCACCTGTTCTCCTGGGCTCGCCGGCACGTACCAGCCGCGCATGACTTTCTGCAGGAAGCCGTTGCGCAGGAGCCGCTCGCGCGCGGCGCGCGGCAAATCATCGGAGCGGATTGCCATGCGCCCCGCCCTCTGGAGCGCGCGCAGCTGCTCGAGGGCGCTTGACAAAAGATTAGCGGGCGTCGGCATGGACGGATTCCAAATCTAGGTTAAGACGTCTTCCCATTTTTAGGTTTAGAAGTTTACTCGTTTTTAGGTCTTACTGCGTCTCTTTTCTAGGTTTTTATGCTGTATAGATTAACAATAATAATTAAAACAACGCGTTATGATCCATTGCACTCGTGACAGAGAGACGGGACAGCGTGCGTAGAGCCGCTGTTACGGGGGCGACGCCCGCGCGTCGTCATGACGCGCGGCCCGCACGCTCGCGCCCTAACCTGAAGTTCCCCTTCAGCGTGAGCGCAGTTTCCTGTTGAATCAGCGAGTTGCGGGCGGATCAGCTGCTGGCGCCCTGGCTACACGGTGATCCGCTGCAGCAGCTGCAGCGCTCGCTGTTGATCCGCA
>JAJZMI010000182.1 GCA_021798335.1 Pseudomonadota bacterium | reverse complement strand
GTGTTGGATCCTGCGGCGGACAAGCTGTTGCTGGTGGTGGTGTTCGTCGAGTCCGCATGGCTCGGTCTGGTGCCCTGGTGGATCACCGCCGCGGCCGTGGCGCGCGATGTGATGATCGCGCTCGGCGCCCTGGCCTTCAAGCTGTGGGTCGGCCCGCTGCGCGGCCGCCCCACGGTGATCAGCAAGATCAACACCGCCGTGCAGTTGCTCTACCTGGTCGGCGTGATGCTCGCGGCCGCCTTCTTGTTGCCGTCCGCCGGCGTGTTGCGCGCCGCAGCGCTGATCGTATTCGTGACGACCGTGCTGTCCGGGCTCGACTATCTCGTCACGTTCACGCGCCGGGCCTGGACGGCCCCGCCCCGTCCCGCCTGAGACCACGCGCGTGCAGCAACTTCCGCTCGGTGTACGGCTGCGGGATCGGGCCGTGTTCGAGAGCTTCCTGCCGGCGCGCAATGTCGAGGCGCTCGCTCATGCGCGGCGCTCGGCCGCCGGACAGGGCGGCCTGACGTGGCTCGCCGGTCCATCGGGTGCGGGCAAGACGCATCTGCTGCAGGCGGTGTGCGCGGCCGCCGCGCCGGCGCGCCGTTCGGGTTACCTGCCGCTGCGGGACCTGTCGGGCCTCGGGGTGGAGGTGCTCGGCGGTTTGCCGCAACTCGAATGCCTGGCGATCGATGACGTGGATGCGGTGATCGGCCGGGGCGAGTGGGAGCGGGCGCTCTTTACGCTCGTGCGCGAGTTCGCCGAGCGCGACGGGGTGCTGGTGCTCGCCTCGGGCGCACCGCCCGCGCTGGCCGCCTGGGCGCTGGCGGACCTCGGATCGCGCTGCGCCGCCGCAGCCGTCTTCCAATTGCGCGTGCTCGATGAGTCCGAGCAGCGCGAGGCGCTGCGGCTGCGCGCTCGGCTGCGCGGGCTCGAGCTGCCGCCCGATACCGCGCGGTGGCTGCAGCGGCGCTTCCCGCGCGACATGCACACGTTGTATCAGCTGCTCGATACGCTGGATGAGGCTGCGCTCGCGGCCCAGCGGCGCCTGACCGTGCCGTTCATCCGCGCGGTACTGGCCGCGCCGCGCCGCGCCGAGCCGGGCTGATCAGCCGGACGGTGTGCCGAGGCGCATCGCGAGCGCCGCAACCCGCCTCCCGAGAGCCTGAGCGAGCTGGCGCTCCTCGGCCCCGAGCTGCGGCACGTCCTGCGCGCCGGCGACGTGCGAGGCGCCGTAGGGCGAGCCGCCCGCGGTGGTCTGCTGCAGCGCCGCTTCGGTGTAGGGCAGTCCCACGAGGTACATGCCGTGATGCAGCAGCGGCAGCATCATCGTGAGCAGAGTGGTCTCCTGACCCCCGTGCTGAGTCTGTGTCGAGGTGAACACGCCGGCGGGTTTGCCGGCAAGCGCCCCGGAGAGCCAGAGGCTCCCGGTGCCATCGAGGAAGTACTTCAGCGGCGCGGCCATGTTGCCAAAGCGGGTCGGGCTGCCGAGCAGCAGCCCGTCCGCCGTGCGCAGATCCTCGAGCGTCGCGTAGGGGGGGCCGCTTGGCGGCACCGGCTGGGTCGGCCGCTCGCTCTCGGCGCTCACGGGCGGTACGGTGCGCAGCTTCGCCGTCGCCCCCGGCACGCTCTCGATGCCGCGGCATGCTTGACGAGCCAACTCGGCGGTGGCGCCACCGCGGGAGTAGTACAGGACCAGGATCTCGGCCATGGGATCTCTCGCTTTTCCGTTGCGCCTATGATGCCCGTGGGCGGGGGGCGATGCCCGCTATATAGTTGCGGACCGTGAGCTGCAAGATATGTCTCGTGTCGGGGCGCGTGCAGGGTGTCTTCTATCGCGCCACCTGCCGGCGGCGCGCCGAGGAGCTCGGTGTGCGCGGCTATGCGAAGAATCTGCCCGATGGACGCGTCGAGGTGCTGGCCTGTGGCGAGGAAGGCGCGGTCGAGGCGTTCGTGCAGTGGCTGTGGGAGGGATCGGCGGCGAGCCGGGTGCAGGCCGTGCAGGTCAGTGAGGCGCCCGAGCCCCTGGCGGGGGCGCCGGAGGGCTTCCGCACCGGGTGATCAGCGGCGCGCCCGATCGCGCGCCGCAGCGCGTACCGGAAAGCCGAGATTGTCCGCCCCGTTCCAGTGCTCCCACGCGCTCAGCACGCGGTTCGGATAGAAGGCATGGCCGACGCTGCCGTTGTATTCCTCGAGAGCGAGGCGCACGTCGTCGTGGGCCGCCTGCAGGTAGTAGCGCAGGATCGCGCAGCCCATGCGGATGTTCGGCGCGACCCGGACCAGCTCGTAGCCCTTCATGCCGAGGCGCTCCGGCCAGTAGGGCATGACCTGCATCAAGCCGACCGCGCCGCTGCGCGAGACCGCCCAGCGGTTGAAATCGCTCTCCACCTGCATCACCGCGAGCACCAGGCCGGGTGGGACTTTGGCTTTGCCGGGCTGATGTGTCGCGCAGTACACCTGCTTGAGAATGCTCAGGCGCTCGGCGGCGTTGGGTACGTAGCGCGCGAGGCGCGGCTCCATGAGCGTGTACCACACGGCCGCATCGAACCGGTTGAGGAAGCACTGCGCCCGGGAAATCGCCCGCTGGACGATGGGGCGCAGGGCCGGATCGCGTTGCGCGCCGGCCTCGGCGCGCGGGGCGAGAGCGAGGCCGGCAAGCAGCGCGCAGGCGATCCTAGCGGCCCATGCGCTGGCGGAGAAACTCGAGCGCCTCATCGGCGGGAAACTCCATACTCTCACTGTCGCGTCGGTGCCGGTATTCGAGGCGACCACTGGCAAGGCCGCGCTCGGCCACCACCAGCCGGTGCGGAATGCCGAGCAGTTCCGCATCGGCAAACTTCACCCCGGGACGCGCGTCGCGGTCATCGTAGAGCACCTCGATGCCCGCGTCCGTGAGCGTGGCATACAGCCGATCGGCGGCCTCGCGCACGGACGCCGATTTCTGCGCGCCCAGGCTCAACAGCACGACCTGGAACGGCGCGAGCGGCTCCGGCCAGATGATGCCGCGCTCATCGTGATTCTGTTCGATGGCCGCCGCTACGACGCGCGTCACGCCGATGCCATAGCAGCCCATGAAGACGGTGACTTCCTTGCCGGTCTCATCGAGCACCAGCGCCTTCAGGGCACTGCTGTATTTGCGGCCCAGCTGGAAGATGTGTCCGACCTCGATCCCGCGGGCGATCCTCAGGCGTCCCGCGCCGCTCGGGCTCGGATCGCCCTCGCACACGTTGCGAATATCCACCGCGACATAGCCCTGCACGTCACGGTCCCAGTTCACGCCCCTGAGGTGCATGTCCTTCTCGTTCGCGCCGCACACGAAATCACTGGTCGCGAGGGCGCTGTGATCGACGTAGAGGCGGCATTTCAGGCCCACCGGGCCGATGAATCCGGCCTCGGTGCCCGCGGCGTGCTGAATGCGCTCGGCGCCGGCCATGCGCAGGGGATTGGCCACGCCCGGGAGGCGCTGCGCCTTGGCGGCATTGAGCTCGTGGTCGCCGCGGATCACCAGCGCCACGACCGCCTCGTCACCCGCGCCCTCGACGAGCAACGTCTTCAGGCAGCGCGCGGGGTCGATCTGCAGCAGCGCCGTCAGTGCTGCGATGGTCCGCGTTCCCGGCGT
>JAJZMI010000036.1 GCA_021798335.1 Pseudomonadota bacterium | reverse complement strand
ACGATCGCCAACGTTGCGCTGCCGCACATCGGCGGCAGCATGGGGGCGACGCTGGTGCAGATGGACTGGGTGCTCACCTCGTACATCGTCGCGGCGGCGATCGCGACCCCGCTGTCGGGATGGCTCGCCGGGCGTTACGGCCGCAAAAGCGTTCTGCTCACCGCCGTTATCGGCTTCACGGTGAGCTCGGCGCTGTGCGGACTGGCCCATTCGATCGGACAGATCGTGGTGTTCAGGCTCATGCAGGGCGCATTCAGCGCCGCGCTGGTGCCGCTCTCGCAGGCGGTGCTGCTCGACATCAATCCGCCCGAGCACCACGGCCGGGCGATGGCGCTGTGGGGCCAGGGCGTGGTGCTCGGCCCGATGCTGGCGCCGGTGCTCGGCGGCTGGCTCACCGACAGCTACAGTTGGCGCTGGGTGTTCTACATCAACGTCCCGTTCGGCATTCTCGCCGCGGCCCTCATCATCATCTACATGCGCGAGACCGAGAAGCGACAGTCGAGATTCGACTTCTTCGGGTTCGCCGCCCTGAGCCTGGCGGTCGGGGCGCTGCAGATCCTGCTCGATCGCGGCTCGCTGAAGGACTGGTTCGGCTCGACCGAGATCTGGATCGAGGCGGCCGTGGCGCTGCTCGGTCTGTACTGGTTCCTGGTGCATACGTTCACGACGCGTGAGCCGTTCGTCAGTCCGGCGCTGTTCCGCGACCGCAACTTCAGCACCGGCAACTTCCTGATGTTCATCATCAGCATGGTGCTGTTCGCGACGCTTGCGCTGCTGCCGCCGTTCATGGAGGACCTGCTCGGCTATCCGGTGCTGACCGCCGGCATTGCCATGGCGCCGCGCGGCATCGGCAGCTTCATCGCCATGTTTCTCGCCGGCCGGCTCATCGGGCGCGTCGACTCGCGTGTGTTGATCGCCGTCGGCCTCGCGATCGCGGGCATTTCGCTCTGGACGATGGCCGATAACCTCTCCCTGCAGATACCGCAGACGCTGATCTGGAGCGAGACCCTCGTGCAGGGTTTCGGCATCGGACTGACCTACGTGACTTTGACGACCGTGGCGTTCGGTACTCTCGCCCGCCACGAGCGCTCCGAGGGCACTTCGATCTTCAACCTGCTGCGCAATATCGGCAGCAGCGTCGGCATCGCGGGCACGAGCGCGATTCTCACGCGCAACGTGCAGGTGATACATCAGAGTCTGGTATCGCACATCGTGCCGTACGGGGGACAGATCGTGCTGCATGCGCCGTTCAGCTGGACGTCCGTCTTCGGCTTGTCGGCGCTCAATGCGCTGGTGACACAGCAGGCGACCATGATCGCCTACAACGACGACTTCAAGCTGATGGGCCTGATGACCCTCGCGGTGGTGCCTCTGGTTCTGGTGCTGCGGCCACGCCGGGCCCGCGTGAGGGAGGCCACGGTGGTGATGGAGTGAGTGCATGAAACGAGCGCGACACCGCGGGCACATCGGCTGGCAGCATGCGCTGGCGCTCACGGCGCTGCTGTGCGCCGGCTGCGCGGCCGGACCGGTGTTCCGGCGGCCGCGCGTGCCGATTCCGCCGCACTACCGGCCGCCCGCGCAGCGGACAGCGGGCGAGACCGCAGTGCCGGCCCGCTACCGCGAGCGGGTGGTGCTCGGGGCGGGCTCGGCCGGGCAGTGGTGGCGTGTGTTCCATTCGCCGCAGCTCGATGCGCTCATCACACGGGCGCTCGCTGACAATCACACCGTCGCGGCCGCCGCGGAGGCGCTGGCCGAGGCGCGCCAGGGTGTTGCGATCGCCGGCGCGGCCCGGTACCCGCAGATCGACGGGACTCTCGGCACCGGGCGGAACAAGTACGGTGCGGCGTTTCTCGGGCCTGAGCATTTCCCACCCTTCACCTATTTCGCGGCGGGCGTCAGCGTCGCGTATGAGCTTGATTACGTGGGCGCCACGCGCGATCGGATCGAGGAGCAGCGCTCGCTCGAGCAATACCGGCGCAGCGAGCTCGCGGCGACGCGACTGGTGCTGAGCGGGGAGGTGGCCTCGCAGGCGGTGACGATCGCCTCGGTCCGGGCCCGGATCCGGGCGCTCGACGGGCTGCTGCGCGCGGATCGAGCCAACCTCAACTTGGTGCGCGAGGCGGTCGCGGCGGGCTCGGAGCCACGGCTGGATGTGCTCGCCGCCAAAACGCAGCTCGCGAGCGATGCGACGCTGCTCCCTGCGCTGTATCAGCGGCTGGCCGTGGCGCGTCATGCGCTCGCGGCTCTGTTGGGGCGCGCGCCGGCCGACTGGCGCCGCAGGGACCCGACGCTCGGGGAGCTGCCGCTGCCGCACCGCGTGCCGGTCACGGTACCCTCGCGGCTGCTGCGCCGCCGACCCGACATCCTTGCCGCGCAGGCGCAGCTGCGCGCGGCCACCGCGGCGGTGGGAGTGGCCACGGCGAATCTCTATCCGCACATCGAGCTTTCCACCTCGCTCGGGCAGCAAGGGCTGCGGCCGAGCCAGCTGTTCGACGCCAGCTCGGCCGCCTGGTCCCTGATCGCGGGTCTGACCGCGCCGCTGTTCGAGGGCGGGCGGCTGCATGCCGAGCGCCGGGCCGCGCTCGATGTGCTGCACGAGCGGGCCGACCTGTATCAGCAGGTGGTCGTGAACGCCTTCCGGCAGGTGGCCGATGCGCTCGATGCGTTGCGGCACGATGCGCAGCTGCGCGCTGCGCAGGCGCGCGCGCTGTCCTTGGCGCGCCGACGCCTGGTTCTCGAACGGGAGAGCTACCTCGCCGGAAATACCGGACTGTTGCCCGTTCTCGATGCGGAGCGTCAACGCGAGCGCGCCGAACTCGGGCTGCTCGAGGCCGAGCAGCGCCAGTACCTCGATACCATCCGCCTTCTGCTGGCCGCCGGCGGACGCGTCACCCCGCAACGATCCCCGGGCGAAGCAGGCCGCGCCCGCGGCACGCACGGACCGCAAGGCGCTCCGGGGCCGGCTCCGAGCGCGCACTGACGCCGCGCACGTGAGGTCCCCCGCGCCGTGTCCGTGCGCGAATGCCCTACAGGCCCGAGAGGCTCAGACTGTTCGAGTTCGAGCGGATCTTGACCACCGAGCATCCCTGACCGGCTCGCCGCAGCCTGGCACACAGTGCCAGCGCCGCCGGCCGGCTCATCTGCTCGGAGCGCACCGTCGTGACTTTCACGGCGCCGCCGGGCGGGACGACCCGGATGCTCGCAAGCAGGCTCGCGAAGCGCCGCTTGAGGCGCTGGGCGGCCGCATTGGCGGCGCTCGCCGTGCGGTAGCGGCCGAGCTGCACCTGATAGCCGGCCAGCGTGTCGAGTCGCGCCCGGGCCTCGGCAGCCTCGGGGGCGTCCGGGAACCGGTGCAGGAACGTCCGGTAGGCCGTGATCGTGCCGGCCGTGCGCGCGGTCCGCCACGCGCTCGATTCCCTCAGGGCGTTGATCTGGCCCTGCGCCTGGGCCGTGTATGCGCCGGCGGGGTATCGTGTCAGATAGTGCCGATATGCCTGCTCGGTGCCGGCATTCTTGGCCGCCCGCCAGGCGCGGGTATCCTCCAGCGCGGCAATGCGATTGCGCGCCTGTTGCACCCGCGGATCGTCGGGATGTTGGCGGATGAATCCGCGGTAGGCGGC
>JAJZMI010000003.1 GCA_021798335.1 Pseudomonadota bacterium | reverse complement strand
CCGAGCATTACACGGTCAGTCAGCCCAATCCCTTCAGCGCCACCGGCCACACCGCGATCATCCCCCACAGCAGCGTGCGAGTCCGGCAGGAGAAGGCGCACATGTTCCTGTTCCCGGCCGGCGTGAATCTCGATGCCATCGTGCGCGCGGTCAACGCCGTGGGCGCCACGCCCGATGACCTGGTCGCCATCCTCGAGGCCCTCAAGGAGGCGGGCGCGCTGCGCGCCCAGCTCATCGTGATATGACGCTGCCGCTGCCCACGCCGGTCATCGACCCGAATCTGTTCGCGACCTCGAGCTCGTTCGCGGGTCTGCGGCGTGAGGTTGCCGCGCACAATCCGCAGGCGCTGCGCACCGCCGCGCAGCAGTTCGAGAGCCTCTTCATCAACATGGTGCTCAAGAGCATGCAGGATGCGAACTTCAAGGATCCGCTGTTCGGCTCGAGCCAGTCGCGCATGTACCAGGACATGTACGACGAGCAGCTGTCGATTCAGCTGAGCAAGGAGCACGCCTTCGGACTTGCCGAGATGCTGGTGCAGCAGCTGCGCCGGCAGTGGGCGGGCGAGGGCTCGGGCTCGCAGGTCTCGGGCCCCGCCGCGGCCTCGGCCGCGGCGCCGCCGGCTTCCGGCCCCGCACTCGCCCCCCCACCGGCGGCCACGCCCGAGCAGCAGAGCGCCTTCGCGCGCTCGATCTGGCCCGAAGCGGCGCGCGCCGCGCACCGCCTGGGCGTGACGCCCGTTGCATTGGTCGCGCAGGCGGCGCTCGAGACCGATTGGGGGCGCAACATTCCGCGTTCCGCCCACGGCACGAGCAGCAACAATCTGTTCGGCATCAAGGCCGGCGCGGGCTGGAGCGGCCCCAGCGTCGGCAGCGCCACGCAGGAATACATCGACGGTATGCCGACGGCCACCCGCGCGCAATTTCGCGCCTACGGCAGCTGCGGCCAGTGCTTGCACGACTACGCCTCGCTGCTCAGCGGCGATCCGCGCTACCGCGCCGCCCTCGGCACCGGGAGCAATGTGGGCGCATTCGCCGCCGCGCTGCAGCGCGGGGGCTATGCCACGGACCCGAATTATGCCCGTAAGCTGACCGCGGTGGCCGATACCCTCAGCCGGGTCCTCGGCCCCGAGCCGCTCAAGCTCGCCGCCGCCGCGCCGATAGCACCCAGTAGCGGTACGCTCTGAAGGCCGTAATCCATGGCAGATCTGCTTGCAACCAGCGTCTCCGGCCTGCTCGCGTTCCAGCAGGCCCTCGACGTCACCAGCAACAATATCGCCAATGTCGAGACCCCCGGCTACAGCGCCGAGACGGCCAATCTCGCCGAGGCGCCCGGGCAGTTCACCGGCGCCGGCTACATCGGCGGCGGGGTCGATGTCGCCAGCGTCACGCGCGCCTACAATCAACAGCTGGCGCAGCAGGCCAATACCTCGCAGTCGAGCTACTCCAGCTACCACACGCTCGCCACCCAGGCGCAGCAGATCGACAACATGCTGAGCGCCTCGTCCACGGGCCTCTCCGCCAGCCTGCAGAGCTTCGTCAATGCGCTGCAGACGGTCTCCACGTCGCCGACCTCGACCTCGGCCCGCCAGGCGCTGCTCAGCCAGGGGCAGGCGCTTGCCCAACAGCTGCAGTCCTATAACGCGCAAATCGGCCAGTATGCGACGCAGCTCGAAGCCCAGGTCGGCACCGACGTCACGCAGATCAACTCCCTGGCGGGCAACATCGCCAGCCTGAATCAACAGATCGCCGCCGGCTCCACCAGCGGCCAGACGCCGAATCAGATGCTCGATCAGCTGGACAATCTCGTCAATCAGCTCAGCCAGTATGTTTCGGTGCAGACCGTGACCCAGAGCAACGGCACGGTCAATGTCTTCATCGGCAGCGGCCAGGCGCTGGTCTCGGGCGGCAATGCCGCGCAGCTCACGACCCTTCCGAGCGCCTATGATCCGACCAAACTCGATGTGGGCCTCAAGACCAGCAGCGGCATCACGAACCTCACCCGGCAGATGACCGGCGGGGAGCTCGGCGGCCTGCTGAGTGCCCGCAGCCAGATCCTCGATCCGACCCAGAATCAGCTCGGCCAGATCAGCGTCGCCGTGGCCACCCTCGTCAACGAGCAGCAACAGTGCGGCATGACCCTCACGGGCACCCCCGGTCAGGCCATGTTCGCGGTCGGCGGCGTGCAGGTGCTGCCGGACTCCGGCAATTCGGGCAACGCCGCGGTGAGCGTGACCCGCACCTCGCTCAGCCAGCTCACCGCCGACAATTACCAGCTGCAGTACAGCGGCGGGACCTGGCAGCTCACCGACGCGAGCACCGGGCAATCCGTCACCATGACGGGCAACGGTACCAGCGGCACGCCCTTTCAGGCCGCGGGGCTGTCCATCGTCGTCAGCGGCACGCCGGCCGCGAACGACAGCTTCCTCATTCAACCCACCGCCGCGGCGACCACCGGCCTCTCGATGCAGCTCACCTCGCCGGCGCAGATTGCCGCCGCCTCGCAGGTTCAGGCGGTCGCGGGCACCGGCAATACCGGCACCGGGACCATCGGCAGCGCCAGCGTCACCGATCCGAGCACCTATGTGTCGGGCACGTACACGGTGAGCTTCACGAGCCCCACGCAGTACACGGTCACCAACAGTTCCGGAACCTCTGTCGCCTCCGGCACGTACAGCAGCGGCAGTCCCATCAGCTTCAACGGCCAGCAGCTGACGCTCACCGGCAGCCCGGCGGCCGGCGACACCTTCACGGTCAGCCCGAACAGCAGCACAAACACCGGCGACAACAGCAACATCCTGGCGATGATCGACCGGCTGTCCGCCTCGACGCTGAACGGCGGCACGACCTCCGTCAGCGGCGCGGCCAACAACCTGGTCGGCCGGATCGGCGTGCTCACCCAGCAGGCGCAGAACAATGCCAGCGCCCAGCACACCGTCAATCAGGACGCGACCACGGCGCTGAGCAACGCCGATGGCGTCAACCTCGATCAGCAGGCCGCCAACGTACTGCAATATCAGCAGGCCTATCAGGCCATGGCCCAGATCATTACCGCCTCGCATCAGATGTTCGATTCGCTCATTCAGGCCATGGGGTAGCCGCCGTGTCCATTTCCACCATCTCCTTTCAGACGACCGCCGCCGATCAGATGACCGCCCTGGAGCAGGCGCTGTCCAAGACCCAGGCGCAGCTCTCGACCGGCATCACGCTGCAGAGCGCGGCGGACAATCCCGTGGGCATGACCCAGGTCAACCAGCTCAACACCGAGCTGTCCGCCTCGAAGCAATATGTCGCCAACGGCACCCTCGCCAGCACCAACCTGCAACTGGAAGCCCAGGCGCTCACCAGCGCCACGAATATTCTGCAAAGCGTGAGCAGCCTCGTGGTGCAGGGGAACAATGCCGCCCTCAGCCCGAGCCAGCGGCAGGACATTGCCACGCAGATGCAGCAGCAGCTGCAACAGCTGATCGCCGCCGCGAACAGCCAGGACAGCCAGGGAAACTATCTGTTCGCCGGCGAGGCGAGCACCACCCAGCCGTTCGCCCAGAACGGCACCTCGGTGAGCTATGCCGGCGCGAGCGGCGTGAATCAGGTGCAGATCTCCCCCGAGCAGAGCATCTCCGCGGGCGACACCGGCAGCGCGGTATTCATGAACCTCCCG
>JAJZMI010000017.1 GCA_021798335.1 Pseudomonadota bacterium | reverse complement strand
TCGCGACGTTCACGCCCCGCCGCCACAACTCCCCGAGCTGCGCCTCGAGACCGCGCAGCGCCGGCGCGGCCTGCAACTGGCGCAGCGCGAAGGCGATGGTCGCGGAGCGCACGGTGTCGAGCCCGACACGGGCCACCGCGGCGCGCAGATCGGCGACCCGCGGACCGCAGGGGTTGAGCGCGGCCGAATTGGCCATGCGCACCAGTTGCGTTGCCAGCACCGGTTCGCTGCCGATGACACGCAGGATACGGTCAAGATCGGCGGCCGGATCGCTGAGCACCCGCTGCACGCGCATGACGATGCGCGGAAAGCCGGGAAGCTCCACTTTGCCGTCCGACAGCTCGGTGGCGAGCTCCCGCACGAATCCGAAGGCGATATCCTGATCCGGCGCCCCGGGCGTGCCGCGGCTCATGATGGCGTCGGAGTCGAATTGCGATTGCATCGGCGGGGAGCGCTCTTGGGGTGCGCCTCAGACGCCGAGGGCGTCGCGCAGAGCGTCGATCTCGTGCTGCGATTCCTCGATCAGCTGCTGGTAGCCGGAGGTGTCGATCTGCAGGCGCCGGCACGCGGTGACGTCGTGCATGTTCAGCTCCAGCGTGTCGGGGTGGTCCTTGAAGGCGCTCAGCAGATGGCTCACGGTGAGCACGTCGGTGAGGTCGCTCGGACCGGCATGTTTGCGCTCGAGGTCCTCGTAGTTGCTGACGGCCGTGATGATCTCCTCGGCCATCTCCCAGTTCTCGAGCAGCGCCTGGGCGATCGGCGTGTGCCACTCGCGCACGATGCCGCTGTAGACGCCCTGATCGGCCAACAATCCCGGATAGCGCGTGACGCGCGTCAGGATGTAGAGACGGCCGATGCCGTGTAGTAGCCCGGCGAGCATCGCGGTGTCCGGATTGACGCGGCTGAAGCGCTTGGCGACCACGTACGACATCGCGGCGACCGCGGCGCTGGTCTGCCACAGATCATCGAGCGGTTGCTCGAGTCCCTTCAGGGTGTCGCTCTTTTTCAGCTGCGACATCGCGAAGGCGATCGCGGCGCTGCGCACCATGTTGAATCCAAGCCGGGCGATCGCCGTGCGCAGCTCGGTGATCGGCCGGCCGCTGTAGTTTATGGCTGCGGAGTTGGCGATCTGCAGCAGCCGGGCCGCCAACATCGGCTCCGAGCCGATCACGCGTACCACTTTCTCCTGCGAGACCTCCTCGTCCGAGAGCACCTGGCGCACGCGCAGAGCGATGTCCGGGAAGCTCGGCAGGTCGACCTTGCCGTTGGACAGCTCGGCGGCGAGCGCCTTGACGAAGGCGAAGCTGTCCTCGGCGCCGCCCTCGGCGGCGGGAAGGTGCTGGGCGGGGATGCTCACGATCGGGGCCTCTTCATACCCTGTGCTTATCGGCAGCCGCCGCGCAGACTTGATGGCGCGGGCGGGAAATCCCCGCGCCGCTCAGCCCGGGCTCGCGCCGTGAGCGGACGGCGGAGCGGGCGCGGGGTCTATTGCATCGGCGAGCGTGCGCACCATGGTGGCGATCTGATCGAGCGGCAGGACATGCTGTGCCGCGCCCAGCGCGACCGCCTCGCCGGGCATGCCCCACACGACGCTGCTTGCCTCGTCCTGGGCGATAGTGCGGCTGCCTCCTTCGAGCATCTCCTTCAGGCCCCGGGCGCCATCCTTGCCCATGCCCGTCAGAAGAACGCCGATCGCATTGCAGCCGCCGTTCTCGGCGACGGAGCGAAACAGGACATCGACCGAGGGCTTGTGGCGATTGACCGGCACGCCGTCATCGAGCCGGCAGAGGTAGCGTGTGCCATCGCGCGCGACCCGCAGATGCCGGTCGCCCGGGGCGATGTAGACGTGGCCGGCGAGAATCTGCTGTCCATCCTCGGCCTCGCACACCGATACGGAGCAGCGGTCATTCAGACGGCGCGCGAACGGGCCGCTGAATGCCTTGGGAATATGCTGGGCGATGACTACGCCGGGGCTGTCCGGCGGCAGGCGCGTGAGCACCTCCTTGATCGCCTCGGTCCCGCCGGTCGAGGCGCCCATCGCAATGATGCGCTGGGTGGTGCGCAGCTGCGGCAATCCCCGGTTGCGAGGCAGCACCGCGTCGATGCCGTGGGCCGGCGCGGCCGCGCCAGGCATGCGACCCGGGTCGAGCGCGCGCACGCTGGCGCACGCGGCGGTGCGGATTTTCTCGATGAGCTCGGCGCGGTAGTCGGTGAACGTGGCGGCGAGGTCGAGCTTGGGCTTCGGCAGATAATCGACGGCCCCGAGCGCCAGCGCCTCGAGCGTCACATCCGCGCCGCGCTCGGTCAGCGAGGAGACCATGACCACCGGCATGGGCCGCAGGCGCATGAGATTGCGCAGGAACGTGATGCCGTCCATGCGTGGCATTTCCACATCGAGCGTGAGCACGTCGGGATTGAGTTGCTTGATTTTCTCCCGCGCCGCGTGTGCGTCGGCCGCCGCGCCAACGACTTCGATGTCCGCCGCGGCGCTCAGCATCTCGGTGAGCAGCCGGCGCACCAGCGCCGAGTCATCGACGATCAGTACGCGAATGCGCGCACGAGATACCGCCGGCGCCGACCGCCGGGCGGGCTGCAGGCTCCCCGGTCCGCTCACGTGAACAGCTCCACCTCGCCGCTCGGGGTGTGCCGCCCGAGGCTCTCGAGGTACAGCTGTTCGTGGCGGCTGATGATGCGATTCTCCACCGGCTGTAGCTTGCGCAGGCGGGCCCGTCCGCTGGTCGGGAAATAGAGCACCTTGCGCGGCTGCGTGCCGCCGAGATCCTCGGCGGCAACGGGATATCCCTCGATCCGCATGTACTCGCGTATGAATTTGATGTTCCGCTCCCCGACGTCGGACATGCCGGCGAGCACCTGCCCGCCGCCGAACAATTTGATCTCCAGCCGCTCGCGTACCGCGCCGAGCTTCAGCAGATCGTTGATCAGGCTCTCCATGGCGTACGAGCCGTAGCGCGTCGCGAGCCCGACGGCCGGATCGAGCCAGGCGTCGGCGCCGGCGGTGGCATCCTGCGGCAGCATGAAGTGATTCATGCCGCCGACTGCCAGTTGCGGGTCGCGTATGCACGCGGATATGCACGAGCCGAGCACGGTACTGATGACTTCTTCGCCGCGCGTGACGTAGTACTCGCCCGGCAGGATCTTCACGATCCAGCCGTGCTCGCGGTCCCAGTGGCGCTCGAAGTGCTCGAATCCCGGCACCACCGGCTGCGGATCCGGCGGCGCCGGGGGCTCAGACCCGCCGGTAGATTGACTTGCCGATGAGCGCATAGCTCTCGCTGATTTTGAACAGACTCTCGGAATGTCCGAGGAAGAGCAGGTCGCCCGGACGCTGCAGCCGGGCGATCCGGGCGAACAAATCGCGTTGCGTATCCTTGTCGAAGTAGATCACCACATTGCGGCAGAAGACGGCATCCAATGGTCCTTTCATCGGCAGGGCGCCGATTAGGTTGAGCTGCTTGAAGGTGACCAGGGCGGCCACTTCGGGCGCGATGCGCCGGCCCACGGTGCCGTTCTCGCAGTGTTCGACGAAGAACCGCTGCAGGCGCTGCGGCGAGATGCCCTGCAGGCGCTGCGGCGGGTAGATTCCGCGGCGCGCGCGCGCGAGCATCTCGGAATCCAGATCGGTGGCGAGGATCCGCACGTCCCAGT
>JAJZMI010000235.1 GCA_021798335.1 Pseudomonadota bacterium | reverse complement strand
GCCTCGGTGTTCGGTTGCGTCACATCCTGGTCGATGAATTCCAGGACACCTCCTCGGCGCAGATCGAGCTGCTGGCCAAGCTGACGGCGGGCTGGGAGCCGGGCGACGGCCGAACGCTGTTCGTGGTCGGCGACCCGATGCAGTCGATCTACATGTTCCGCGAAGCGGAGGTGGGATGCTTTCTCGCCGTGCGCGATCGGGGTATTGGCGCGCTGCGGCTGACGCCGTTGCATTTACAGTGCAACTTCCGCTCGGTGCCCGCATTGGTGCACTGGTGCAACGGGACGTTCGGACGGCTGTTCCCGGCGACGGATGATTTGCGCGAAAGCGCGGTGTCCTTCAGCCCGAGCAGCCCGGCGCTGCAGGGCGGGCAGATCGACGCTGCGGTGGAGTTGCGTCTGTTCAGCTCACAGGACCACCGGGCCGAGATCGCCGCGGTGCTCGAGCGGATCGCTGTTCTGAGGGGTGCCGATCCCGAAGCCTCGATCGCGGTCCTGGTCGCCGCGCGCCGCCATGCCGAGCATCTCATCACCGCGCTGCAGGCGCGAGGCGTGGAGGCGATCGGCGTGCAGTTGGTGCCGCTGCAGGCGCTGGCGGTGGTGCGCGATCTCGTCGCGCTGACACGCGCGCTGTGTCATCTGGGCGATCGCACAGCGTGGCTTGCCGTGCTGCGCGCGCCCTGGTGCGGCGCCTCGCTGGCGACTCTGACCCACCTGTCGGGGCGCCGGGACTGTCAGTTGCCGTGGGAAGCGCTGCACGACGCCGAACGCTTGGAGCGGCTCGAGAGCGCCGAGCGTGCGCGCGTGCAGCGCGTGCGCGCGGTGCTCACCGAGTCCCTGGCGGGGCGCGGACGGTTGCCGTTGGCCGATTGGCTCGAGCAGACCTGGCTGCGCCTGGGTGGTGCGGATGCCTATCCCCGCCAGCAGCTGCGGCACGCGCGCGCCTATTTCACGGCGGTGAGCGAGCGCGCCGGGGCGATCGAGCGGGAGGGCGCCGGCGCGCTCGATGAGTTGCTCGGCGGACTGTATGCCGAGCCGCGGGCACGCAGCGATCGGGCGGTGCAGATCCTGACCATCCATCATGCCAAGGGGCTCGAGTTTGACCACGTGCTGATTCCCGGGCTCGGCCGGCGCGGCAATCACGAACGCGAGCCGCTGCTGCGCTGGCTCGATCTGCCGCGCGTCGCGCCCGGCTCGAGCGACCTGTTGCTCGCGCCGGCGCCGCCGGTCGGCGCGGAGGATCCGCGCGGGGTCGGCGCGCTGATCAAGCGCCTGCGCGAGCAGCGCGCTGCGCATGAGCAGTTGCGCCTGCTGTACGTGGCGGCCACGCGCGCCAGGCGCTCGCTCCATCTGTATGCGACGCTGAATCCCTCTGGGGACGATGGTGCGGCGCGCCCGCGGCGCGGTACCCCGCTGGCGCGTCTGTGGCCCGCCCTGGGCACGGATTTCCTGGCCACGCTCGAGCCGCTGGCGGCAGTGCCGGTGCAGGCGCCGCCGCCGGACCCGCCGCTCGAGGGTGGGATGCGCCTGCGCGAGCCCTGGTGCCCGCCGTCACTGTCCGCGGTGCCGGCACTCGAGCATCTGCCGCTCGGGGGCGAGTCGCTCGAGCCGCCGCAGTTCAGCTGGGTGCAGCAGACCGCCCGCCATGTTGGCACGGTCGTGCACGGGGAGCTGCAGCGCTGGGCCGAGGCCGACGCCCTGCCGCAGCGCGCGGCGGTTACGGACCATGCGGCCGACTATGCCGCCCGGCTGCGCCGCCTCGGTGTGCCGCAGCGCGAGCTCGAAGGGGCGACCCGACGGGTCGTGGCGGCGCTCGAGGGCACCCTGGAGGATCCTCGCGGCCGCTGGATCCTGGCCCGCGGCCACCGCGAGGCGCGCAGCGAACTGGCGTTGACGGGTCTTGCCGATGGGCGCCTGCGCAGCGTGGTCATCGATCGCTCGTTCGTCGATGAGGACGGCGTGCGATGGGTCATCGACTTCAAGACCGGCGAGCACGAGGGAGGCCGGCTCGAGGATTTCATCGACCGGGAAGTACAGCGTTACCGCGCGCAGCTCACCGTGTATGCGGCACTGGCCCGTGAGCTTGGACCCGAACCGGTGCGGGCCGGGCTCTACTTTCCGCTGATGCGGATCTTCACCGAGGTCTGAGCGCGTCTCTAACAGTTTCCCAGGGACGCGCGTTCACTCCGAGCCATGAAGCATCGCGAACGTTTGACACGCGCGGGCAGATCCCCCGCCGCCGCTGATTAATAGCTACCCTCCAGGTCGAAGGGCCGGCGCCCTGCGGCATCCGGCGCACCGAGATACTGCAGCGCCTGCAGCAGCGAGGGTGAAGCGCTCGCGCGGGGAGCAACCTCGGCGCGCAGCGCATAGCCGGGCGCGCCGGTCAGGCGCAGCGTGCCCCGCAGTGCGAGCGGTCCGCCCAAGTCGTGCAAGCGGCCGATCGGCTCGCCGCTGTTGCCGGGAAACGTCGCGGCGAAGCTGCCGAGGGGCGTGACCTGGCCGCTGCTGTCGACCAGGTGCAGCAGCGTGACGCGCCCGCGCAGATACTCGAGCGCGCCATCGCGTGCGATGACGACACGCTCCAGGTGCGCCTCGATCGTGCCGGCGATGTAGGCGGGCACTGCCGGCAGGATCTCGGGATCGATCGGCACGCGGGCGAAGACATCACGGGCCGCGATCGGACCGTGCCACGCAAGGCTCAGCGTGCCGCTCGCCGAGGCGCCGTGCCGCACCGCGCTCAGCCGGGCGACGAGCCGGCCCCGTAGCAGTGCCGGCGCTTGCACGTGCCAGGCGAGCTGATTCAGGGAGAGCCCCTCGATGATCGCGCCCGTGCAGTCCCCGTTCCACACCGTGCCGGCGGCGCTGGCGCATCGCAGCCGACCACGCAGCGCCGGCAGCACCCAGGTCGCCGGCAGATGCGCGATGAGTACCGTCACGAATACGAGTGCGGCGAGCAGGATGGGCAGGACGCGTTTCAAGTTCAGGACTGTTTGAGCGTGAGTGAGGCGTCGACCCGACCGGGTCCGCCGGCGGCCCGGATCTGTGCGCCGGTGACCTGTACGCCGTCCTGCTGGCGCAGGCGCGCCAGCCAGATGACCAGCGGGTCGAAGGGGGCGTCGTGCAGTTGCACGCTCAGGCCGGTGCCGCTCGGGGCGCTGGCCACGAGCGCCCCGCCCAGACCGGCTTGGCGGACCGACTGGTCGATCAGCACGATCAGCGGCTCACGCGCCGCCGCCGGCGGCGTGCCGGCCGCGGCAAGCTCCGGGGCAACCCGGCGCATCCAGGCGAGGTTGGCCTGCTTGCGCTCGACCGCCCGGCGCAATTGCGTGACGTGCCGTTCCAACGGCAGGATGACGGCCATCACGAACAATAGGGCGGCGAGCACACCGCCGATGCCGACGGTACGTCGCTCGCGAGGCGAGAGCGAGCGCAGGGACGGCAAAGACAGTGTGCGCACCGGTCAGCTCCCGCGGGAGATGTGCAGGCTGCCGCGAAACCCGCCGGGCGTGGGGTTTGCGCGCGTCAGGCGTGCCTTCCAGCCCTGCTGGCCGAGCGCCTGGACCAGATCGTTCAGGGCCTCGATCGATGGGGCGGTGAGTCGCAGATCGAGGGCGCCGCGGTTGAAGCTGAGCGTCTCGAATCGGGTTTGTGGCACGTGCGCACGGGCCG
>JAJZMI010000079.1 GCA_021798335.1 Pseudomonadota bacterium | reverse complement strand
GCAGAATGGCGCACAGAGGGACGCGCGCGCTGTACGTCTGGAAAGTGCCTGATGCTGGTGATGCACAGCGATGTACTCGGCATCGTCCGCGGACCGTCGCGTGATCAATTCCCGACCGGTTCCGCGGTTTGCGCGCCCTTGCCCGTTCGCGATTACGTCGCGAGGTTCGGTGCCACAGGCACGTCGTCGAAGTACACGACATAGCGTTCGTGGGCGACGCTGTAGTAGGGCACAAGCCGGACATCCGTCGGGCGTCCTACGCCGCGCGTGTGCCACACGAGGGGTTGCCGCGGGTCTGGCGTGACCCAGCTTTCGACGGGTCTTCCCCCGATCGCCAGGCGATGGACGGTGGGGGGGTTGGGTACTTCGGCCCACTCCAGCTGATTGCCATCAGCATAGGGGACGGGAGGGGTCATCAATGCACCGCCGAACACCGCGGCAAGCACTGTGGGGCCGGCGAGAATGGCGAACGTCGAAGGATGGTGTGGCATACGCTCGATCCGCAGCGGCATGCGCAGCTCGATCTCAATGACGTCGCCATCCTGCCAGTCACGCGTAAGCTCGAGATACCGGCCGGGCGGACCGGGATCGAGGGGCGTGCCGTTCAGTGTCAGCGTCATGCCGGGCGTTGACCAATACGGATGTCGCAGCCTGAGGGTAGCGTGCGCGGGACGCGCTGCGGAGATTTCGATGCGCACGTGGGTGCCGTTCGGAAAGGCGGTTCGCTGGCGGATCGTGAGGCTTTTGTGCTTCCAGTGAAGTTCCGAGGCGATATAGAGATTCACCCACAGCGTGTCGCCTTGGTGGAAGTACACGCCGCGCGCGTACTTCGAGTGATTCTCCATGCCGGTGCCGCAGCAGCACCAGCATGAGTCCCAGTGCGTCGAGAAGGTCTTGAAATGGCCGGGCTCCATCGACATGTAGTAGGTCATCATTCCGGTTTCGGGGTCCTGGGAGCCCAGGATGTGATTGACCACCGCGCGCTCGAAGAAGTCGGCCGCCTCCATGGCGGCGTTCCAGCAGAAGTAATGATTGGTGAGCTTGAGCATGTTGTACGTGCAGCAGCTCTCGGCGGAACTGACCGAGAGCTGCTGCCAGGCATCCCCGATCGGGAAGAAGTCCTCGTGGTTGCCGTTGCCCCCAAAGACATAGCTGCGCTGGCGGGCGACGTTCTCCCAGAAGAATTCCGCGCCGGTGCGGTAGTTGCGGTTGCCGGTGAGTTCGTACTGGGTGGCAAGCCCGATGACCCGGGGGATGTACTGGTTGGAATGTAGGCCGTTCAGGATGTCCTGCCGGCGCATGAGCGGATCGAGTTGCGAGTTTTCGTTGAATTGCTGCGCCAGCGTCAGGTAGTCTTCTTTGCCGGTGATGGCGTAGACGTCCGCGAGCACCTCGTTCATGCCGCCCTGCTCGCTGATCAGCATCTTTTGCATCTGTGCGCCGCTCAGACGGCGCGGGAACTGCGCGGCCCACTCGGTCATGCCGACCAGGATGCGCTTGGCCTGCGCGCGCCCCATGTGGAGGTAGACGTCGCGCAGGCCGGCCATGATCTTGTGAATCGTGTACCAGGGCGACCAAAGACCATTCAAGTTGAAACTGAAGAGCGCATCGGGATTGCCGACGTCTATATCGCCCGTCAGCGCCCGCCTCAGCCCCGGCTTGCCGTTCGGGATGCCGGCGCAGTAGCCGGCGAATTCGGGGTCATCGCGGCCGTTGGCCTGCTGGCATGCGGCGAGCCGCGGCAAGAGATAGTCGATCTTGACCGCGAGCCGCGGATCGCGCGTGTGCGCATACATCATCGCGGCGGCGGACATGAAATGTCCGCAGTAGTGGCTGGCGAGCCCCTCGCTCTCCCACCCGCCGAGATTCGGCGCACGGGTGGGCAGGCCTGCGGCTTTCTGGAACGGCGCGAGGAGCCGGCCGCAGTCGAACGAGGCCAGATAATCGAGGTCGCGCACCATGTTGTCACGGAAGGGGCCGGGAAGCATCTTCACGTCGGCCAGATCGAATGCATAGCACGCCATGGGGGCATCGGCCCGGACGGTGAGACCGCTCTGGGCTTGCTGCGGGACGATCGCCCAGGACCGCCGGGTCGCCAATGCGGCAGTGCCTGCCATCGCGCCGAGGAGTAGGCGGCGCCGGTTGGTCGTTGGTCCGCTCATGGGCGCGATCCCGGTGGCAAATCCCCCGCGAGTATATACTCGGACAAGTGACTTGTGGCGATTGCGGCCCCGAGGGGACGGGAAAGCGCCTTCTCGAGGGTGCCGCCGAGGCTCAGGAAGCGAGGAACACGCGGGCCATGCCGCGACACGTTCGGCGAGCGCTGCGGCGCGGGCGGCCGCGGCGTTACAACCGCGCGGGGCGGGCAATCGGCCCGTGGGAGCGCCGCTTGCGCCCCCGGGGCCGGGGCGGCCTTCCGGCCGCGCCCATGCGCCAGCGCCTCGCCCCGGCGGCGCGCCCGCCGCCGGGGCTGCGGGGAGCGCGCCGCGGCGATCGGCGGATCAGTCGAGCAGCGCTCGCACGGCGCGGGCGATCCCGGCCGGGTCGAGGCCCTGATGCCCCATTTGCTGCCACAGTCCGCCGCAGCCTTCGCGATGCGTGCCGAGGTGCTCGTAGCGCCCTTTGAATCCGGCCCGCAGCAACTCGCTGCCGAAGCGGCTGCCGAGACCCGTACGCACGTTCCATCCCTCGGTGACGAGCACGAACGGCGCGCTCGCCAGCCGGGCCATCATCTCCCGGTCGATGACGTTCAGCGTCGACTTGTTCACCAGGCCCACTCCGACGCCCTGCTCGGCCAGCGTGATGAGCGCGTCGAGAGAGCGGTACACGGTTTCCCCGACGGCCACGATGTACCCGCCACCGGGCGGGGCGGCGCGCACGATGGAGTCCTTGCCGGGCTCGAATGACTTGTTTTCATAGAGCGGTTTGCCGTCCGCATCCAGGATGTCGGGCACGGGCGAGCGGGTGGAGAAGATGAACCGCAGCCCCGGATCGTTGAAGATGCGCTTGAGGCAGGCGGCGAACTGATGGCGGTCGGCCGGAAAGTACAGCCGCGTCGCGTCCTCGCCGTGCACCGGCGTTACACCGCCGTCGGCGAACATGCTGTTGATGCCGAAATGGCAGGTGTTGTCCGCCATGTCGTCGACGCCGCTGTGACTGAAGTGGGCGAGGACATTGGCGAAGTTCAAGCGCGCCATCGTGATCTCGCTCACGCACATCTCCAGGAAGGCGCTGAAGGTGGCGAAGATGCCCTGCCTGCCGGGCTCGGAGCCAAAGCCCGCCGCGGCCGAATAATTGCCGCGCTCCATGATGCCGCCGCGGACGAACACCTCCGGATGCTGCTTGCGAACGTGATGCAGCCCGCACGAGCCCTCGAGATCGTTGTCGAACACCCGGACGCTGGCGATACGCTGCGCGGGGCTCATCTGATCGAGAATCCCGTTGAGGATCTTGCCGAAATCATCACGGTTCTTGCCCACGCCGGCCGAGCCGCGATAGGTGAGCGGACATTTCTCGGGCTGGGCCGCCTTGAGCAGGGCGATCGCCTCCTCCGGAGCGCCCTGGGCATCGAGATAGGCGATCGCGATCTCGGGTTTGAGCACCTCGTGAGCGCTCGGACTGCCTTCGGCCCCGGGGATGCCCGGCGCCATGGGGCGTTTGATCACGACGGCCTGCGGCCGCGTGTCGGAGAATGCTCGCGCCAGATCGGTGTACAGCGCATCGAGATCCTCGCCCAGGGTGGTGGCGAGCGTCAGGCCATAGCCGGACAGGGTACGGCTGAGGTCATAGCCCGGCATGTATTGCTGGGGATGTCCGGCGATCGTGACGTTGTTGTCGTCCACCAGAACCTTGATGTTGAGCTGGTGCGCCACAGCCAGTCGTGCCGCCTCCGCGTTGTCGCCTTCCATCTGACTTCCATCGGAACCGAGCAGGACCACGGTTTTGTCGGGATTGGCCATGGCGACGCCATTGCAGAACGCCCACAGGTGGCCGAGCCGGCCGGAGCTGAACTGCACGCCCGGTGTCAGGTGCTTCTCGGGGTGTCCGGGCAGGCCGCTGTCGAATTCGCGATAATGCAGCAGTCGCTCCGCCGGCATCGCCCCGTCGAGCACGGCGAGCAGGTATTGCGTGGCGACCCGGTGGCCGGCCTCGTCATAGATGACCGGCACGATGGGCGCGCCGTTGGCGATGAAGCCCCGAATGATCATCACTTCCGGCACGGTGTCGTACGCGCCGCCGGTGTGCCCGGACAGTCCCTTGGCGCCCGCCAGGGCCGTGAAGAAGACGATTGCATTGCGGCACAGCTGGATGTTGTGGCGGAGGTCCGCTTTTTGCGTCTCGGTCATCGCGCCGAGCTTCGGATCGAGCTTCAGGGGCCGCAACTGCTTCAGATCAATCGGAAAGTGTTCTTTCGCCATGTGACGTCTAGCCTCCAGCAGGGTGTGGTCCGAACGGCCATCATATCGCATCCGGCTGTCGCATCAGTCCGGCATCACGGCTCGCGCAGTCAGTACCGCAGCTGATAGGCGAGTCCGATGCTGCTGCCGGGATCGTTCTGTGGGGTCGTCCCTTGCGTGGTCGCAGTACCGTTACCCAGACGTGTCTCGAGTTTCAGGTGTCGGCTCAGGTCGATATCGACGCGAATCTGGCTGGTGCCTTGGGTCGTGTGCATCGCCGCGACGTATATGTTGTTCGAGAGATACTTGCCGGCGATGACGCTTGCGCCGCCGGTGTGCGTGCCCGGAGCGGCGCCGAGGCCCACGTTCGGCTGGGCGCTTGCGAGCGACAGGGTGTTGAGATGCAGGTGGCGCCGGATCCAGGTCAGGGGATTGAGGCTGCTCGCGCCCGATCCGCCGAGTCCGTCCAGGGTGGCAAGGGCGGCGCCGGTCTCGCCGAGCTGATAGGGCGACAGTCGGGAGGCGGGCTCGCCGAACAGCAGCAACGCGAGCAGATCGTCCTGCGGTAGGCGCGGGGTGCTCGAGAGCGATATGCGCGGGTCGTCCGCGAAACCCGTGATACGCAGCGTGACCGTCGTCGCGGAGGTGTACATGACGCTGCTCTGCGCGACGAAATCGAGCGTGGGATCGATCCGGTGCCTCAGGCCCTCGCCGTTGAAGCTGACTCGGCCGCGGGTGAACTCGAGTCTCGTGCCCGCCAGCGAGAACGTACCGCGGGTCATCGCGAAGCCGCCGCTCACGCGAGGATGGGCCGAAGTGCCGGTGATCTCGAGCTTGCCCCCGAGCTGGGCGTCGAGGCCTCTTCCCTGGACGAAGATGGATTGCGGCGCGTCCAGGGTCAGTCCGAGGCCGATCACCAGCCGGTGCGCTGCGCGCAGCGGCCGTGCCGCCTGTCCGGGGCGGATCACATCCAGTGTCGCGACATTCGGCGGCAGTGCGTTCGGGATGCTGATCGCGGCGTGGTGCAGCTCGATGGTGCCGGTGATCTGCAGGCGATCGCGCAGCGTGCCCCGCACGTGGATGTCGGCGCCGAGATTGGCGGTCAGGATGTCATTGGTGATCGGCTGGATTCGATGGGCGATCAGCGCGACATCGATCGGCATGCGCGGCTGGAGGATTCCGATCGTGCCGCTCGCGGACAGGTGGCCCGTCCCGGCCCGCGCCGTCAGGCTCGAGATCTTCAAGACGCCCTGGTCGCCGACGAGGCGCGCGTTGATATCGTCGACGTGGACGCCTGCAGCGTAGTCGCGCAGATCCCCGTTGGCGAGAGTGACGACGCCACGGATCCGTGGGGCTTGTACCCTGCCACTGACGCGGGCATCGACGGTGAGCGTGCCCGCGGCGCGCTCGCCTCTGGCCTCGAGGATGGCGTTCACCAGCGCCACGTCCATCCTGCCGGTGAGTTTCAGGGCAAGGTGTCCGCTGCGGCTGAGTGACGTGTGACCGCTCAGCGACAGGCGCGAGGCCGGCCCGGCCACGAGCTGGGCGGAAACCGTGGCCATCCCGGCGCTCAGGCGTGCGCGACCGCGCAGGTTGACCGGCGGCAGTCCCTGCGTCTGCGAGCCGGCGAATCTCAGGCCAGCGATCTGCAGCGACACGTGGCCGGCCGGGGCCGCGCGGCGGCCAATGAGGCGTGCCTCGGCGTCCAGGGTGCCCGCGGAGAGCAGGTGCGGTGCGAACGCATCAACGAGTCCGGCATCGAGCCGATGAATCGATGCACGGATATCGAGCGTGGGGGAGAGTTTCCCGTCGAGCGCGATGACGGTGTGCTGGATTCCCAGCCGCAGATTGCGCACCGCGAGACCGCCGGCCCACCCCACTTGCGACGGCGAGAGCAGCCGCAGCGTCTGACCGCGATAGTGCGCATTGAAGTCCATCAGATCGAGCGACCGGGACCGGCGCTCGAGCCGTGCGGTGGCCATCAGGCTTGCCGGCGCGCCGTGGATGTCGGGTGACTCGGCGGTGAGCCGTATGCGCAGCGCATCGAGGGGGCCTGCGGCCGAGAGCCCGACATCGCCCTGCAGCCCGTGCATCCGCAGGTCGTGGAAGAGTAACTGTATGCGGGCGCCCGCGAGGCCCGCCACCGGGGCCAGTGCGAGGGTCCCCTCGAGTCGGCCGGCGAGCGTCGTTGCGAGCACGGGCTGCAGATCCGCCAGGTGCGCGATGCTCAGGCGCAGCCGGCCTTGTGTGGATGCGAGGCTCGAGCCCGAACGCGCCCAGCCCGTGAGGCTCAGGCTCCTCCAGGTCATGCGTCGAACCTCGAGGTGATAGATGCCAAGCGTCGAGCGCAGCAGCGAGGCGTCGAGCGCGAGCGGCGCGCCGGCCACCGTGCCGCGGACCCGCAGTACGGCATTCGTGGCGGACGGCCACCCGCGGGCCCGCAGGGTGGCCTGCAGCACTCCGGGCGGTCCCCCACGCAGGGAGAGGCTCGAGTGTGCCCGCGCGCGCAGCGTCAGGGCGTGCCAGGGTCCATCTGCCGAGCCTGTGAGCACCAGCGACCCGCCAGCCGCGGGTGCAACCCGGGCCAGATCGGGCACGGCGAGCCGCCAACGGGCATGCAGTGTGCGCAACCCGCCGGCCGGATCGCCCGGCGGGTTGCGTTGCGCCCGGGCGCTCGCGGACACCGTGAGCGCGCGTCCCGAGAGCGTAAAGCGCTGCACGCGTACCGTCGTTGGCGTCAGGCTCGCCTGGAGTCGAAGGCGCGTGCGGGGCCCGAGCATTCGGGCGGCAATGCCCGCGCCGCGCACGGCGCCAGCGCCGCGGACGGCGAGGCGTGTGCGCGTGCCTCGCTGCGCGATCGTGCCCAAAAGGCGCAGGCTCCCGTGCATGCGCGCGTGATAGAGCGCCGCCAGGAGTGACAGTCGGGGCAGCCGCAGATCGAACGTGGCCGCGCGCGCGCCGGCTGTCAGTAGCCGTGCGCGCAGGTTGAACAGACGATCCGTCGCGACGAGCTGCAGCGGGCGGCGCGCCGCATGCAGCTGCAGGGTCGCCCGCAGGCTCAGCGGTGAGCCGCGCAGCAGCCGCGGGTGGCCCGCCAGCCTGATATGCCGGAGCAGGGCGCGCACCGTGAGGATGCGACCGTTGGCCGTCAGGGTGGCGGTGAGGGTGCCCAGCCGCGAACCGTCGGGGAGCCTCAGGCCCTGCAGATCCAGCGTCCCGTTTGCCCGTGCCGTGGCCAGCGGCCCGCGCCAGCGGCCCACGAGGGCGATGTGCCGCCAGCTCAGACCCGGGCGAGGATGCATCGCCGCAGAGGTGATTGCGTAGGTCAGATCGGCCGAGCGCCGGCCGAGGTCGATCGTTCCATGGGCTTCGGCGAGGAGCTTGCCTGCGTGCGCGCTCAGGCGCAGCGTTTCCGCGTGGGGTGGACCTTCGATGCTCGCCTCGAGCGCCAGGGGGCCGAGCCCCGGGAGTTTGAGCCAATGTTGCAAGGGCCCGTCCGCCGGCTCCTCGAGCTTGACGCGGGCATCCACTGTCGAGGGTGTCGTCCGCAACCGCAGCGTGTACAGCCCCATGCCGTTGGTGCGCCGTGCGAGCAGGGTCGCGCGCGCATCGGTCATCGATCGATAGTGGAGCGATCCGCGGACACTGAGGCGCGCCAGGGTGCCGGCGGCGGCCGGTTCGAGCTGCAGCGTGTGGATCCGGAAGTGATCGATATCGATGGCCGGCATGCGCACCGGACTGTGCGCGCGGCCCGAGCGGGAGCGCACCGGTCGGCGCAGCACATCGACCTCACCGATCGCAAACCGATCGACGTGCAGGTCCCACGCGAGCAGCGCCAGGGGCGACCAGCGCAGCGAGACGTGCGCGGCGCGCAGCCAGGCGCCCTTGGAGTCGCTCAATTGCACCGTGACGATCTCGATGTGGTCGGGGAAGCGGCCGCCGAGGCCCGCGATGCGCACACGCCCCGAGGAGAGCTGTAGGGTCTCGCGTTCGATCAGATGGCGCCCGGCGCGGGTATTGCCCGCGACAATCACTGCCCCGACGCCGAGCACGGCCAGCAGCAGCATTGCGCCGAAGCTCCAGGCCGCGATGTGCAACGCCCGGCGCATCAGAACGCCTGCCCGAGGCCGATGTAGACCTGGAAACTGCCGCCATTGCGCAGCGGGCGCGTCGGTACGGCGACGTCGAGGCGGATCGGACCGATGGAGGTGTAATAGAGAACACCTATTCCCACACCGACACGGTATACGCTTTCCGAGCCGGCGGCGACACCGCCGCCATCGGCGAACAGGACGGCGCCCCATGTCGTACCGATGCGCTGGCGCAGCTCGAGATTGACCGCCTGCATGCTCGTGCCGCCTTCGGGATAGCCATTGGCAAACTGCGGGCCGACGGACTGATAGGCATAGCCGCGCACCGTGCCGCTGCCGCCGGCGTAGAAGCGTTGATCGGGTGGCAGGCTGAACTGGCTGGCCCCTTCGGCCACGCCGGCGAGCAGCCGAGCGGCGAGCACCGTGCGTCCGGGGGGATCGCTCGGCAAGAGCCGATGCAGGTCGAAGTACGTGGCAATACTGCCCTGCAGAATGACGAACCACTGCTGGCCGGAGACGCTCGAGGAGAGCGTCGGGGCCGCCCTCAGCGAGATCTTGAAGCCGTGGGTCGGATCGAGCAGCGGCGAGGACAGATCGGTGGAATTGAAGCGCGCCGCGAGCGGTATCGACAGCAGGTTGTAGGTGTAGTTCCGGTCCTGCTGGATGATGAACTCGTGCTCGTAGCCGGCCCCGGCGCTTGCGGTCCAGTCGCGCGAGAGCCTGCGAGTGAGCCTCGCGCGCGCCATCTCACCGTTTTGCGTATAGGCCTCCAGCGTCTGTCGCAGCGCGGTGACCGAGAACCCGAGCGTCTGATCGCGGCGATGGAAATCCGGGATTGCATAGTCGACGCGCGCATCGTAGCCGACGCCGGTGCTGACCGTGCCCCCAAGATCGATGGCCGTCGCCGAGACATCGAGCCGCTGTCCGGCGCCGAGCACGTTGCGGTCGCTCCAGTGCACGCCGCTGCTGCCGCCGAGGTCGCTCGAGTAGGCGGCGCTGACGCCGACGGCGAAGCGCTTGCTTTCCTTGAGGTGAAACGTGAGCGGCACGCGCCCCCGCCGATCGGGGGCGCCCCGCCGGACCGTGACGTTCGAGAACAGCGCAAGGCGCAGCAGATCCTGCCGGGCCTTCTCGACGCTGGCGGTATCGTAAAGGTCACCGGTATGCAGCGGCAGTTGCCGGATGACGAGCGCTTTTCGAACGTGGCGCAGGCCCTGGATGCGAATCGATCCGATCCGGACACGCGGGCCGCTGTGGACGCGAAAGGTCAGATTGAGCACGTGCTGCGCGGGCTCTTCGTAGGCGACGGGCTTGGCGACCGTTGCGAGCGCGTACCCGGCGTCTTCCAATCGCCGCTGCAGCCGCGCGCCGGCCGCCAGGACATCGGATGCGACCGCCGGGGCCCCCGTGGCCAGTCCGAGTGCCCCTTTCATCCCCTTCGGAAGCGTCCCCTCGATCTCGATGCGGCCGATGTGAAACAACGGCCCGAGTACCGGCGTGATCCGTACGTGCGCACGTTTGCCCTTTGGCAGGGCGGTCAGGGCCTTGCCGAGGCCGGCGCTGCCGAGGCGCACGCCGTCGATCGTGATCGTGATCTTGCCGTCGTAGTAGCCGAAGCTGTCCAGCACGGTCTGCAAGCGCTTCAGATCGCCGCGCGCGCGGGCGATCAGCCCAAATGGGCCGACCGGTGCGCTGGTGCGCAGCGCCGCCAGCTGCGAGGTCATCTTCAGCGTTGAGTTGATCGTGCCTTTGCCAGTGGATGTCCACTTGATCGTGTAAGGCACGCGCGCGGCCGCCTCGGCGAGGCGCAGGGCGCTCGCCGAGCACAGCAGCAGCGCGAGCACGCACACGGTGCTCGATCGACCGGGGCGCTGGCCGCAGGCCCCCTGGGGTGCCGAGCCGGTGGCGCGGCCGTTCCACTTGCCGTTGGCCAGCACGCGAAGTATTCGGTTCCTCATTCCTCGTACCCGAGGCGGGGGCTGGCTTGTCCGCCTCATCGGCCCGACTCTGCGCGTCGCGGCCGAGGGCTCGGCGCAGGATCGGGCTGCTTGCTCTCAAGGAAATGTGCCCGCCGACCGGGCCCTTCCTGCCCGCAGCGCGGACCTCTCCCGCCTAAAGCCAAGCCTGTTAATGGTAATGCAAGCAGCGCTTTCCTGTTGACCTGATGGTCGCTCGGGCCCCCCGGCATGTCTTGCCAATAGTGCGTGCGGATACCGGTCCGACCCGGGGAGACAGGGCTGCTCACCGGCGATGCCGTCCGCCAAGCGTGATCGACACGGTCACCAGTGCTCGCGAGGCCGCGCCGCCCTTGGCGGCGCGGTAACACGGTCGCGCTCGCGTGGGCGCACGGCGCACAGGGCAGGTGCGCTGGGGGTCGCAGCACGCTTGTGAGCCATTGAAGTCATCGAGCGATTTCGCGGCCTGTTCTCGGCGCGGTACCCGGGTCCAAAAAGGCCCGCGCTCGCTACCGCCTGATGCGTCCCGCGTATGGTGTTACGTAAGTGTCATTGGGGTTGGGTGAGCGTCACTCTGTGCGTCGGACCGTCTTGGCGTTGTCTCGTGCAATGCGCTCGAGAAATCGGTTGCAGACATGAGCGAAGAATTTCGGCGGCAATGCGCCGTACACCATTGTCGAATTGTCGCGTCCGGGCACGGGACGCAGGTCGGGCCCCGGCCACGCGAACTCATGTGCTTCGGTGAGGACGATCCACGAGCCCTCAGAATCGAGTCCCAGGCGCTGCTTGGTCGCTGGCGGGATCTGTATGGCCTCATCCAGGCGCACCGGCGGGCTGTGCGTGATGGGTGGTTCGATGACGTCCTGTTCCCCGTCGTCGTCCGGAACCGATAGCACGATGGCGCAAGGGCGGTCCTTGCTTCCCGCCTCGTGTCCTTCGTCATGTTCACGTTTCCACAGATAGGCGTAATGAATGACGAGGCCCGAGTGGGGATCCGGGACGCTCACGGCTCTCAGTCTTTGAGCTCGGCATCGAGGCCGGCAAGCCGCTCCGGCACCTTGGCGTCTCGAAGCGCCGCGGTCTGGCGGTCCGATACCTCGCCAGCGGTGATCACTCGGCGATCGCGCCGTTTGAGCCGTGCGTATTCCTCCGCCGAAATCAACACGGTCCGCAGGCGTCCGTTCTTGGTGATGGCAACCGGCTTCTTCAGCGCCTCATCCTGGTATCGCCCGATGTTTCGCTGGAAGTCGGCTGAAGTCACCGTAGTGATCTGTTCCGAATGCACAATGATGGACTCCTGCAATATCTGTATTGTGCATGAAGTACGTATTTAACGCAATTCAAGGTATGGCGTTTTGGAGGCGGGCCGGAGCCCTAGGAGGCTTGCCGGAGATGATCTGGCGCTGTTCCGGTGCTCACGGCGTGAGACATCGGTTTATGTATGGGCCGACAACCCTCGTCCGAACCGCGACACGACCGAGCCTGCGTGCCAGGAATTTGCCGCGCTGAGATCCGGTGTGCCAGCACTGTGCCCGGGATGGATTGGGTTCGGGGTTGGCGGGCGCTGCAAGCAATTGAGTCATAAGCCTATGTATGACCGGGATCCGGCTGGAATTCCGGCTGTCTATGCCCCGGTTGCCCGTGGGACGGCCTGGTCATCTGCGCACGGCAGGGCGGCTGCCGCAGGCTTTGCCGGATTGCTTCGGCGACCTCAGCGACACCACATGATTCGTCACCGTGTCCCGCCGGCTCTCCTGGCAGAGGCCAGAAATGGATCGCGACGGTGATGCCGGCTGCTGACCGATCCACGCACCTGCGGTATCGGAACTGAGTCACACGTTGAAGGCCGGCTTGGGGACGCCTGTCGCAGATTGGCTACCGCGAGTTCCCTATTCTCGGGGCATGCTCAGAACGCTGTATGACCCGAGGGTCGCCGACAGATCCGCCTCGGTCCGTCGAGGCGGGGAGACTCTCCGACGCCGTTTCCGGCCTGACCGACCCGCGAGGCGGTGGCTGGCACTGACCGCGCTGCTCGCGGCTGCGGCCACTGGCGCGCACGCCGGCGATCTGTTCGCATCGGGCAGCGGTTTCGGCGCCACGCCGCTGAAGCTCGACGCCTTTGGCACGCTCGGCGCCGTCTATCAGGACTCCCCCGGACTCGCCTTCCGCCGCTCCGTCGGCCAGGGACACGGCGCCCGGGCGGGAGAAATCGATTTCGGCACCGATTCGCTGCTCGGATTGCAGCTCGGCGTCAACACTTCCTTCGGGCTCAACGCGCAGTTCCAGGGCATCGTGCGGCGCAATGCGTTCGGCCTCTGGCAGCCTGAGCTTGCGCGTGCCTTCCTGCGCTACGAGCCGAACCAGACCGTCATGGTACGCGCGGGGCGGATCGGCCTGAGCCTGTACCTGCGGGGCGCGACACCCGACGTCGGTTATTCCTACCTCCCCATCCGGCCGCCCGAAGAGGTCTATGGCCTGCTGCCGAGCAATCATTTCGACGGCGCGGACCTCACGCTAACGCGGGTCATCGGCAGCGGCGTCGGGAAGCTGCGGCTGTTCGGCGGAGGGCTGCCGTACGAGATAGGCAACGCCAACGGTTCCGTCACGAGCATGGGAAACAACACGGTGCTCGGCATCACTGGCCGGTACCTCGAGGGTGACTGGGAGACGCTCGTCGTGCTGGTCCAGTTCCATAACCATGATACCAGCGCCAACCCCCTCGCGCGGGCCCTTCTCGGGACCCACTTCCCCCAAGCGGCGGCGTTCGCCGATGAGTTGACGAAGTCGCCGCAGAACGTGCTGGTGATGGGGTTTGGTACCAGCTATACGGGCAACCGGCTGCGCGCCACCGCGGTCTACGCCCGTCTGGACTCCGATTATGTGACGGGCCCGAAGGCCAATACCGGCTACCTGCTGCTCGGCTGGCGGCTCTCGCAAGTGACCCCCTACGCGCTCTATTCCATCTCCGACAGCTTCGCGAGCACCCAGCCGGCAGGGCTTCCGCCGCTCCCGGTGTTCGAGCCGCTGATCGAGGGCGTCTATCAAGCCCAGGTCGCCGCGCAGACGACTCAGCGCGACTTCGCGCTCGGCGTGCGCTACGACTTCGCTCCCCACATGGACATCAAGGCGCAAGTCGATCACATCTGGCTGCACCAAAGCATGCTGATCTTCGACTACAACGTTCCGCCCTTCGGCCACGCATCCATGACCGTCGCGGGAGTGGCTCTCGACTTCGCGTTCTGATCCCATGCGCCCCTCATATCTCGCAGCATTGTTCCTATCCGCGGTTCTGCCGGCGGCGGCGGTCGCGCAGGCGCCGGGGCGTCACGACATGGTCGTGATCGTCAACCCTGAAAGTCACATCAGCGCGTTGACCCGCGACCAGGTGATCGACATCTTCATGGGCCGTTTCAGACAGCTGCCCTCCGGAGCAGCCGCGCTGCCGATCGATCTCGCCGACACAACCGAGCGACGGCTTTTCTACCAGGAACTGATCCACTGGTCGCTCGCCGAAGTCGGCTCGTATTGGGCGCGGCTGGTATTTTCCGGTCAGGCCAACCCGCCCTACCAGGCGCCCGATGCGCGCGCCGCCGTCGAACTCGTGGCACACAACCCGGACGCCATCGCGTACGTCGAGCGTTCCGCGGTCACCAAGCAAGTGCGGGTGGTTCTTGATCTCGGTAAGCCTTGATCCGCTGCAGCGGTTTGTGGCACGGCTGGCCCCGCGCAGAGTGGTGGTGCGCACCACCGTTGTCATCTTCTCGCTGGCATTGTTGCTGGGACTGGTGTTCGCATTCGCATCGGGCCGCAGCGTGGAACGTCGCGAGTATGACCGCCTGCAGAGTCAGTTGCGGCAGCTCGTCGCCACGGTCGACACCACGGCCGAGATCGCCGCCTTTCTGAAGAACCGGGAGCTTGCCCGGCAGATTGCCGTCGGTCTGATGCAAAACAACATCGTAGCCGGGGTCCGCATCACCGCATCGGGAACCATGCTGTATCAAGTGATGCGGTCGCGGTCCGGGACCGCCGGGCAACTCGATGCAATCGTGCGTCCGATCCACTCGCCCTTCGACCGCTCGGCCACCGTCGGGACGATGACGCTGTACCTTTCGCGCTCGCAGCTGCGCGACCGATCGTGGATCTATACCCGGAATATCCTGTTCCTGCTTGCGCTCGAGGTGGCGGCGATCTCCGCGGGTACGGTTCTCGTGGTGTTCCTGGTCGTCACCCTGCCCATCAGGCGCATCTCGGACGAGCTGCACCTTCTGCTTGAAAGCGATAGCCCCATGCTGCGCACGCCGGCAGGCAGCGAAGCCGATGAGATCGGCCGGCTCGTCGGGGACGTCAACTCCCTGATCCGCAATCTCAATGATCGCACGGCGAGGCTTGCCAAGGCGCAGCGCATCGCCAATCTCGGCAGCTGGGAATGGGATTTTGCGGCCGGGAGTCTGGCCTGGTCCGACGAAATGTACCGCGTTCTTGGCTTCGCTCCACAGGAATTCCGGGCAACATTCGCGCGGCTGTTCGCCGCCGTCCATCCCGATGACCGTCGCACGGTGACCGATGCGATCGATGCGGTCGTGCGCGACGGGAAGGGATATCGCATCGATCACCGCATCGTGCGGCCAGACGGGACGGAGCGCATCGTGCATGCGGAAGCGGAGGTCGCCTTGGCCGAGGCTGGCAAACCGGCGCGTGTGCTGGGGACCTTGCATGATGTGACCGAGTACCGTCACGCGATGACCCGTTTGCAGTACCTCGCAAATCACGATCCGCTGACGGGGCTGCCCAACCGCTTGCTGTTGCAGGACCGCATCAACCGACTGATTGCCGGTTCCGATCGGCGCAATTGCCCGATGGCCGTGATGTTTCTCGATCTGGACCGCTTCAAGAACATCAACGACACGCTGGGACACGAGACCGGTGATGCGCTTCTGAGGCAGGTTGCACAGCGGCTCACGGCGTGTGTGCGTGCGGGCGACACGGTGGCACGCATCGGGGGGGATGAATTCGCCATCGTCCTCGCCGGCATCGCCCGACCGGACGAGGCGGCGCAAATCGCACAGCAGATCCTCGATACGTTCGTGCCGGTGTTCGATGTTGCAGGCAGGGAATTGTTCATTACCGCCAGCATAGGCATTACGATCTATCCGTTCGAGGACAGCGAAATCGAGAATCTCTTGCGCAATGCGGACGCCGCGATGTACGGCGCCAAGGAGATGGGGCGCAACACGTTCCGCTTCTACGATGTCGAGCTCAATCATCACGCGGCCAGGCGCTTGACCATGGAGATGGCGTTGCGACAGGCGGTCATGCGAGGAGAATTCCTGCTGAATTATCAACCGCAGGCCAGCCTCGAGACATCGGCCATCATCGGGACCGAGGCCCTGATCCGGTGGCGGCATCCCGACCTCGGAGACGTTCCGCCGGCGGAATTCATCCCGCTTGCAGAGGAAACCGGACTCATCGTTCCGATCGGAGAGTGGGTGCTGCGCACCGCCTGTGCCCAGGCGCGAGCCTGGCAGGAAATGGGGCGCACGCTTGCGATCTCGGTCAACCTCTCGGCGCGACAATTCGAGCATCTCGATTTGGCGCGCTGGGTGAGGGAGATCCTGAGCGACACCGGGCTTGAGCCTGGGCGGCTCATCCTGGAGTTGACCGAAGGGCTTCTCACTTGCAACACTCCGACCATCCTTGCAGCCATGAACGAGCTTCATGATCTGGGTGTGGGGTTCTCAATCGACGACTTCGGCACCGGTTACTCGTCGCTCGGGTATCTCAAGCGCTTTCCGATCGGCACGCTGAAGATCGATCGCTCTTTCATACGCGGCGTGCCGCATGACCCGGGCGATGCAGCCATCACGCGGACCATCATCGCAATGGCGCATGGTCTCGGTATGCGGGTGGTCGCCGAGGGGGTGGAAACGGTCGATCAGCTGGCGTTTGTCCACGCTCACCGGTGTGATGCGATCCAGGGTTACTACTTCAGCCGGCCGGTCACGGCTGAGACAATGTCGGAATTGCTGCGCCAGGGCGCCCGTCTGTCCTTCGAGGTACCCGAGCCCCGCCGGGACGCGCGCGTTCACCTGGGCCGCAGCTGACAGCCGGAGGTCATCGGGCGCGTGGCGGAGACGTATGAGCCCAGCGCGGAGCGAACATCACCGGATCGACCCGAGGACGGGTCGAGCGGACTGGTATCGAGGACTTCAGGTTTCCCGGCCTGCAGCCCGCCTGGGCGAGTGGGCACGTACAGAACGGCGCGCCGCTTTTCGCTTTGCTGGCGCTCGGGGGCTGGGAAACGGAGCGAATGGTGAGGCGCTGCGCACAGCGGGTCGCCGGCCGCCTGGAGGCCTATGCCGGAGATGTGCAAATCCATGGCACAATCCGGCTCACATCTCCCGAGCGCCCCGAAACTGCCGAGGAAAAATATCCGTTAAAATCAATAAAGCACTGGTAGCCAGGGGCGGAATCGAACCACTGGCACGCGGAGGTTCAGCTAGGCAGACTTGGCTGCCTCCTTCTCGATTTCCCGGGCGAGTCTTACCGCGTCTTGCGCGACGCTGGCAATCTGAGCGCTCTTTTGGGCGGCAACCTCGCTCAGCGGCCTGCCGGCGACGATGCCCGCCGCGATGCGGGACGCTATTTCGATGAGTGTTTCTTTGGACATTTATGTGTTCCCCACTGCGGTTTGATCATGCGCTGCGCCCGGGCGGGTGCGCAGACCGCCGGACCATAGCGCCGGGATGTGGGGGGGCGCAATCCGCAAGGGGGGTGCTCCGCGCTCCTCGCGGTCCTGTGACACGAGTGCTGAAAGCCCTCTCGGTCCGCGGTGCTCGGCAAAATGAGCCCGGGTATGTCCGGCACGATTCGTCCGCTTCGCCGACAGGAGTGGGCGCGCGATTCCGGGGATAGGGCGCTTGGCTGAGATTTAAGCGCTGGGACCCGGTTTCCCGTCCTCCCGGACGGTGCCGAATGAATATTTTCCGGCGATTGGCGGGGCGGCCCCGGTTGTTACGCCGCGCCGCCGGCTGCGAACGGCAGATAACCGGCGACGAATTGACCACGGCGAATTTCCGCCTGATCGGACCTTGTCCATCCCGTGGGCGCTGCCGAACGCCGTCCTTTTTGAGCGGCCGCCTTCGAGCAGGGGATTCCCGACCCTTCCCCCGCAGGAGTCTCGACACCGCCGGACCGTCCAGCGCGTACATTTGGTAACCGTCCTCTGGTGCCTGGCAAGAGGGCCGGTTCCGCGCGGTTTCTCCCGGGGGGCATCTGGCACCGAAGGCATCGGTGCGGTAGCCTGTTCGAGAATAACCAGAAACAGAATGGAAGAACGCCCAGGGGGAACAACAAACCGTGAATTCCGTAGTGCGATGGCTGATCATCGGCGCGCTCGCGGGTGCGCTGAGCGCGTGTGCGGGAATGAATGCTGGCACGACGCGAGGGACGCCGGCCAGGGTAGCAGCGCGTTCCCCCGGTGTGTTCGGCGAGCTGGCGCCGCCGCGCACGGTTGCGCCGGCTGCGACGCAGAATGCGTCGCAGCTCAAGACCGCTCTTGCGGCAGCGACGCGCGGCGATGCCGCTGCGCAGTTCGTGGTCGGTTCCGACTACTTGCGCGGCGCGGGAGTCGAGCGAAGCTTGTCCGGTGCGGCATTCTGGCTGCGCAAGGCGGCAGCCGCTGGCATCGGCCCAGCGGAATGTGATCTAGGTTACCTGTATGAGACGGGACAGGGCGTCGCGAGAGATTACCCCAAGGCGGCAAAGTGGTACGGCAAGGCGGCGGCTCTGGGCATCGCCAACTCCGAATATAACCTCGGCCTGCTGTACACGCATGGTTTCGGAGTGCCGCGGGATTACGGTCAGGCACTGAAATGGTTCCGCGCCTCGGCCGCGCAGGGCGATCCGGATGCGCAGGGACTGATCGGTTTCTTGTACCGCAAGGGATGGGGCGTGCCGCGCAACTATACCAAGGCGCTGCAGTGGTTCCACAGGGCGGCCGCGCGCGGTGGCGCGTATGCAGAAGCAAATATCGGCGAGATGTACTTTACGGGAGAAGGCGTCGCGCAGAATTATTCACAAGCGAACAGGTGGTTTCTTCTTGCGGCGAGACAGGGCAATGCACTTGCGCAGGCCGCGCTGGGCCTGGCGTACCTCAGGGGGGCCGGCGTCCCGCGCGATGACGCCCGGGCCATCTTCTGGCTGCGGCAATCGGCCCGCGAGGGATTTGCAGACGCCCAAAATCTGCTGGGTGACCTTTACCGTGACCTCGGACGCTATTCCCGAGCGCTCAAGTGGTACCGGGCGAGTGCGGACGCCGGCAATCCGCGTGGAGAGTGCTACCTCGCCATCGCCTATCTTTCGGGCCAGGGGACTGCGAAGGATCCCAGCAGGGGCGTCGCCTGGCTTCACAAAGCCGCTGTGGGCGGAGAAGCGCGGGCGCAACTCATGCTGGGAGTGCAGTACATGATTGGCCGAGCCGTGCCGCGAAGCGTCGAGCGTGCGTACGCGTGGGTTTCGGTGGCTGCGCGAGCCGCGCAGCATCCACAATATGCAGGGATCGTTCGCAATCGGATTGCAGCGGATATGACACCGGCCCAGCTCGCACAGGCCGATCGGTGGGTGCGGGCATGGAAGGTGGGGCGCGATATCGAGTGACGAGCGAATCCCTCGCGTAATTCGCGGCAGCAAGAGTTTGGATGCACGGTTCCTCAGCAGAATCTGTGGGCGAGCTCAGGCTCGGGTAGCGAACCAAGTTTATGATAGAGCATGAGTTTTATCGCTCTGTAGGTTCGAAAGCAGCAGGAGTTTCCGAGATTCGCTTTCAAACGGTTGTTCAGTCCCTCCACGGCGCCGAGGGAGACCTGTTCTCGAGCCTCGGCCCAGTTGAGGATGAGCGGTTTGTGAGAGCGCAGCATGCGGGATGGCTCGAGGGACATCCCGATCTCATCCGAACCGCAACTGGACCAATGCTCCTCCGCCGGCCGTCTCTGCGATTGAGACCGTCGCGCCGTGGGCCGCGGCGATCTGGCGCACGAGGGTCAAGCCGATACCGCTGCCGCTGCGCTTTGTCGTAAAGAACGGGACAAAGACCTTATCGCGCTGATCCGGTGGGATTCCCGGACCGTTATCGCCTACTGAGATGACCACGCGGCCATCGGAACCGCGGCGAGCGGCAAGGGCGATGAGGCCGGACGGCCGGTCGCGCAGCGCCTCGATTGCATTGCGCACCAAGTTGATGAGCGCCTGGTCGAGCAGCTCCGCATCGAAGGCCAGCTCAAGGGTCTCAGGCTCTACGCGAATCGTCATCTCGATCTCCCGCGCCGCCAAGTCCGTCGCAAGCAGACGCTGGATCCGAGCAAAGAGGCGCTGTACCGGCTCCACCTGCATCCGTGCTTCCAGCGGCCTGGTCAGCCGGCGGTGACTGCTCACGAAATGCAGCAAACCCTCGCTTCTGCGGGTTGCGGTTTCGAGAGCTTCCCGAGCATCTGCCAGGATCGCCGCGCGAGGATCCTCCGGCGGCAGTTGCTCGATCACCTCGCGCACGAGATCCCGGGCGGTGACGGCGAGGGAGGCCACCGGCGTGAGGGAGTTCATCACTTCGTGCGCCATGACCCGAATGACTGTCTGCCAGGCGGCCAACTCCTGGGCACCCATCTCGTTGTCGATGTTCTGAAGGGAAACGAGTCGGCGGCGCGTGCCGCTCGCCACGATCTCGGTAGCCGCACCCTTCAGCAGCAGAGCGCCGGAGGGTCGCTCCATGTGCAGGATGGCGGTGTTTCCCGGCAGGAGCGATTCCAGGCCTACGACCAATGGCACTTACTTAACGGCAAGCGCGGGGAGCGGATGACGTAAGACGTTGAAAAATATGGGAAAGGCTGGCTGGGATTGGTAAGATATTGTTACCACACAAACGTCCCAACAACCCCGAGGCCAGCCTTGAGAGATCGTAATGCCGCTTTTGAATCCCAGCAACATCAATCTCGCATCGGAGGCCAGGTCCAACGGCTCGAGGCGGTGGATTTCTTCAACGCCCTTACCGGCCCTGAGCTGCTGGAGAAGACCGAGGCGCTGCTGCCGGAGCACCGGGAGCGAGAGTATCCGCCGACGGTGGCACTGGCGATGTTCCTGAAGCAGGCCCTCTCGCAGGATCGTTCGTGCCAGAGAGCGGTTAACGGTTGGATTGCCCAGTGCGTGGCCGAAGGCCTCGAGGCTCCCAGTGCACGCACTGGCGGATACTGCCGGGCACGCCTTCGCGTGCCGGTGCAGATGGTCACGGCGCTGACGCGGGAAGCGGGCGAGCTGCTGTGCCGTCAAGCTAGCGCGGGCTGGCGCTGGCGGGGTCGAACGGTAAAGCTTGGCGACGGGACTGGCGTCTTGATGCCGGACACCGAAGAGAACCAATCTCGCTACCCGCAACCCTCCAGTCAGGCCGAGGGGGTGGGCTTTCCGCAGATGAGACTGGCCGGGGTGGTGTGTCTGTCTACCGGAGCGGTGCTGGATGCGGCGATGGGGCCGTATGCGGGCAAGGGAAGCGGCGAGCTGTCGCTCAATCGCAGGCTCGAGGATGTTTTTCAGGCCGGCGATGTGTTTCTCGCCGATGCCCTCTACTGCAACTACTTCCTCATCGCCCGCCTGCAGGCTCGCGGGGTTGACGTGCTGTTTGAGCAGAACGGAGCGCGAATCACCGATTTTCGCCGCGGTGAGCGTCTCGGTGCCCGCGACCATCTGGCACGTTGGGAGAAACCCAAGGCGCGACCGCAGTGGATGGCTCGAACCGAATACAATGCTGCTCCCAAAGAGTTGATCGTGCGCGAGGTTAGCGTCGACGGTCGCGTGCTGGTCACCACGATGCTCGATCCACGCCGCGCATGCAAAAGAGAGCTGGGGAAGCTTTACGTGCGCAGATGGAACATCGAGCTCGACCTGCGCAACATTAAAAACACTCTGGGCTTGGAAGCGTTGAGTTGCAAGACTCCAGCAATGTGCGAGAAGGAACTGTGGGTTTACCTGCTCGCCTACAATCTGATCCGCCTTCTGATGGCCCAGGCGGCTCTGCAGGCCGGCGTGCATCCGCGGCAGTTGAGCTTCAAGCATACGGTGCAGCTGTGGACCGAATGGCTCTGCCGCGGTCTCGCCGGCATGGCTGCCGCGCACGCCGCGGTCCTTTTCCAGGCGATCGCGCAGCAGAAGGTCGGCAATCGCCCTGGTCGAATAGAACCGCGGGCGCGCAAGCGCCGCCCCAAACCGTACCAGTGGCTGAAGGTGCCGCGTCGAAAAGCCCGGCGGCAGGTGCGCTTGTATGGTTATCTTCCAAACCCTTCATCGTAAGTAAGTGCCATTGGCCCTAGCACCGGATTTCTTCGAGTTCGGTAAATCCGGGAAAATGTACACTCGAGACGCCGTCCTCGGCGCTGTCCATCGTGCAATTGACCTCACTTTACCGCTGCGCGATTTTAGAATCCGGCTACTCGACGAGAATACAGCGCAGATCACCTACATCAGCGAAACTGGAAGTGGAGATGATCGGTTGCGGGCTCGTCGGAGCTCGATCTGGTCCAGGACGCCGCAGGGCTGGCAACTGCGATTTCACCAGGGCACCCCGATTCCGCCATGATTCCGGGAAGGGGCCGGATCGGCCAAGAGCATGATGGCCAAACGCAGCCGTCAGAGCACCGCTTTGCAAGTCTTGGCAGTGTTGGTGTGCTTCCGGTGAAGATGCGTAACGCTGTGTAACGTGCACTGCGGCCTGCCGGTTAGGGTGTGTTCAATCGGCCGGGCTCATATGGCCTGACACCTGTCAAGCCCCCATAGGTCGGTCTCACGGATTTCGTGCTCCAAAGTTTGAACCTTTGAGAATCAACAGCGCAAGGGTCACGCGACGCGAGAGCAGAAGTTGGCGACGATGATCAGGCTCATATCCGCGGATTGGTTACCGGCATTTCATTCGTCCGTCGCGGGGCTGCCTCGCTCTAGTATCGGGGATCATCACGCGGATGCCCACATAGCCCGGCCGAGGATTCCCCTCATCGGTGCT
>JAJZMI010000097.1 GCA_021798335.1 Pseudomonadota bacterium | reverse complement strand
GACAATCTGGCGCAGAACGGCCCGACGCTGCGCGCGGCGGTCAGCGCGTTCGCGGCGCGGCGCAGCGGCGAGCTCGCCCGCTGGATCGAGCGGGAGGTGGCCTTCCCGCGCACCATGGTCGACAGCATCACCCCGGCCACCGATGAGTCTGTGCGCGAGCGCGTGGCGCAGGCGATCGGTCTGACGGACGCCTGGCCGGTGCAGCGCGAGTCGTTCACCCAATGGGTGATCGAGGATCTGCCGCAAGTGCGCATCGCCGACTGGGCATCCGTCGGTGTGCAGCTGACGAACGATGTCGGGGTTTACGAGCGGGCCAAGCTCCGGCTGCTCAATGCCGCGCACTCGACGCTGGCGTACGTCGGCTTGCTGCGCGGGCACGCAACGGTGGCCGAAGCGATGTGCGATGCGCCGCTCGCGCGGCTGGTGGAGCAGCTGATGCGCGAGGACATCGCGCCGAGTCTGACCGGCGGCGCGGTCATCGACATCGGCGCCTACATCGAGGCCGCGCTCGGGCGCTTCCGCAACCCAAGCGTGCGGCATCAACTCGAGCAGATCGCGTGGGATGGCTCGAAGAAGCTGCCGGTGCGGCTGTTGCCGACGCTGGCCGAGGCGCTCGCGGCCGGCAGGCCGCTCGCGCGGCTGGCGGTGCCGGTGGCCGCGTGGATGCGCTTCATCGCCGCGCGCGCCCATGGCGGCGGCACGTTGACCGATCCGGCCGCCGAGGCGCTTCTGGCCCTCGGCGCCGCCTGCGATGGGGATCCCGGCGCGGATGTCGCGCGCTTCCTGAGGCTCGAGATGGTCTTTCCCCCGGCGCTTGCCTCGGTCCCGGCATTCGCGCGGGCGCTCGCCGAGGCTTATCGCGCGCTCGGGGCGAGCGGTGCGCTGTCCGAGTTTGAGCGCGCGTAGAGTGTCGCCGCAGTCGCACGACAGTGGCATGATCGCCTGCGCGGCGGCTGTCATGGCCGGTGGGGGTTCCGATGGCGAAAACCGCGAATAGGGGGTGCAGATGAAGAGTTCGGCAAGTCAGCATGGGTTGCGCCGCGTGGCGGCGGCGCTGGTCACTGTGTGCGTGAGCGCGTGCCTGCCGGTCTGGGCCGCAACGGCCGTGCCGATGCCGCGCCTGATCGGCGCGCATGGCCGGTATGAACTGCAGGTGGACGGCAAGCCGTACCTGATCCTCGGCGCGCAGGTCAACAACTCGAGCAATTATCCGGCGATGCTGCCGGAGGTGTGGCCGGCCATCGCGGACGTCGACGCCAACACGGTGGTGATGCCGATCGCCTGGGAGCAGATCGAGCCGCATCCCGGTCGATTCGACTTCTCATTCCTGGATCTGTTCCTGAAGCAGGCCCGCGAGCACCACGTGCACGCGATCCTGCTGTGGTTCGCAACCTGGAAGAACGGTGCTCCGGGGTATGCCCCCGCGTGGGTGAAGCTCGACAATCGGCGCTTTCCGCGCATCGTCAACCCGCAGGGCCAGCCCGTCAATTCCCTTTCGCCGTTGGCGCAAACCACCCTGAATGCCGATCGCACGGCGTTCGTCGCGCTGATGCGCCACTTGAAGGCGGTCGATCCGGAGCACACCGTGATCATGGTGCAGGTCGAGAACGAGACCGGTACCTGGGGCTGTGTGCGCGACTACTCGGCGCAGGCCGACCGGCTGTTCGACGGGCCGGTGCCGGGGCGGCTGCTGCGCGGGCTGCATCTGCGGCCCGGAACGTGGCGGCAGGTGTTCGGGCCCAAGGCGGGCGAGTTCTTCCATGCCTGGAATATCGGCCGATTCGTCGACAAGGTTGCCGCGGCGGGCAAGGCGGTCTATCCGTTGCCGATGTACGTCAATGCCGCGCTGCGCCCGCCGTTTCATCCCGGCCCGCCCATCACCTACGAAAGCGGGGGGCCGACCAGCGATGCGCTGCCGGTGTGGAAGGTGGCGGCGCCGGCGATCAATGTCATCGGGCCTGACATCTACATGCCGCAATCACGGCGGTATTTCAAGGTTCTCCAACAGTATCATCTTGCGGACAACCCGCTGTTCGTCAGCGAGACGGGCAACGCGCGGCTGTACGCGCGCTATCTGTTCGCCGCGCTCGGGCAGCAAGCCATAGGCTTCTCGCCGTTCGGCATCGATTACACCGGCTATTCCAACTTTCCGCTCGGTGCGCGGCGGGTTACCGCGCGCACGCTCGGGCCGCTGGCGCTGGAATATCGGCTGATCGAGCCGATGGACTCGCTCCTGGCGCGCTTGAGCTTTGCCGGCCGGGTGCGCGCGGTTGCGGAGCCCGACGACGGCCATGCGCAGATCATCAAGCTCGGACGCTGGCAGGCGCGGGTGTCCTACAACATGCCGATGTTCGGCAACACCCCATATGCGCGGCCGCTGCCGGGACCGCCCGAGGGCGGCGCGCTCATCGCCCGCCTCGGCCCGAACGAGTTTCTGGTCACGGCTGTGCATGCGCGCGTTTCATTTGAACTCGCCCGGCCGCGCCCGGGCGAGTTCATGATCTTCAACCGGGTCGTGCAGGGAACCTATCGGCACGGCGTGTGGAAGTTCCTGCGCATCTGGAACGGGGACCAGACCGACTGGGGCCTGAATTTCACGGCCATCCCCCAGGTGCTGCACGTGCATCTGGCGACCTATTAGGCGACGCTCGCATGATGCTCTATAGAGCAACAGGACGCCCAACGCCTGCCCATCTCGTCGGCGCCTATCCCGCCGGATGCGCCGCCGCCGGGCGCGAGGATCGGCCCGCGGGTAAAGCTGCTCGCTCCTGCGGATGCCGGGCAGTCGCGCGCGGTGTGCCGTGGGTTGCGGTGTTCTCGGCGCTAATGCTGGCGCCGGTGGCGCACGCCGCCGGCGCTGTTGAGCGTATCGCTGACGGCATCATCGTGACGCCGGCCTCGGGCGCCGCCAAACGGGTGCGATTGGAGGTGGTTTCGCCGGAAATCGTGCATGTGACGGCCTTCCCGGGCATGAGCCTGCGGCTGCCGAAGAGCCTGATAGCGGTGCGCACCGGCGCGACGGGCGTGCCGTTCACGGTGCGTCAGACCCCCGCGATGGTGGCGCTTGCCACGCGCGATCTGATCGTGCAGGTGCGCCTCGCCAATGGCCAGGTGATATTCCGCAACGCCGAGGGCGGGCTGATCACCCGCGAGCTGCCGGGCGGCAGCAGCTTCCGGCCGGCGAGGGTGGACGGCCGGTCGTTCTATCAGATCCGCCAGCAGTTTGCCTCGACCCCGGGCGAGGCGTTCTACGGTCTCGGCCAGCAGCAGACCGGCCGCATCGATTACCAGGGCCGGAGCCTGACGCTGGCCCAGCACAACATGAGCATCGCGGTGCCGTTCGTGGTGTCGAGCCGCAACTATGGCATTCTGTGGGACAACGATTCCATTACGCGCTTCGGCAATCCGCGGCCGTGGCAGCCGCTGTCACGCGGCCTGATTCTCTTCAACGCGCAGGGCAGGCGCGGTGGGCTGACCGCGCGCTACTACGTCAACGGCAAGCTGGTCCTCACGCGCACCGAGCGCAACATCGACTATCAATATCTCACCTGGCACGGCCACTATCCGCGCTCCTTCCCCAAGGCGCTGGTCGATCTGCCGCAGGTGAAGGTCGTGTGGAGCGGCAAGATCGAGGCGCGCACCACCGGATTGCAGACCTTTACCCTCTACGGCAGCAATTCCCAG
>JAJZMI010000190.1 GCA_021798335.1 Pseudomonadota bacterium | reverse complement strand
CGCGGCATGCGTGGTCCCCGCATCCCAGATCGTTCGATGTGATGGGGGTCCGCCTGACGGGTCGGACCACGGCCCGAGCGTACCCGCGAGAGAAGCGCAAGCTCCGCGCCGCGCGGCAGTCTCTACTCCCCGTCGGTCGATGCCCGCCGCGACGACCCGAGTCCACCGCCAGCGATGGCATTGCGCCCGGGATCATGCCGTACTTTTGCCGTACGGCTCGGGGCCGTAGTCTGCTAAGTACGTGATTTTATGGTGGGCGGTACTGGGATCGAACCAGTGGCCCCTGCCGTGTGAAAGCAGTGCTCTACCGCTGAGCTAACCGCCCATCCCTTGGGGGACGGGAAGTCTATCTGCACCGGATATGGCACGCAATCCGGAACCTGGCGGGCGGCCCTTCCGGCGCCTCGTGTGACGCCAGTCACACTTGCTCGGCATAGTGCGACTCAAGTCCCAGAGTGTTCGGGTCGATACAGCCCCCGAGAGTCGAACGTCGCCCCATGCCGGCTGGGCGGCCCAGGGGTTGATCGCGACCATGACTGCAAGCGCTGCACTGCAAGCCATCGATTCAGTGCTGATCGTGGATGACAGCTGCATCCAGCGCGGCATCGGCGCGGCGCTGTGCCGGGCCCTGCGGATCAGCGAGGTCCACGAGGCCGAGGACGGCGTCGCCGCCCTGGCGCTGCTCGATTCGCTTCCCGCCCCGCCCGATCTGCTCATCGTGGATCTCGAGATGCCGAAGATGGACGGACCGGAGCTGCTCTCGGCGCTCGCGACCCGCCACCTGCGATCCCCGGTCATCGTCGCCTCTTCGCGGGAGAGTTCGCTGCGTCAGTCAGTGGAAGACATGGGAACGGCGCTCGGCCTACGCATCCTCGGCAGCCTGCCAAAGCCGCTGACCGAAGCCGGCCTCGGCGCACTGCTGCAACGCCAGCCCGGCAGCGCCGGCGCCGAGCTTTCCCTCAAGGCCGCACCGGTCGACCCGCACGCGCTGCGCACCGCAATCGAGCAGGACCAGATCCAGGTTTTCTATCATCCACAGGTGGAGGTCGGCTCCTGCCGGGTGCGCGGCCTCGAGGCGCTGGCCCGTTGGCACCACCCCGTGCAAGGCTGGATCCCGCCGGATGCCTTCGTTCCGGTTGCCGAACAACACGGCCTGATTCATGCGCTCACGCTGCGAGTGATGGACCAGGCCATGGCGCAGACCGCCCGGTGGGCGCAACAGGGTCTCGATCTGTCCATCGCCGTCAACGTCTCGCCGCTGCTGCTCGATCGCCCCGAGCTGGTCCAGGAAATCTCCGAGCTGCAGCGCAAGTATCAGCTGCGGGCCGGGCAGGTCGTGCTCGAAGTGACCGAAAGCACGCTCCTGCGCGAGCTTGCCGTTGCACTCGGCGTGCTCACGCGCCTTCGCCTGCGCGGTTTTCGGCTTTCGCTCGACGATTACGGCACCGGCTTCTCCTCGATGCAGCAATTGGCCCGCATTCCCTTCACCGAGCTGAAGGTCGACCGCAGCTTCGTACACGGCGCCTCGCAGCGGGAGAGCCTGCAGGTGATCCTGCGCTCGGCACTCGACATGGCGAACGAGCTCGGCCTGGAAACCGTCGCCGAAGGCGTCGAGTCGGTGCGGGACTGGCAACTCGTCCGCGAGTACGGCTGCACCCTGGCGCAGGGGTGGCTGCTCGCCAAAGCCATGCCGGCGGCCGACTTCGAGCCCTGGCTGCAGCAGCTGCGCAGCGCCCGCGCCGAACTGCTCGCCTGAGCGAACCGCGGCGCTGGTTGCGCCAGCGGCGGCGCTGCCCTGATACTGCCGCACCGTTCTCCCTCTCCCTTCCGGTAAGCTCTGGTGGCATCACGCCTGCCGCACAACGTCCGCTGCCTGCTCGCGGCCCGCGCATCACGCAGCGTCGGGCAGGGCGCGACCGTGGCAACGTTCAGCCTCTATCTGCATGCGCTCGGCTTCAGCGGGCCCGCCATCGGACTGGTGCTGATGGCAGGCCTCGCCTTCGGGTCCGTGCTGACCCTGATCATCGGACCGCTGAGCGATCGGGTCAGCCGCCGCCGTTTGCTCATCGTCTACGAGGTGTCCGCACTGGCCGCCGCCATCGCGGCCATCGTCTCGCCCAATGAGGCGGTGCTCATCGCCGCGGCGACCCTCGCGGGCTTCGGCCGCGGCGCCAACGGCGCGGCCGGACCGTTCGCGCCGGTCGAGCAGGCCTGGATTGCGCGGGAGGTCGACGGCGAGGATCGCCGCCGCGCCCTGACACTGAACGCGACCCTGGGCTTTCTCGGCATGGGCGCCGGCGCGATCCTGGTCGTCCTGCCGCCCTTGTTCGGCCAAGACTATGCCGAGCTCTACACCTTCCGCATGCTCTTCACGCTGCCGCTGGCCGGCTCGCTCGCGAGCCTCGCGCTGCTCGCCTGGGCGCGCGAGACGCCGCCGAGCGGACCGGCGCCCGCTCGCGACGCCCATGCCGAGGCGCACATCAAGCGCGCGGAGAACCGCATGATCTCCAAGCTCGCGCTGACCAACGCCATCAACGGGCTGGCGATCGGCATCGTCGGGCCGCTGATCGCCTATTGGTTCCTGCGCCGCTACGCGCAGGGCCCGACCGCCATCGGGCCGGCGCTGGCACTGAGCTTCGTGCTCGGGGCCGCCGGCTCGATGCTCGCCAACAGACTCAGCCGGCGGTTCGGCAGCGTCCGCTCCGTGATCGCGATGCGCATCGTGGGTCTGGCGCTGCTGATCGCCGTTCCCTTCTCGCCCGATTTCGATCTGGCCGCTGGCCTCTATGCGGTGCGCGGCGCCTTCAACCGCGGCACGGCCGGGGTGCGCCAGGCGGTCGCCGCCGGATTGACCCGGGCCGAGCGGCGCGGTGTCGCGGCGAGCGTGCAGAACCTGTCGGTACAGATCCCTCGCGCGGTCGGTCCGATCATCGGCGGGTGGCTGATTCACCGCGGCGAGTTCATCACCCCATTCATGATCACCGCCGGACTGCAGGGCCTGTATCTGGTTCTCTATCAGCGCTTCTTCGGCGCAGTCGAGTCCGGGGCAGGCCGCGAGAATCCCGCCGACGCTGATACCGCGCTTTGAGCGCATCGCGCGCAACCGGCCACGGCGGGAATCGCGGCCCGCTCAAGCACGCGGGCGGGACAAGCGGCGCGCGGCGCCCGCCGCGCCGCGCAATCAGGTGGTCAACGCGAGCAACGGCCGAATGATCAGCTGGCCGAACGCGGCTCCCAACACCACCACGGCCAGCAAAACCACGACGCTCAACACGAGCGAGCGGTGCAGGCGCGCCGTGCGCGCCGGCGCGGCTTCCGGCCCCGGCGGCAGCGGCGCGAGCAGCCGGGACACGCGCTTGCGCAGGCTCTCGGGGTCCCCGACCAATCTGGCGTGCGCGAGCTGCGTACCGCCGAGACTTGCGCGCCGGCGCGGGGTGAGATCGCTGACATAACGGACGGAGGCCAGCATGGCGGCCGCGAGGTCCGTTCCATCGACGCCTTCGCGGCGCGCCTCCTCGTCGCGGGCCAGCTCCAGCGCTTCGAGCCATGTGCTCAGGCGCCGCTGCGCCTGCGGCCATGGCCACTGCAGATCCGTGATCAACTGCCCGAGCCAGATACGCAGCGGATCCCGATGGCGCGCATGCGCGCGCTCGTGCGCCAGCGCGGCGCGGATCACCGGCTCATCGAGCTGCCGGGCGAGAAACG
>JAJZMI010000184.1 GCA_021798335.1 Pseudomonadota bacterium | reverse complement strand
AGCGCGCGATCGTCGAGGCCGGATTGCAGCTCTCGAGCGCGCTCTTTCCGCCGTACGGCGCGCGCGTACGGTGCACGGTGGCGCTGCTGCGCAGGCTGTCCGCCTGGCTCGGCTAACTGACTAACGCTCGTCCTTGAAGTCGCCGCCGGCGAGGCTCGCGGCGGTCTGTCCGAACAGTATGTGGCGCGATTCCTCGCTCACCACCGGCTGCGAGGGAAACTCACTCGCGCGCGCGTAGGCGCGCTGCGTCGCGGGGCGCGCGGCGACGGCAGTGAACCAGCGCTTGAGGTTCGGAAATTCGTCCAGGTTCTGCCCCTGGCGCTGATGGGGCACGATCCACGGATAGCTGGCGATGTCGGCCACCGTGTATGCCTCGCCGGCGATGAACGGGCGGTCGGCGAGGCGCCGCTCGAGCACGCCGTACAGCCGGTTGGTCTCGCGCACGTACCGCTCGATCGCATAGGGAATCTTCTCGGTCGCATACTGCGCGAAGTGGTGATTCTGCCCGGCCATCGGCCCGAGACCGGCTACCTGCCAGAACAGCCATTGCAGCGTCTCGAACTCGCCGCGCGGGTCGGCGGGGATGAGCCGGCCGGTCTTCTTGCCGAGATACCACAGGATCGCACCGGATTCGAACACCGACAGCGGCCCGCCGCCGCAGGCCGGCTCGTGATCGACGATGGCTGGCATGCGGTTGTTCGGCGAAATGGCCAGAAATTCCGGCCGGAACTGCTCGCCCTTGCCGATGTTCACCGGCACGATGCGATACGCCAGGGCCGATTCCTCGAGAAACATCGTGATCTTGTGGCCGTTCGGCGTCGGCCAGTAGTACAGATCGATCACCCCACGCCTCCAGACGATGATCAACGCCGGCACACACCGCCGCGCGAGAATGTACCCTAGCACGAAAGCCGCGCGAGGCGGTATGGTGCGGCGCCAGCCGGCGCGCGAGCACTTCACTTACGTCGGGATCCTGCGTAGGATCAGAGCGTCATGCCGTCACCAACCAACACGATGAGCACCGAACTGCCGCTGGTTTATCTGGTGCGCCACGGCGAGACGCCCTGGAGCCTCACCGGGCAGCACACCGGCTTGACCGATCTGTCGCTGACCGAGCGCGGCGAGCAGTGTGCGCGCGAGCTCGCGCCGCGGCTGCAGGGCCTGCGCTTCGCGCTGGTGTTGACCAGTCCGTTGCGGCGCGCGGTGCGCACCTGCGAGCTGGCCGGCTTCGCCGCCGCGGCGCGCACGGACCGGGATCTGTGCGAGTGGAACTATGGGGCCTACGAGGGGCGCACAACGGCGCAAATCCGCGCCGAGCGGCCCGATTGGGATCTGTTTCGCGATGGTTGTCCCGACGGAGAGTGTGCCGTCGAGGTCGGAGCGCGCGCCGATCGCGTGATTGCCCGGGTGCGCGCCGCAGCAGGCAACGCCTTGCTGTTTTCGAGCGGACACATTCTGCGGGTGTTGGCGGCCCGCTGGCTCGATCTGCCGCCGCAATCCGGCCGGTTGCTGCAGCTTGGCACCGCCAGCGTGAGCGTGCTCGGCTATGAGCACGGACCGCACGAGCCGGTGGTGCAGTTGTGGAACGAAACGCGCCGTTGAGCGGGCGCGGGTGGACTGACGAGCCGGGCGCGACTGTGCTAATCTACAAGATGTGCGGCGTGGCGCCGGATGAATTCCGGCTGACACCGCCTCGTGGCCGGGTACGCGGCGAACGATCGGCCTGGACAGGCCGCTCAGGCTGCGCTGCCGCCTCAGGAAGGCCGGTGCGACGGATCTGACGGCGCCCGCGGCGATCGCCCCGATCGAACGAAACGACTCCTCAATGCGAGTACGCCTGTCGGGAACGCCGGCGGTGGCGCGCTTGTGCGATTTGAGACGGAGATGACACGATGAAAGCGACGCAGCTACTGCACCAGTTCGGACAGAGCATCTGGCTCGACAACATCACTCGTGATCTGCTCGACAGCGGCACGCTGCGGCGTTACATCGCCGAGCTGTCGGTCACCGGCCTGACCTCCAACCCGACGATCTTCGATCATGCGGTGAAGAACAGCGCGGCGTATGACAGCTCGATCCGCGCGCAGCTCAAGGCGGGGCGCAAGGGCGAGACGCTGTTCTTCGACCTGGCGCTCGCGGACATCAGACGGGCCGCGGATGAATTCCGCCCGACGTTCGAGCGCACCAACGGCGTCGACGGCTGGGTATCGCTCGAGGTCTCCCCGCAGCTCGCCTACGACACCGACAAGACCATCGCGGCGGCCAAGGCGCTGCACGCCGAGGCCGATCGGCCGAATCTGTTCATCAAGATCCCCGGGACCAAGGCCGGGTTGCCGGCCATCGAGGCGGCGATCTTCGCGGGCATTCCGGTCAACGTGACGCTGCTGTTCTCCCGTGAACAGTACCTCGCCGCCGCCGAGGCGTATCTGCGCGGCATCGAGCGGCGCGTGGCGGCGGGACTGAATCCCGATGTCGGCTCCGTGGCTTCGGTGTTCGTCAGCCGCTGGGATGTGGCGGTGGCCGGCAAGACGCCGGCGGACCTGACCAACCGCCTGGGCATCGCCATTGCCGGGCGGACCTACCGCGCGGCGCTGCAGCTGTCGTTCTCGGCGCGCGCCCGGCGCCTGTACAATGCCGGAGCGCGGCCGCAGCGATTGCTTTGGGCCAGCACCGGCACCAAGGATCCCAAGGCCGACCCGGCGCTGTACGTCAACGCGCTGGCGGCGCCGTTCACCGTCAACACGATACCCGAGGCCACGCTCAAGGCGGTGGCGGAACGTAGCGAAATCGGCGCCGGCCTGGCCGAGGACGGCGGGGATTGCGAACAGGTGCTCGCGCGCTTTGCCGCGGCCGGCATCGACGTGCTCGCGCTCGCCGAGCAGTTGCAGCAGGAGGGCGCCGCGTCGTTCGTGAAATCCTGGCAGGATCTGCTCGCGGTCATCGCGGCGAAGAGCTCGGCGCTCGGCGCGGCGGCCTGACTGCCATGAGAGTGCTCGCGGTCGATGTCGGTGGGACGCATGTGAAGATTCTCGCCACGGGCGAGAGCGAGAAGCGCGAGTTCGAATCCGGCCCGAAGCTGACGGCGCGGCAGATGGTCGCGCGGGTGAAGCGGCTGGCGCGCGGCTGGCGCTACGAGGCCGTCTCGATCGGCTACCCGGGTCCGGTCGTGCACGATCACGTGGTGGCCGAGCCGCACAATCTCGGCGCCGGTTGGGTGGGCTTCGATTTCGCCCGCGCATTCGGCTGTCCGGTGCGCATCATCAACGATGCGGCAATGCAGGCTCTGGGCAGCTATCGCGGCGGCAGGATGCTCTTCCTCGGGCTCGGTACCGGGCTCGGCACCGCGCTCATCGTCGACGGCCTGGTCGAGCCGATGGAAATCGGGCATCTGCCGTATCTGAAGCATACTTACGAAGACTATGTCAGCGATCGGGCGCTCGAGCGCCTGGGAAAGAAGAAATGGCGCAAGCACGTCGCGGACGTCGTCAAGCAGCTCACGGCGGCGCTCGAGCCCGATGAGATCGTGATCGGGGGCGGCAACGTCCGGCACTTGAAGACGCTGCCGCCGCTGTGCCGTGCGGGGGACAACGCCAACGCCTTCAAGGGTGGATTCGCGCTGTGGGAAAAGGCGGCCGCGGCGCGCCGCCCGCGTGCATCGCGCCCGGCCGGGGGCCGCGGAAAGCGGAGGAACCGGACATGAGCAAGACGGA
>JAJZMI010000171.1 GCA_021798335.1 Pseudomonadota bacterium | reverse complement strand
CGGGGGTGGCGGTTGAACGGCCAGTGACTGACGACCGACTCCCGATAGTGGCGTCCGAGCCAGAACGAAAGCCCGTCGCCGAGGATCGCCCCGAGGGTGGCCGCGATCATCAGCGGCCACAGGCCCAAGGCACCGGTCGGCACCAGCGCGCTGACGCCGAGAATTATCGCGTCGCCCGGGATGAAGGCGCCGATCACGGGCAACGCTTCCAATAAAGACACGAGCAGGATCAGGCCATACGCAAGCTCCCGATGGGCGTGCGAAAATGCAACCACGGACGTCAGAAGCGCCCCACCCATAACGATTGACCTCATCAGCTCGAGCGCGGTTCGTGAACGCGCGCAGCATTGGTGGATCGAGCGAAGCCGGGAGCCAACCCGCAGCGCCGGTGAGCCCGCTCACGGCCGAAACGTGGGTCATCCTAGCAAAGCCCGCGGCATATTCCGCCGCAAATGAGCCCTCGCGCAGCGCACCGGCTCGCGATCGCGTGGCGGTCCGCCGTCGCCCCCCGAGCTCTGGGGCCCCGGGTCAATGTCACACCGGCCAGCGCTCGCACGGACGGCCAAGAGCATCCGGGCGCAAACACCGGACGCATCGAATCGAGAGGTCGCGCAGCTTCATCCCGGTGAAGATCGGGACACAAGGCCTATCAAACCGGCGCGGTCGATGGACCGTCAATAATTGACGGGATTGGGCTTCGAGGCCGGGTTGATCATCAGGTTGCTCCGGGTCGAGGTGACGCCGAACACTGCGGTGAAGTGGCTGTTCGGGTGATACATCACCTGGGCGTGCAACGTGGTGAAATTCACACTGCCCGGCAGAGCATCGAGGCGCGGCGGCTTACCCGAGCCACCCGGGACGAGGCCGTACGCGAAAGCATTGCCCGTCCCGTGCATGAAGCCCACGCTCGCGGCCCAGTGATTCGAGATCGGCAGAGCGACTGCGCCGGCGGTGGACTCCTCGCCGTCAGTCCCGAAGCTCTGCTCGATGAAGCCCCGCGGCTCGTAGGGCAACGGCTGCGGTCCGTCGGCGAAGTTAGGGTCGAAAACGTCATCCAGGCGCAACGCGATACGCCGCCTCTGCGCCGACTTCGGCCGCCGCCGTGCATCGTGAGCATTGCCACGGCCGGTAAGACCCGCCTTCGGCTGGGACGATGCAGGCGCACGCGCCTCGTGCAGCGCGGCATCATGCCCGGTTGCCGGCGCAAGCCGCAGCGCGCCACCGGCTGCGATCGCCGAGGCTACGTCATGCTGCAGATTCAGCTTGGCTCGCCGAGCCGCGTCGGTCGATTTCGGTCGGCTGGGATGCTGACCGTTGGACGTCTTGGCGTGATTCGATGCCGCGCGCGCACCAACCTCGGCGCACGCTCGCGGGCCGAACGACCCGCCAGCGAGAACCGCACCGAGCGCCAGCACGACCGCCACGGCGCTTGCACATTGTGAAGTCACGCGTTTCACAGCAGTGGCCTCTTCTAACACATCAATTGGCGCAAGTCGATAGAATTCGACCACGGCGGCCGTGTCCACCGCGCCGGGCGTGGATTCGGCGTCTTCCTCCGCCGAATGCCGGCGGAGTCTGACCGCCATACCCGCTCAATCAACACGGCGGCGAAGACCGATCCGGGCGGTCATCTGCAGACGCTCTGTCCGCGGACCGCCGACACCGGGCACCGACACGGCCGCCGGGTCGATCGACTCGCGTACCAACCGGCCCATGGCCGCAGCTGCCGGACGCCTCAGCGCACATCCGCGCGGTCCTCAAGCAGCGCCTGATCGTGCGGATGCCGGGCGATATAGGCCGCGACATATGCGCATTGCGGAATGACTTTCTCGGCCCGTTGGCGCACCAGCTCCAGCGCGCCCGCGACGAGCGCCGCGCCGACGCCGCGCCCGCGAAGATCGGGAGGAACGTAGGCGTACGTCAGCGTCACCACGTTGCCGGACCGGTGGTAATCGATGAATGCCTTCGCGCCCGTCACCTCAAGCTCGAAACGCCGGCGCTGCCGCACATCGATCACCGCGTTCGCGGCATGCACTGTCACTCGCGTAATCCTGGCCGCAAGACGGCGCCGGCCGGACTATTCCTTGGTCTTCAGGTTGTCCTGGTTCGCCTCGATGAAAGCCTTGATGTCCTCGGCGGCGGCCAGCAACCGCAACCACTGCTCCTTGTACAGCGTGACGGGAAACCGTCCCATGCCGTAGACGGACAATGCGCCCTTCTCGCTGACTTTCATCGCGAGCTTGCCGCGCCCGGACTGCTTCAGGCGCTCGTTCTCGGCTCGCAGCCTCTGCAGCTCCGCGTGCAGGTCATCGGTCATTGGAGGTTTCCGCCGGATGGATCGGGTGGCGATTATACCGCGCACCGGCCCGAGCCCGCGCGCGTTCTGCGGCCGGACGGCGGCGCACGGCCGCGAACACCGGCCCGAACGCGCGCGCCGCGCGGACCACCGACCGCAATCGCACCGCCTCAGCCGAGCTTGCGCGCAAACAGCGCCTCCATGCGACCTCGGACCTTCTCCGCCGCGGCCTGCTGATAGACATCCTTGCGGCTCTGCATCGTATAGCCATGACGCGCACCGGGGTGCCATTCGAGCTGGTAGGTGATGTCGTGCGCCTGCAGCGCCTTCTCGAGCTCCGCCATCTGCTCGGGCGTTGCCGTTGGGTCCTGATCGGCGATACCCAGGTAAAGCTCGGCTTTCACTCGATCGAGATGACGATGCGGCGAATCAGACGCATCGGTCACGAGCCCCCCGGGATGGAGCGAGGCGACCGCGGCCACGCGCTCGCCCAGAGCCTGGCACAGCACAAGGGCGAGCCGCCCGCCCATACAGAACCCATACAGGCCGATCTTACCGGCCGCGGCCGCACTGTCGGCCGCTGCAAGCTCGAGCGCGGCCTCGATATCACGCGTGGCGAGCGCGTCGGTCAATGCCGACATCGCGGCCATGATCTGCTGGCGTCCCTTCGGATCCGAAAAGTCGAGGGGACCTTTCAGACCCGCGCGGTAGAAAAGATCCGGCGCCAGGACGTAATAGCCCCAGCGGGCGGTGCGTCGCGCGTGCTCGCGCAATTCCTCGCGCATACCCAGTGCATCCATGAGCTGGATGACGACGGGAAATGGACCCTTGCCTTCGGGACGGGCAATGAAAACCTCCATGGTGCCATCTGCGGTTTGAATCTTCTCGGCTCGCTCTGTCATGAGACGCTTCCTCGAAATGTAAACGGCACGCAAGTTTGCGCGCATCCTTGCCGTTGGGAAAGACGTTGCGGTCCCAACGCCCGGCTGCGCAAATCCGCCGATAGTCGTCGGCGTTTCGGATCGCACCAACATTCACAACGATTCATGGCCGGCGGCGAGGCGAACGAGGACGCGGGCGATCGTGGCGCCGCGCGCCCCTCATCGCCAGCCGGCACGCCCTCACGAGGCCACCGGCCTACCGGCCGCCACTCGTTCGCGATGGCGCGGGCAACACGAGCGCGGATTCTCCGGTCAGACGCTCCTGCCACTGATCGAATCCCGCGTGTTCGGTTCCGATGAGCCGCTTGGCCGCGTCGTCACGGTCAGAGCGACGCTTTCGGACCGCCGCACCGGATGACGCGGGAGGCCATTCGCGGGGCGAGTCCGGCACCGGGGTTCCCCACACGTTCCCCACGACGGCCAATGATGGCCAGTGCCGACGCTAGGTTCATGATTTTATTGGCGTCCCCAAGG
>JAJZMI010000176.1 GCA_021798335.1 Pseudomonadota bacterium | reverse complement strand
GTCCGGCAGCCAGCGAATGCCAGCGACCGTCAGCGCAAGGAGGCGGGTCTGCCCGAGGTCGGAGTCGAACCGACACGCTTTTAAGGGCGGCGGATTTTCATCCCACTTCGACTTTCATCGCCCCGCCGGTCGGGCCGCGCGGGTTCGTGGGCTGGAGCACGCCTTCACCGTAGCCTTGCGGCCGTAGGTGCCCGCCGTCTGCTCTCTACACCTTCCCCGCATCACGTGGGGCTTGGCTCGGCATGAGCTCGAAATGCTTCAGGGCCTCTACCGAGTTTGACGGGCTTCACCTCGGGGATTTCTCCGCGAGGGCTCAAGTTGTCGTCTGAGTCCGCTGCGTCTACCAATTCCGCCACTCGGGCACGAAGCGGTGAGTATACGGCGGCGCGGGCAATGTGGATACCGGCGCACGGTGCGGGAGGGGTGGGCGCTCCGTGTACCATGTGCGAGTGGAACGTAATGACTTCTCCTACGACCTTCCGGCCGATCGGATTGCCCAGTACCCGCTCGCGGAGCGCTCGGCCAGCCGCCTGCTGACAGTCGATCGCACGAGCGGCGCATGGGCGGACCGTACGATGCGCGACCTCCCGGGTCTGCTACGCCCGGGTGATTTGCTGGTCCTGAATGACACTCGCGTCGTGGCGGCCAGACTGCGCGGCGCCAAGCCCTCCGGCGGGCAGGTCGAGGTGCTGCTCGAGCGGGCGGTCGCCGAGCACGAGGCGCTCGTGCAACTGCGGGCGAGCAAACCGATTCGCCCGGGACTGCGGATCACCAGCGCCGGCGGGGTGCTGGAGGTGCTCGGGCGCGAGGCCGATCTGTGGCGCATCCGACTGCCCGCCGCCGTGCTGGAATTCTTCGACCAGTGGGGAGAGATCCCGCTGCCCCCTTATATCCAGCGCGCCGCTGATGCGTCGGATCGCGAGAGGTATCAAAGCCTGTTTGCACGCGAACCTGGCGCCGTAGCCGCGCCCACTGCGAGCCTGCACTTCGATGCGCCGCTCCTGCAGGCGATCGCCGCCCGAGGCGTCGAGCGGGCGTTCGTGACACTGCACGTCGGCGCAGGTACATTTCAGCCGGTGCGCGCCGAGCGCCTGGACGAGCACGTCATGCACGCCGAGCGGGTCACGGTGAGCGCGGCGACGTGTGAGGCGATTGGCCGGGTCCGCGCCGCGGGCGGCCGGGTAGTGGCCGTCGGGACGACTGTGGTGCGGGCGCTCGAATCGGCGGCGCTCGCCGGGGCCGAGCATGGCGCGGCAGCTCTCGAGCCCTGGTCCGGAGAGACCCGGCTGTTCATCCGTCCGGGGTTTCGCTTCAGGGTGATCGACGCGTTGCTGACCAATTTTCACTTGCCCGAATCGACGCTGCTGATGCTCGTGTGCGCCTTCGCGGCCCGCGAGCCCGTCCTGCGCGCCTATCGGCACGCCGTCGAGGCTGGCTATCGCTTCTTCAGCTATGGGGACGCGATGTTCCTGGCCGATGAGCCACGCGCCGCGGCCTCGTGAGCCGCCGGCCCCTGCGGAAGTTACCGAAAGCTTTCTGGTGAATCCTTGAAACCGACGTTCGAACTGCTCGCCACCGATGGGGCGGCCCGCCGCGGGCGGCTCCAGCTGGCCCATGGTACGGTCGAGACGCCGGCATTCATGCCGGTGGGCACCTATGGCACGGTCAAGGCGATGACGACCGAGGAGCTCGAGGGGCTCGGCGCCGGTATCGTCTTGGGCAATACCTTCCACCTCATGCTCCGCCCCGGCGTCGAGGTCATTGCCGCCCATGGCGGGTTGCACGGATTCATGCACTGGCCGCATCCGATCCTGACCGATTCCGGCGGCTTTCAGGTCTTCAGCCTCAAGAGTCTGCGCAAGATCACCGAGGAGGGCGTTCGCTTCCGCTCGCCCATCGACGGCAGCGAGGTGCGGCTGACGCCGGAGGACTCGATGGCGGTGCAGATCGCCCTCAAATCCGATGTGGCCATGGCGTTCGATGAGTGCACGCCCTATCCGGCCGGCGAGGCCGAGGCGCGCCACTCCATGGAGCGCTCGATGCGTTGGGCCGAGCGCGCACACCGGCGCTATTACCGCGAACCGCCTCCGGGCCAGCTGTTCGGGATCGTGCAGGGTGGAACCCATCCGGCGCTGCGCCTGGCCTCGCTCGAGGCGCTTTCGCGCCTCGATTGGCCGGGCCTGGCGATCGGCGGGCTTGCAGTCGGGGAGCCGGAGGCCGAGCGCCTGCGCATCCTCGAGGCGCTGGTGCCGCATATGCCGGCAGATCGGCCGCGCTACCTGATGGGCGTGGGCCGCCCGCAGGACATCATTGCGGCGGTGCAGCGCGGCGTCGACATGTTCGATTGCGTGATGCCCACGCGGCACGCCCGCAACGGTCATCTGTTCACCGCCGCCGGCGTGATCAATATCCGCAATGCCGCCCATCAGCGCGACCTCGGCCCCGTCGATCCGGAGTGCGGCTGCTACACCTGCCGCCACTACTCGCGTGCCTACCTGCGCCACCTCGACCGCTGCAACGAGATCCTGGGCAGCCGGCTTGCAACATTGCACAACCTGGCGTTCTACCTGGATCTGATGCAGGGACTGCGGGCAGCGATCGCGGCCGGGCGGCTGGGGGCCTTCTGCGCCGATTTTCTCGCCCGGCTGGCCGGCCCCGACGCTGTGGCATAATGCCGGCCCTTCGCTCCCGGGGCCCGCTCTTGCCTCCGGGGAGCCTTCCCGAGGATAAAACATGAATGCATTGATTCCCCTGGCCCGGGCGGCCATCGCCGCCCCGGCATCGAGCGGCAGCCAGCTCGCGCCCCTGCTGGTGATGGGCGGCTTCATCGTCGTGTTCTACTTCCTGCTGATCCGCCCGCAGCAGAAGAAGGCCAAGCAGCACCAGATCCTGATCTCCAAGCTCGCTCCCGGCGATGAGGTCGTCACCGGCGGCGGGCTGCTCGGGCGCATCACCGAGGTTGGCGAGCACTTCGTGACCCTCGAGGTCGCCGAGAACGTGCGCATCAAAGTGCAGCGGGGCCAGATCAATACCCTAATGCCGAAGGGCACCCTCAAGAGCGCCTGATTTTCGCATTCCGTCCGTGTCTCGATAAATTCCGGAAAGTCCATGCTCGAGTACCCTCGCTGGAAGTACATCCTGATCGTCGTGGTGCTGCTCGTGGCGCTGCTGTTCGCGCTGCCCAACGTGTTCGGCCAGGCGCCGGCCTTGCAGCTGGTGCACGCGGACCACACTCCGGTGACCGCCGCCGAGGCGCGCAGCGTGTCGGCCTACCTCAAGAAGCAGAAGATTCCGTTCACGGGCACCTACCTGCAGAACGGGCGCCTGATCGTGCGGTTCGCCGACGAGTCGGCGCAGTTTCGGGCCCAGGACGCGATCGACGGGAAGTTCAAGAAGGAATACCTCTCGGCGCTGACGCTGGTGCCGCGCACGCCGGCCTGGCTGCGTGATCTGGGCCTGAAGCCCATGCCGCTCGGGTTGGATTTGAGCGGTGGCCTGGAGCTGCTGTACCAGGTCGATACGCACAGCGCCGTCAAGCAGTTGGTGCGGATGTATACGCAGGATGCCGCGCATGCGCTGGCCGCCGCGAATGTCCCGGTGAGGAGCATCACGGACGTGGCCACGGGAGGGGGCGATCTGCCCAATACCGTGCGGATCACGCTCGGCCCCAAGGCGGATGCCAAGAAGGCCGCCGCCGCGCTGGCCCATTCGCTGCAGGGGCTGTCGGTGAGCTCCTCGACGGGATCCTCCGGCACCGTCCTCTCGGCGACCGTGTCGTCGGCGATGATCAACCAGAGAGAGAATTACGCAATCGAGCAGGCCATCACCATTTTGCGCAACCGGGTCAATGCACTCGGGGTGTCCGAGCCGATCGTGCAGCGCCAGGGCAACGATCGCATCGACGTGCAGCTGCCCGGCGTGGAGAACATGGCTGAAGTCAAACATCTGCTCGGGCAGACCGCGATGCTCGAGTTCCACCTGAACGATACGGAGAACAGTCCGTATCAGGCGGAGCAGACCGGCAACGTGCCGCTCGGCGACAAGCTGTATACGAATACTCCGGACGGCCAGCCGATTCTGTTGAAGCGCGAGGTGATCGCCACCGGCGATCAGCTGACGGGCGCCACGGTCAGCGAGGGACCGCAGGGTCCGCAGGTCAATGTGACGCTCGACAGCCGCGCCGGCGAGAACATGCTGCGCACCACGAAGGAGAACGTCGGTAAGGCAATGGGTGTGGTGCTGATCACCAAGCGCGTGGTGACGCGCGAGGTGGACGGCAAAAAAGTGTCTCACGTGGTCACGACGGAAAAGGTGATCAACGATGCCACCATCGACGGGGTCTTCAGCAATCAATTCATGATCACCGGCCTGACGCTCGGTGGTGCCCAGGATCTGGCGATCCTGCTGCGTTCGGGCTCGTTCCTCACGCCCATCAGTCTCGTCGGTCAGAGCGTCATAGGCCCGAGCCTCGGCGCGGAGAACATCAAGATGGGCATCGGCGCGCTGGTGCTCGGTATGGCCGGCGTGCTCATCTTCATGTTCGTTTATTACAAGGTCTTCGGCTTGGTCGCCGATGCGGTGCTGGTGTCGAACGTGGTCCTGCTGACGGCGTTGTTGTCGATGATGCATGCCTCGCTTTCGCTGCCGGGGATCGCCGGCATCATCCTCACGGTGGGCATCGCGGTGGATGCGAACGTGCTGATCTACGAGCGTATCCGCGAGGAGCTGCGCAAGGGTGTCTCGCCGCAGGCGGCGATCCGCGCCGGCTTCGACAAGGCGTTCTCGGCGATCCTCGACTCCAACGTCACCACCGGAATCGCCGGACTGGTCCTGTGGATCTTCGGCACCGGAGCGATCCGCGGCTTCGCGGTGGTGTTGACTCTCGGCATCGGCACGTCGATGTTCACCTCGTTGATGGGCAGCCGGGCCCTGGTGACGCTCATGTACGGCGGCCGGCGCAAGCTCGCGCGGTTGCACATCTAGTAGGGGCGCGGACGTGGAATTCTTCAGCCATCAAACAAACTTCCGGTTCATGGCCACACGCAAGGTGTGGTTCGCGCTGTCGATCGTGCTGATGATCGCCTCGCTCGCGCTGCTCGCCACGCGGGGCTTGAACTGGGCCGTCGATTTCACCGGCGGCGTGACCGCCCAGGCGAGCTTCCCGCAATCGGCGGATCTGTCGACGGTGCGCTCGCAGCTTGCGGCCGCCGGCTTCCATGATGCCGTGGTGACCTACGTCGGCAGCGCCCGTGTCGTCTCCATCCGCCTGCCGCCGGAGCGGGACCAGACCTCCACCGAGCTGAGCGGCCGCATCGAGCACGCCCTGCAGAAGGTCAACCCGGGGGCGACGGTCTCTTCGCTGTCGGTGGTCGGCCCGCAGGTCGGCTCGGAACTGAAACACAGCGCGATGTGGGCGCTCGCCTTCACGCTGCTGTTCATCTTCCTGTACATCGCCTGGCGCTTCCACACCTGGCGGCTCTCCCTCGGCGCCATTCTCGCGGTGGTGCACGATCCGATCCTGGTGCTCGGCTTCTTCGCCCTGTCGCACATCTCGTTCGATCTCAATGTGGTGGCGGCGGTGTTGGCCGTGATCGGCTATTCGCTGAACGATACCGTCGTGGTATTCGATCGAATCCGCGAGCGCTTCGAAGGCAATCGCCGCCTGGCGCCGGAGGTGGTGCTCGATCAGGCGATCAACCAGACGCTGTCGCGAACGATCATGACCAAGGTGGTGACTTCCATCGTGGTGGTGGCGCTGCTGGTGCTCGGCGGACCGGTGCTGCGGGGCTTTTCCGCGGCGCTGCTCATCGGAATTCTCGCCGGAACCTACTCTTCGATCTACATCTCGAGCGCCATCGCGCTGCAGTGCGGGTTGACGGCCGAGCATATCTTCCCTACCGTCAGGAAGACCGCCGTCGATCATCTGCCCTGAGGCGCGCGCGGCGCCATTATCGGAGGGACGCCCATGCAGGCACTGCTCAACATCGCCGTGCGCGCCGCGCGGCGCGCCGGGGAAGTGATCGTGCGCAGCCTGAACAATCTCGAGGCGCTGACGGTCACGGCCAAGAGCCGCAACGATTTCGTCTCCGAAGTCGATCGGGCGGCGGAGGCGCAGATCATCGCGATCATTCGCCGCCACTATCCGCACCATGCGATTCTCGCCGAAGAGAGCGGGGCGAGGGGCGAGAGCGACACCCGGTGGATCATCGATCCGCTCGACGGCACGACGAATTTCCTGCACGGCTTCCCGGTGTTCGCGGTGTCGATCGCCTGTGAGATCAAGGGTCGGATCGAGCACGCCGTCGTGTACGACCCGATGCGCCAGGAGCTGTTCACCGCCTCGCGCGGCGGCGGAGCGCACCTCGACAACCGCCGCATCCGGGTGAGCAAGCAGCGCTCGCTCGAGGGCGCGCTGATCGGTACGGGCTTCCCGTTCCGCGCCAATGACCGCTACATCGATGCGTATTTCGCCATGTTGAGGGCGGCGTCGCAGAGCACCGCGGGAATCCGCCGGCCGGGCGCCGCGGCGCTCGATCTGGCGTACGTGGCGGCGGGTCGCACCGACGGGTTCTGGGAGCTCGGGCTTGCGCCCTGGGACACGGCGGCCGGCACACTGCTGGTGCAGGAAGCCGGCGGCCGCATCGGCACGCTGACCGGGGAGCCGTACCGCCAGGGCGGCTACGTCGTCGCCGGAACCCCGAAGGTCTATGCGGCGATGATCGAATTGTTCGCCCCGCTCGTGCCGGAAGACCTGCGGGGCCGCTGATGCTCGTGTCCTGCGACGAGCGCCGCGGGTGCGCGGCGGCGCGCGCCGGTGCCGTCCACACAGAGCAACGCAGGCGCGGCCCGCCGGGCGGGAGTGGCCCGTTGGGCGGCGCGGGAGCCGATCGATGAGTTCACCGGATATACGCATCGTCCTGGTCGAGCCGACCCATCCGGGCAACATCGGAGCGGTGGCCCGGGCCATGAAGAACATGGCTCTGGAGCAGCTCGTGTTGGTGAGTCCCCGGCAGTTCCCGCACCCGCAGGCCACGGCGCGCGCCTCGGGGGCCGATGATGTGCTCGCGCGCGCCCGGGTGGTCGGGTCGCTGCCGGAGGCGCTCGCGGGTTGCGGCCTCGTTGCGGCCACTACCGCGCGCGCCCGCGATCAGTACTTTCGCGTGCTGGACGTGCGCGATGCGGCCGTGCGCTTGATGCGGGAGAGCGTGCGGGGCCCCGCGGCGGTGTTGTTCGGATCCGAGCGCACCGGATTGACCAACGAGCAGCTCGAGGCGGCGCATCTGCTCGTTCGAATTCCCGCGAGCGACGCCTATCCCTCGCTCAATCTGGCCATGGCCGTGCAGCTGGTGGCCTATGAGCTCTTTCGGGCGCGGGACCCCGACACCGAACCTGTGCCCGAGGCGGGATCGCTCGCAGATCCCGCAGAACTCACGCGGCTGTACGAGCATTTCGCGACGGTGCTCGAGGCGGTCGATTTCCGCGATCGCACCCAAAGCGGTACTCACCTGATGGCGCGCATCCGTCGTCTCTTCCAGCGCGCCGAGTTGGACCGCAATGAAGTCAATATCTTGCGTGGCTTTCTCTCGGCCGTGCAGGGCCGGCGCCGGCATGCCGGGGAAGGTACCCCCCCCCAAGCCCGGGGCGAGTGATACAGTGCGCTCAAGAGCGGCCTCGGGGTTGAGCAAGCGATGTCGAGCCGGTCCGGACGTGCACAATGACGGGTGCACGACGATGAGCGCATCCCAGCCCATTTATCTCGATTATGCGGCCAGCACCCCGGTGGATCCCGCCGTGGCCGACGCCATGGCGTCCTGCCTGCGCGAGGAGGGCGGGCGCGGCAATCCTTCCTCGCAGCACCTCTACGGCCGACGGGCGGCGCAGCGGATCGAGGCCGCGCGAGCTGAAGTCGCCGATCTGATCGGTGCGCACCCGCAGGAGATCGTGTTCACTTCCGGGGCCACGGAGTCGGACAACCTCGCCATACTCGGCGCGGCGCGCGCCGGTGCGGGGCGCGGCCGCCACCTCGTCAGCTCCCGCATCGAGCACAAGGCGGGCCTCGATCCGTGCAAGCGCCTGGAGCAGGAGGGCTTCGCGGTCACACTGGTCTCGCCCGCGCGTACGGGTCGGATCGATCCGGCCGCGGTTGCGGCGGCATTACGCCCCGATACGACCGTGGTGTCGATCATGTGGGTCAACAATGAGACCGGCGTGATTCAGGACGTCGCGGCGATCGGCGCGCTATGCCGTGAGCGCGGGGTGTTGTTTCATACCGATGCCGCCCAGGCAGTGGGCAAATTTGCGCTCGAGGTGCGCGCCCTGCCGATCGATCTGATGTCCTTCACGGCCCACAAGCTCTATGGCCCCAAGGGCATCGGCGCGCTCTACGTGCGCGCCGGCGTACGCCCCTGGGTGCTGCCGCTGACATTCGGGGGCGGGCAGGAGCACGGCATGCGCCCGGGCACCCTGCCGACGCATCAGATCGTCGGCTTTGGCGCCGCGTGTGTCCGTGCGCGCATTGCCCTGGAGCGCGAGGGCGAGGCGCAGCGGATCATGAGCTTGCGCGAGCGGCTATGGGGGGAATTGAGCACGCTCGAGGGGGCGCTGCTCAACGGCGAGGGGACCGCGCGGGTTCCGGGTATTCTCAATGTGTCCTTCGAGGGCGTGGAAGGCGAGAGTCTGCTGCACGGCCTGTCCGAGCTGGCGCTCTCGAGTGGCTCGGCGTGCAACTCGGCCTCGGCCGAGCCATCGTATGTGTTACGTGCCCTCGGCCGGGATCGGGAGCTGGCGCAAAGCTCGCTGCGCCTGAGTTTCGGGCGCTTCACCCGCGAAGCCGAAATCGATGCCGCGGCGGCGGCCATCCGGCGCGAGGTTCGGCGCCTGCGCGCCCTGTCACCGGCTTCCGAGATCCCCGTCGGCCGCGGGGAGTGTGGCGCGCAAGTCCTCGGCGAAGCGGGCGGGCCGGGTCGCGAGGTGTGGATCCGCTTCCGGCTGCAGGTGCGGGAGGGAATCGTGCACGACGCGTCATACCGGGTCTACGGCTGTCCGCACACCCTGGCCGCGGCGGCCTGGCTGGCGGGGCTCGTGCGGGGGCGAGGCCGCGACAGGCTGATTCCGGGAACGCCGAGCGAGTGGGCGCGTGCGCTGGAGGTCCCGGTGGAGAAGCTCGGACGTTTGCTCACGCTCGAGGACGCGCTACGCGAGTGCCAACGCCGGTGGCCAGCGGTGTAGACTGTTGCTGTCCTGGCAACGTTCCGAGTGAAATGGCCATCTCCCTGACCGAGTCCGCCGCCCATCGCATCCAGAGCTTCCTCGCCGCGCGCGGGCACGGGGTCGGCTTGCGGCTCGGCGTGCGCAAGACCGGCTGCTCCGGTTTCGCTTACGTCGTCAATTACGCGGAAGCGCAGCAGCCTGGGGACGTGGTGTTCGAGGATCGGGGCGTGAAGGTGTACGTTGATCCGGCAAGCCTGCCGCTGATCGACGGGACCGTCGTGGATTTCGTCAAGCACGGCCTGAATGAGGCCTTTCGTTTCCGCAACCCCAACGTCAAGGGCGAGTGCGGCTGCGGCGAGAGCTTTTCGGTCTAGGGCGGCTGGAGGGCGGCGCCCGCCACGGCGCGGGTCCTCACCCCGGCGGATGTCAAAAAGCCGTTTGCAATCCGCTACTTCGGCGGACGCGGTAAATTGCCTAGGCCCGGTGACAGCAGGTACACTGTCGGACTTGATGACTGCCCGGCGCGCCCTGTGCGGGTACGATGCGCCGGCCGGCCCTATCCATATCGCATTTCATTCCCGAAAGGTCACCGCATGGCGCTCGAGCGCACCCTGTCCATCGTCAAACCCGACGGCGTCGGCCGCAATCTCATCGGCGAGGTCTATCGGCGCTTCGAGACCGCCGGCCTGGCCGTCATCGCCGCCCGCATGCTGAGGCTTTCCCAGCGCGAGGCCGAGGCGTTCTACGCCGTGCACCGCGAGCGCCCGTTCTTCAACGACCTGGTGCGCTACATGACATCGGGTCCGGTGATGGTGCAGGTGCTCGAGGGGGAGCAGGCAATCGCGCGCCACCGCGAGATCATGGGCGCCACCGACCCGAAGCAGGCCGCGCCGGGCACCATTCGGGCGGATTTGGCCGAGAGCATTGAACGCAACGTGGTGCACGGATCGGATGCGCCGCAGACCGCCGCGCGCGAGATCGGCTTTTTCTTCAGCGCTACGGAGCTACACCCGCGCGGTTGAGGCCGCGGCAAGACCCATGAGCGTCCCCGCCACGACCACGAATCTGCTGGGTCTGCCCCGGTCCGAGCTCGAGCGGTTCGTTGCGGGACTCGGCAGCAAGCCGTTTCGGGCCCGGCAGCTGATGCACTGGGTGTACAAGCGAGCCGAGCCGTCTTTCGAGCAGATGACGGATCTCGCCAAGACCTTCCGCGCCGCGCTGCAGGAGCAGGCGTGCGTGCGCGCGCCGCAGATCATCACCGAGCACCGCTCGGCCGACGGTACGCGCAAATGGCTGCTGCGGGCCGACGGCAGCCAGGCGTTCGAGATGGTTTACATTCCGGAGCCTGACCGCGCGACGCTGTGCATTTCCTCGCAGGTCGGTTGCGCCCTTGATTGCGCCTTCTGCTCGACCGCGCAGCAGGGCTTCAACCGGAATCTGACCACTGCGGAGATCGTCGGCCAGGTCTGGCTCGCGAACCGCCTGCTGGCCGGCACCGTGGCCGATCTGGCGCGCGAGCGCGCGGTCACCAACGTCGTGCTGATGGGTATGGGTGAGCCGCTGGCGAACTTCCGCAACGTGGTGCCGGCGCTCGATATATTTCTCGACGATTGCGCCTTCGATCTGTCGCGGCGCCGGGTGACACTGTCGACCTCGGGACTGGTGCCGCAGATCTACAAGCTCGCCGAGCACAGCAATGTGGCCTTGGCGGTGTCGCTCCATGCGCCCGACGATGCTCTGCGCAACGAACTGGTGCCCATCAACCGCGTCCATCCGATTGCCGAGCTGCTGGCGGCCTGCTGGCACTATATCGACGAGCGCAACGGCCGCAGCGTCACGTTCGAGTACGTGATGCTCGAGGGGGTGAACGATTCGCGTGCCCAGGCGCGGGCGCTGGCCAAGCTGCTCGCCGGCCGTCCGGCCAAGGTGAACCTGATTCCGTTCAACCCGTTTCCCGGCACGCACCTGCGGCGCTCGGGGCCCGAGGTGGTCCGTACGTTCCGCGACGAGCTGCTGCGGCACGGCGTTCTGGCGACCGTGCGCCGCACGCGAGGCGATGATATCGACGCGGCCTGCGGCCAGCTGGCCGGACGCGTCATCGATCGCACGACCGTGCGCCTCGGTAGCCGCTCGGTCGGCATGGTGGTGCGGGCATGAGATCCTTCCTGAGGGGAATGTTGCTCGGGTTACTGGGCGCGCTGGTCCTGTACGGCTGCACCAATCCGCAGGTGATCCGGCGGCGGCATCGGGCGGCCGTATACAACACCGAGCTCGGCATCGCCTATCTGCAGCGCGGCGCGCTCGCCCTTGCCAAGGCGAGGCTGGATCAGGCGGAGCGGGAGAATCCGGACAGTCCGAATGTGCAGAGCGCCCGCGCGCTGCTGTTCGAGCGGCTGCGCGAGCCAGCGCGCGCCGACCGCGCCTTCCGGCGGGCGCTCGAGCTTGCGCCGCATGACCCGGACTATCAGAACGATTACGCCGTGTACCTGTGCAGCACCGGCCATTACGCGCGGGGCGTCAAGTACTTCCTGGAGGCTGCGCGCAATCCGCTCTACCTGACCCCCGCCGACGCCTTCGACAATGCGGGAGTCTGTCTGCGCGCGGAACATCATGACGCCGCCGCGACCCGGATGTTCAAAGCGGCGCTCGCGATCAATCCGGGATTCTCGAGCGCGGTCTGGGAGCTCGCCGATCTCGATTACAAGCACGGCCGATTGCAGCAGGCGCACTCGGAGCTGGTTCGGTATCTGTCCACCCATCATGAGACGGCGGATCTGCTGCTGCTGGCCGTGCGGGTCATGCTTGCGCAGGGCGATACGCTCGATGCGGTGCTGTACGGGCGCCGGCTGCAATTGGACTATCCGGACTCGGCGCAGGCGCATGCCTTGTCCAAGCTCGGACTGAAGTCGGGCTGAGCGCGATGGCGGAGGAACTCGGCGGCGAGCCGCGCCGCGAGGCCGGCTGCGGCGTGGGCGCGCAGCTGCGCGCCGCGCGCGAGCGCGCCGGATTGACGATCGCAGAGGCGGCGCGGAAATTGCTGGTGGGCGAGCAGGTGCTCGAGGCGCTCGAATCCGAGCGATTCGAGGCGCTCGGCGCGTCCATCTACGTCAAAAGCTACCTGCGCCGCTACGCGGACCTGCTGGGCGAGCCGGTGGCGCCGCTGTACGAGCGGCTCGCCTCGCGCCTCCTCTTGCCGCAGCCGGATCTGACGCGCGCGCCGCGCGCCGCGCGACCCAAGGCCGGCTTCGTGGGTCGCATTCTGAGCGCGCTCGCCGTGCTGGTCGTGGTGGGGCTGGCCTGGTGGGGCTGGTCGCATCGGCGCGAGGTGGTGGCGATTCCGGTCGTCTCCCGGCTGGTTTCGACGCGGTTGCCGGCCGTGCCGGTGGGGCGCGCGGGGGCCGTATCGGCGCGTGCGGCCCCTGAGCCGGTGGCGCCGGCGCCGGCGGTGAGCCCGCACGCCGCCGCTGCACCGGGCGCCGCCACCGCCCGGATCACGCTGCGCTTCCCCGCGGCCAGCTGGGTCGCGGTGATCGACGCTGCCGGCCGCTCGATCTATCGCGGCATGGTCGCCGCCGGAGCGAGGCGCTCGTTCGAGGGGCGTGCGCCGCTGCACGTGGTGCTCGGCTACGCCAGCGGCGTCGCGGTGCGGATCGACGGCCGCCCCGCATCCATTGCTTCCTACGTGGGACGGGATCATGCCGTCTCCTTCGACATCACCGCCGGCGGACGGGTACTGCCCGCGCCGCCGGGTGCAGGAGGTTGAGTTGACAGAGCAGATTCAGCCGGTTCGGGGCATGAACGACGTGTTGCCGGCGGAAATGGCCGCATGGCATGTCATCGAGACGGCCGCGCGCGAGCTGCTGAGCGGCTACGGGTATCAGGAAATCCGTGTGCCGGTGGTCGAGCGGACGGAGCTGTTCAAGCGGGCGATCGGCGAGCACACCGATGTGGTCGAAAAGGAGATGTACACCTTCGTCGATCAGGGCGGCGAGAGCCTGACGCTGCGCCCGGAGGGCACCGCGGGCGTGATGCGCGCAATCATCTCCAACGGCATGCTGCGCGGCCAGCGCCACAAGCTCTGGTGCGCCGGACCGATGTTCCGTCACGAGCGGCCCCAGCGGGGGCGCTACCGGCAATTTCACCAGATCAGCGTCGAGGCAGTCGGCTACCTCGGTCCGGATGTCGATGTCGAGCTGATCGCGCTGTGCGCGCGTCTGTGGCGCAGATTGGGACTGCAGCGGGTGCGCCTGGAAATCAATTCCCTGGGTACGGCCGAGTCGCGGCGCGCGTACCGCGAGCGGCTGGTGCAGTACCTGCAGGCCCATCAGGATCAGCTCGATGCCGACAGCCGGCGCCGGCTGCAGGGCAATCCGCTGCGCGTGCTCGACAGCAAGAACCCGCAGATGCGCGCGCTCATCGACGCTGCCCCGCTGCTGACCGAGCACCTCGATCCGCAGTCGCAGGAGCACTTTCAGGGCGTTTGCGCCGCGCTCGAGGGGCTCGGCATTCCCTTCCGGGTCAATCCGCGCCTGGTGCGCGGGCTCGATTACTACAGCCGCACGGTGTTCGAGTGGATCACCGATGCGCTCGGGGCCCAGGATGCCGTATGCTCCGGGGGCCGCTACGATGGGCTGATTGCGCAGCTCGGGGGTGAGCCGACGCCGGGCATCGGATTCGCGATGGGCATCGAGCGGCTGGTGGCGCTGCTGAGGCAGGGCGCCCCGTGCGCCACTGCCTCGAGCGCGGATGTCTATATCGTCGTGAGCGGCCCGCGCGCCTCGAGTTTCAGCCTCGGGCTGATCGAGCGGCTGCGTGATGAGCTGCCGGGCCGGCGTTTCGAGCTCAATCTCGGCGGTGGCACTCTCAAGACCCAATTTCGCCGTGCTGACCGCAGCGGTGCGGCCCTGGCGGTGATCCTGGGAGACGATGAGCTGCAGAGGGGCGTGGCGGCCTTGAAACCTTTGCGGCATGAAGCCGGTCAGAGCGAGAGTCCGCTGTCCGCCCTGGCTGCGGCAATCGAATCGGCCTTGGCCGTGGCTGCCGCACAGACTTGAATTCGAGGAGGGGACGTGGACGCTTATCTTGACGAACGTGAACGATGGGAGGCGCTCCTAGGCTGGCTGCGTACGAACGGACCGGCCATCCTGGCGGGCGTGGCGATAGCGGCCTTGGGCTATGCCGGCCTGCGCTGGTGGGACGGGCGCCTCAACGGGCGCGACATGGCCGCCAGCGCGCTGTACGAGCGCATGGAGAGCGCCTTCTCGAGGGGGGATCAGTTGGCCGCGTTCGCAGCCGCCGGGCGCTTGGAGCGTGATTACGGCGCCACCCCCTATGCGGATCAGGCGCGGCTCGCCTCGGCGGCCGCGTTCGTGCAGACCGGGCACCTGAAGCGGGCCGCTGCCGAGCTCGCCGTGGTCATGAATCATGCGCACGATCCGATCCTGAGCCTGATCGCCCGCTTGCGTCTGGCGCGCGTGCAGATCGCGCTGCATCAGCCGCAGGAGGCGCTCGATACCCTCGACGCGGTCAATCCTGGCGCCTTCGCGCCGCGCTATGACGTAGTGCGCGGCGATGCATACTATGCCATGGGCAACAAGAGCGAGGCGCTCGCGCAATACCGCCTGGCGCGCGCCAGCAATTCCGGGGGGGAGATCGACTCGCAGCTGCTCGGACTCGAGATCTCCGAGCTCGCCGCCAACCAGCCCCGCGCGCATTCTGCCGCGCATCAGACCCGTCCGAGCCCGCCGGTCACCCGGCCGGGCACCCACTAGCCACCGGAACCGATACGCAGCGCGATGAGACTCTTGCACACGAACATCAAGCGATCCCTGCGGACCTGCACGGCGGCGTTTCTGGCTGTCAGCCTCCTTGCCGCCTGCTCGCACAAGCAGATCGATCAACCCGCCAAGCTCGCCCCCATCAAGTCGACCTTGCGGGTCCACACGATCTGGACGGCCTCGGTCGGAGGCTTCCATCCCTTCGGCTTGTGGGAAGGCCAGACCGCCTACCTGTTGCTCGGCCTCGGGCTGACCGTGCAAGGCAACCGGCTGTTTGCCGCGGGCCACGACGGAGTGCTTGCCGCATTCAACGTGCACTCCGGCCGGCGGCTGTGGAGCGTGGATGCGCACGCCCCGCTCGGCGGTGGTCCGGGCGTGCACGGCAGTTTGCTGGTGGTCGGAGCGACCGACGGTCAAGTGATCGCTTTCGATGCCGCCAATGGCAAGCGGCTCTGGGGAGTACGCCTGCCCGCGGCCGTGATTTCCGCCCCCGCCGTGTCGGCCCATTTGGTCGCCGTACGCACGATCGACGGCATCCTGCATGCCCTGTCGTCCAAGAACGGCAAGGAGCTGTGGGAGACCCCGCAACCCATACCTTCGCTGACGTTGCGCGGCGCAGCGGTGCCGGTCATCAGCCACGGCTTGGTGGTCAGCGGCTTCCCCAACGGCAAGGTGCTCGCGGTGGACGCGGCGGACGGCTCGACGCGATGGCTCGCGACCATCTCCAACCCCAATGGGCGCACCGCCATCGCCCGGCTCGCCGATCTCGACGGCCCGGTGGCCGTGGCCGGCAAGAATGTGTACGCCGTGGGTTATCACGGCACGGTCGACATGTTGTCGCTCAAGAATGGCCATCCCTGGTGGACACACAAGGCCTCGAGTTTCCGGGGTGTGACGCTCGGCCGGCATGCGGTGTATATCTCGACGGCGGACGGCGCGGTCGAGGCGCTGAACCGCAAAAACGGCGCTGTCATCTGGCGTCAGCCCGCGCTGCGCTACCGCGCGGTCACCCAGCCGGCGGTGAGCAACGATGGCGTGATCGTGGCGGACTATCAGGGCTATGTCAGTTGGATGAACAAGCGGACGGGAGCGTTCGAGGCGCGGCGGGGGACCGGGGGCGTGCGGGTCTCGAATCCCCCGGTGGTGGTCGGCAACGAAGTGATCGTGATCAACGACCTCGGCGAGATCACCGCATTTCGCGTCTCGCCCAAGTAGCCCTGAACGGACGCGGCGCCTGATGCTGCCCGTCGTCGCGCTGGTGGGTCGGCCCAATGTCGGCAAGTCGAGCTTGTTCAACGTTCTGACCGGGACGCGCGATGCCATCGTTGCCGATGTGCCGGGCCTGACGCGCGATCGTCAGTACGGTTTCGGCCGGGTCGGTCCCATGCCCTGCGTGCTGGTCGACACCGGCGGGCTCATCGAGAATCCCACGGGCCTGGAGGCGCAGATGCGCGCGCAGACCGACCGGGCGGTCGAGGAAGCCGACCGTGTGGTGTTCGTGGTTGATGCGCGCTCCGGCCTGACGCCGCAGGATCAGTTCGTCGCGCGCGCGTTGCACCGCGCCGGCAAGCCCGTGACCGTGGCGCTGAACAAGAGCGAGGGACTCGACACCGAGGTGGCAGCCGCGGAATTCCACGCGCTCGGATTCGGCGAGCCGATCGGGATCTCGGCCAGCCACAGCCAGGGCTGTGACGACCTGATGGCGGCCGTGCTGCGCGACGTTGCCGCCGCGCCGGCCGATCGGGAGGCGGAGGATGCGGTACGCATCGCCGTCATCGGTCGGCCCAACGTCGGCAAGTCGACACTGGTCAATCGGCTCATCGGCGAGGAGCGCGTGATCGCGAGCGAGCAGCCCGGCACCACGCGCGACAGCATCCTCGTGCCCTTCGAGCGCGATGGCCGCCGGTTCACGTTGATCGATACGGCGGGCGTGCGGCGCCGGGCGCGGGTGGCGGACACGATCGAGCGGGCGAGCGTCGCGAAGACGCTGCAGGCGATCGACGAGGCCCACGTCGTCGTCATGGTGCTCGATGCGCACGAGACGGTCGCCGAGCAGGACGCGAGCGTGCTCGGCATTGCCCTCGAGCGCGGCCGGGCGTTGATCATCGCGGTCAACAAGTGGGACGGCATCGCTGCCGAGCAGCGCGAGGCGGTCCGCAACCAGCTTGCCCTGAGGCTCGATTTCGTGCCGTTCGCGCCGGTGCACTTCATTTCGGCACGGCACGGCACCGGCGTCGGGGAGCTCGTGCAGGCGACGGTGCGCGCCTATGAGGCCACGATGCGGGAGATGCCCACCCGCGAGCTGACCCGTGCGCTCGAGCACGCCATAACCATGCACCAGCCGCCCCTGGTCCGGGGCCGGCGCATCAAGCTGCGCTATGCCCACCAGGGCGGGCGTAATCCGCCGCGGGTGGTGATCCATGGGAATCAGACTGCCGCGGTGCCCGGCGCGTACACGCGCTATCTCATCAACGTGTTTCGCAAGACGTTCGATCTGTTCGCCACGCCGGTGGTCATCGAGTACCGCACGGATCAGAATCCATACGACAGACCATCTGGTGGCAAGCGCTCCGGGGGGTCGCGCCGGGGCCGCGAGCGGCGCTGACGCGCGGCGCTGGAGCGCCTCAGAACGCGTTGTATCCGGTCAGCTCGCGACCGACCGAGAGCTGGTGGATGGTCTCCGTGCCCTCGTAGGTGATGACGCTCTCGAGGTTCAGCATGTGGCGGATCGGCACGTACTCGGCGCTGATGCCGGCCCCGCCGAGCAGATCGCGACTGTCACGCGCCACCTCGAGCGCCACGCGACAGTTGTTCCACTTGGCGAGCGATACCTGCACGGGCTGCAGCGCGCCGCGATCCTTCAGGCGGCCGAGCTCGAGCGCCAGCAGTTGCGCGCCGGTGATCCGGCGGGCCATCTCGGCCAGCCGGATCTGCACGGCCTGATTCTGGGTCAGCGGACGGCCAAACAGCGCGCGGCCGCCGCCGTACTCCAGCGCCTGCGCCAAGCAGGCCTGCGCGGCCCCGACCACTCCCCAGGCGATGCCGTAGCGAGCTTGTGTCAGGCACGACAGCGGTCCCTTCAGGCCCGTCACCCCGGGCAGCACGTTCTGCGCAGGAACCACCACGTCATCGAAGAACAGCGCCGACGTGATCGAGGCGCGCAGCGAGAATTTGCGCTCGATCAGCTGGGTGGTGAACCCCGGCATGTTCTTCTCGAGGAGGAATCCGCGGATACCGTCGTCGGTTTGCGCCCACACCACGGCGAGGTCTGCGATCGAGCCGTTGGTGATCCACATCTTCGCGCCGTTCACAATCCAATCGCGGCCGCGCTGGCGGGCGTGGGTCTTCATGTTGGCCGGATCGGAGCCGCCTTGCGGCTCGGTCAGGCCGAAGCAGCCGATGAGCTCCCCGCGCGCCATGGCCGGCAGATACCGCTCCTTCTGTTCCGGGGAGCCGAACGCGTGGATCGGATACATGCACAGCGACGATTGCACCGATACGAAGCTGCGGATGCCGGAGTCGCCGCGTTCCAGCTCCTGGCAGATCAGGCCATAGCAGATCGCATTCAAGCCCGCGCAACCGTACCCGTTCAGCGAGGAGCCGAGCAGGCCGAGCGAGGCGAGCTCGGGCACGAGCTCGATTGGAAAGCGGTGTGATTCGAAGCATTCGCGGATGATGGGCAGTACGCGTGCATCCACGAGGCGGCGCACGGAGTCCTGCACCATCCGCTCCTCTTCGGTGAGCGAGGCGCGCACATCATAGAGGTCCAGAGGATCGAGCGTTTGGTTCGACACGCGAGTCCACTCCCAAAAAATGCCGGAGCGCCCCCGGCGCACAGGCCGCAGCGAAGCGCGCGATGATACCCTACTCGCCCGTAGATTCGCCCGCGCGATCGGCGCGGCGGTGGGGCGGGCACTTTCAGGATCAATGCGTTGCGCGCTCGGACTTGCCGTTTCGACCAAAGTCGCCGACAGTATCGGTCATGACCGTGCGTCACTGTCCGGCCCTGTTCGTGAGCGCACCGGCCTCGGGTCAGGGCAAGACGACGGTGACCGCCGCGCTGACACGCCTGCACCGCGCCCGCGGCCGGCGGGTCCGTGTCTTCAAAGTGGGTCCGGACTTCCTGGATCCGACCATCCTCGCATGCTCCGCCGGCGCGGCCGTCTATCAGCTCGACGCGTGGTTGGGGGGCGAGGCGCATTGCCGCCGGCTGCTGTACGAGGCGGCGCAGCGAGCCGATCTGATCCTGCTCGAAGGTGTCATGGGGTTGCACGACGGCACCCCGAGCAGCGCCGAGTTCGCCCGCAGTCTCGGTGTCCCGGTCGTGGCGGTGATCGATGCCGAGGCCATGGCTCAGACCTTCGGTGCCGTGGCGCTGGGCCTGGCGAGTTACCTCCCGCAGCTGCCCTGGTACGGAGCGCTCGGCAATCGAGTGGCCAGCGAGCGTCACGCGCAGCTCTTGCGCGAGGGCATGCCGAGCGGGATGCGCTTGCTCGGCACGCTGGCGCGCGAGGCCGCATGTGAGCTGCCGGACCGGCACCTCGGCTTGGTGCAGGCGCAGGAGGTCGATGATCTCGATGAGCGGCTGGCGCGCGCTGCGACGCTGATCGCCGCCACAGAGCTCGCCGATCTGCCGCCGGCGGTCGAGTTTGCGGCGGTGGAGCCCGTGGCGCTGACGCCGCTGCTGGCGGGGGTGCGCATCGGTATCGCACGCGACCGCGCGTTCTCCTTCATTTATCAGGCCAACCTCGATCTGTTGGAGGCGCTGGGCGCGCGGCTGGAGTTCTTCTCGCCGCTCACGGACCCGATGTTGCCTGCCGTGGACAGCGTGTATCTGCCGGGCGGCTATCCGGAGCTGCATCTCGATGCGCTCAGCGCCAACCGTGCCTTTGCCGCCTCGCTCCTGCGCCACGCGCAGGCGGGCAAGCCCCTCTACGCCGAGTGCGGCGGGCTGCTCTACCTCCTCGAGTCGGTGACCGACATGCGCGGACGGCGCGCCATCATGAGCGGCATCCTGCCCGGCAACGCGCTGATGCACGCGCGCCTGAAAGGTCTCGGCTATCAATCCGCGCCGATGCCCGGCGGGATGCTGCGCGGCCATACCTTCCACCATTCGACCATCGAGACGAACCTGCCGCCTGCGGCATGCGCCGAGCGGCGGGAAGACGGCGCCGCGGGGGAGCCCATTTACGTGCAACGGCGGGTGGTGGGCAGCTATTTTCACGCTTATTTCCCCTCCAACCCCATCGCCGCCGCGCGATTGTTTCAACCGTGACCCGGCCGACCCCCGGGCCGCCGGCGCCGGCCCGCAGAGAGCTTCGGAACGGCAGTTCGCCGCCATGTCTGCCACGATCATAGGGCCGGATGGACGGCGCCGATGCGCCTGGTGCATCGCGTCCCCGCAATACTTGGCCTATCACGATACGGAATGGGGTTTCCCGGTTGCCGATGATCACCGGGTGTTCGAGAAGCTGAGTCTCGAGGGTTTCCAGTCGGGCCTGAGCTGGCGGACCATTCTGCAGAAGCGCGAGCGCTTCCGCGCCGTCTTTCACCAGTTCGACATCGCGCGGATCGCCCGATTCACTTCCCGGGATGTCGCCCGGCTGCTCGGGGATGCCGGCATCGTGCGCCACCGCGGCAAGATCGAGGCGGTGATCCACAATGCGCGGCGGGCCGAGGAGCTCATCGGTCGCGAGGGGTCGCTTGCGGCGTTCGTGTGGCGGTATGCGCCGCTGCGCGCCGCCAGGGCGGCTCGCCCGCCGGTGTCCACATCGCCCGAGTCGATCGCGCTGTCGCAGGCCCTGAAGAAGCTCGGCTGGCGGTTCGTGGGCCCGACGACCGCGTATGCTTTCATGCAGGCGATGGGCTTGATCAATGACCATGCCGAAGCCTGCGTGGTCCGGGCGCAAGCCGAACGCGCCCGTCGCCGATTCACTCGGCCGGGCCTCTAGGCCGGGGCGGGCGGGTGGCCCGTCTCGCGTCGTGCGGGGCGCGTTGGAACGGGACTGGAGCGAGAGCTTGGTCACGCGCGGCGGCGGGGTCGCTGCGCCGTGAGCGGCGCGAGGCGGCTCGGTTGCTCGACTCGTGCGGGCGGGCGCACCGCGAACGATCACGCGCTGCGGCTCAGCGCCGGACCGCTTTGCCGCCCGTCACCCGCGCGCGACCCGTTGGTGTCGCGGCACGTACGCCGTTTTCAACAGCGGCGTGTCGGCCGCGAGGCGGCGGGCTTTCGACCCGCGCGCCGTTCTCCCTGAAGAGGGATGCCGCGGCACGGGCGCGGTGTGTATGATGAGTGGGATAAGGCCTGTCGGCGCGAGCGGTTGCCGCGCCCGCGCCCCGACGAGCGCGGATCCAGACCGCTGTTGCCCGCCAAACCGATCGGCCGTTGCCACCGACTCGAGAGAACGCGGCCCGGGCGCGCAAACGCGGCTGAACGACGGCTGAATGCGGCGCCGACCGCCGGGTGGCGTGGCACGATGCGATGACGATTCCGTGACCTGCGGGTGAAGAATCCTCTGCGCGTGAAGAATCCTCGATGATGCGCGAGCCCCGCTCGCTTGATTGCGCGGCCGGTTTTGCTAAGGTGCTTACCGACATCAGCGCTGCCATGTTTGCCGTAGAGCGCTGCGCGCAGGAGCAAGCGAGACATGACGACGAAACACTACATGCTGGCGTCCGACTTCGACCAGACGCTCAGTTTCAACGATTCCGGACACGTGCTCGCGGAGCTGCTCGGTGTCGGTGATTTCCAACAGAAGGTCGACGGACTGGCGCGCAGCAACCTGGTGCAGCAGGGCGGCGAGCTCGCCTACCTGATCCGACATGATCCGGATTTCCGCGGCGTGCGTCGCGAGCATCTGATCGAGGCGGGGCGGCGCGTGCGCCTGAAGGCCGCGTTGCCGACGCTGGTGAGCGTTCTGCGCAACGGGGTCGGGGAGAGCCGATTCTCGTTTTTCGTCGTTTCCGCGGCGCCGCGCGAGGTGGTGGTATCGGCGCTCGCCGACGTCGTGCCGGCGGAGCACATCTACGGCACTGAGTTCGAATACGACCCGGTGTCGGGCGAGGTGAGCAGCATCAAGCGCGTGGTGGCCGGTTACGGCAAGGTCGCGGTGATCGACGAGTTGAGCCGGGAGCATGACATTCACCCGGACCGCATCATCTACGTCGGGGACGGCAGCTCCGATGTGCATGTCATGCTGCATGTCAACAACGGCGAGGGCTTCACCATCGCGGTGTCGGAGAATCGCCAGCTTGCGCGCATTGCCCGCTGCACCGTGCTCAGCGACAACGCGTGCAGCGTGCTCGTTCCGGTGTTCGATCAGTTGCTCGGCATGCGCATGCCCGAGATTCGGCGCGTGTTCGAGGACAACGGCCTGCGCCTGGAGGAGTGGGAGCGGGCGCGCACCGACCGGGTGCTGATCCGGGAGACGCCGGGCACCCCGGCGGCGGTGTAAGACCCATGACCGTTTCCCCGGCGGATGTGCTTGGTTGGACTGCCACCGCGGTGTTCGTGGCGTCGTACTTCTTCTCCCGGCCGTCGCTGTTGCGCGGCCTGCAGATGGCCGGGGCGGCGCTTTGGATCTTGTACGGAATCCGCATCGGCGCGCTGCCCGTGATTGCCGCCAATGCGCTGGTGTTCTCCGCGGCGGCATGGA
>JAJZMI010000059.1 GCA_021798335.1 Pseudomonadota bacterium | reverse complement strand
TTCTCTATCTTCCCGTACCCCTCATAACCGTCTATCTGAAAGCGGGTTTGTCCCGGATCACGACTGACCAGTCCGCTGACTACGAGTACTTCGGAGTCGACAATTGCGCAATCACACCCTGCCGTTACCTCAGCCTCGCGCGTGACCGCACGACCACCGGATTTGCGGCCGGTGCCGGCGTGCAGTGGAATCTCGGAAGCTGGGCATTCCGCGGTGAGTATGAGCGCTTCAATGCGGCCGGCTCGAATCCGAGCTTGATTTCCTTCGGCGTCATCTGGTCACTGCCGTAGCGATTCGAATCGGTACAGGCGATCGGGTCAGACGCCGCCGGCCCGATGACCGCGGTCGCGACGTGGCGCGGGTGCCGATGGGCGCGCGCGGGGCCTGAACCGGGCGCGGCGTGGCCGGGCGGCGGTGCCGGCTATGCGGTGGCGGGGCACAACCTTCTGAAAAATAATAGAATATTCGGCTTGCTCGAGGCCGGCTTCCAGGCCCCGTGCGGTCCGCTGTCGCAAGCTTTAGAATCGCCCCCTCCCGTACCCAGATCCGATGTCCCGGCACTACTACATCAAGACCTTCGGCTGCCAGATGAACGAGTACGACTCCGCCCGCATGGCGGACGTGCTGCGTGCAAGCGTGGGTCTCACGCCGACCGACGATCCAGCCGAGGCCGATGTGCTGCTGATGAACACCTGCTCGGTGCGCGAGAAGGCCCAGGAGAAGGTGTTCTCGCTGCTCGGGGAGTGGCGGCGGCTGAAGGCCCAGCGGCCGCACGTGCTGATCGGGGTCGGGGGATGCGTGGCCAGCCAGGAGGGCGAGGCGATCGCCGAGCGCGCGCCGTTCGTCGATCTGGTGTTCGGTCCGCAGACACTGCATCGCCTGCCGCAGATGATCGCCGAGCTGCGCCGCACGGGTCGTGCGCAGGTGGATGTGAGCTTTCCGGAGATCGAGAAATTCGATCGCCTGCCCGCGCCGCGCGTGGAAGGTGCCTCGGCGTTCGTTTCCGTCATGGAAGGGTGCAGCAAGTACTGCAGCTTCTGCATCGTGCCGTATACGCGCGGGGAGGAACTCAGCCGGCCCTTCCACTCGGTGCTCGCCGAGGTGCGCCAGCTCGCCGAGCAAGGCGTGCGCGAGGTCACGCTGCTCGGCCAGAACGTCAATGCCTATGCCGGCGCGATGGACGATGGCGCCGAGGTCGATCTTGCCACGCTCATTCACCACGTGGCGGCCATTGCCCAGATCGAGCGTATTCGCTTCACGACTTCGCATCCGGTGGAATTCGATGACAGCCTCATCGAGGCGTATGCCCACGTCGGCAAGCTCGCCAATCACCTGCATCTGCCGGTACAGAGCGGCTCGGACCGGGTGCTCGCCCTGATGAAGCGCGGCTACACTACGCTCGAGTTCAAGGACAAGGTGCGCAGGCTGCGCGCGGTGCGGCCTGACATCAGCATCTCGACGGACCTCATCGTCGGCTTCCCGGGCGAGACCGAGCGCGACTTCGAGGCTACACTTGCCCTGGTGCGCGACGCGAATTTCGATCAGTCCTTCAGCTTTCTCTACAGCCGCCGCCCCGGTACGCCGGCTGCCGCATTGCCGGATGACACGCCCGAGGCGGTCAAGCTCGAGCGCCTGAGGAGACTCCAGGGACAGCTGGACGCTCAGGCGCACGCCATCAGCGAGGCCATGGTCGGCACCGTGCAGCGGGTGCTCGTGGCGCGCCCCGCCAAGAAAGATGCACGCGAGCTGGCCGGGCGCACCGAGAACAACCGCTGGATCAACTTCGCCGGTCCCGCCGAGCTGATGGGCCGGTATGTCGAGGTCGCGGTGACCGCGGCCCTGCGGCACAGCCTGCGCGGGCGCTTGTGCCAGTGACCGTCCCGGACGCGCTGCGGGAATTCGCGCTGGAGCCCGCGGACAATGCGCGGCTCGCCAACCTCTGCGGCCCGCTCGATGAAAATCTGCGCCTGCTCGAGGCACGGCTCGACGTCGAGATCCGCCGCCGCGGCGACAGCTTCCGCGTGCTCGGCGCGCGCGCCGTCAACGCCGAACAGACGCTGCGCGAGCTGTTCCAGCTGGCCGAGGCGGAGGAAGTCACGCCGCAGCGGGTGCATCTGGCGCTGCGCGAGCACGAGTCGGGGCGTCCCACCGAGGGGGAGCGGGCCGATCCGGGCATCCGCCTGCCGCGTGGTGGAGTGCGCGCGCGCGGGCATCATCAGCGGCAGTACCTGTCCAATATTCACGCGCACGATTTGACCTTCGGCATCGGGCCGGCGGGCACGGGCAAGACCTATCTGGCGGTCGCCTGCGCGGTCGAGTCGCTGCAGGCGCAAACCATTCACCGCGTCGTGCTGGTGCGTCCGGCGGTGGAGGCCGGCGAGCGCCTCGGCTTTCTGCCGGGTGACCTGACCCAGAAGGTCGATCCCTACCTGCGGCCGATGTACGACGCGCTGTATGAGATGCTCGGCTTCGATCGGGTGGCGCGCTTCATCGAGCGCAATGTCATCGAGGTGGCGCCGCTCGCGTTCATGCGCGGCCGCTCGCTCAACGACTCGTTCATCATTCTCGATGAGGCGCAAAACACCACCATCGAGCAGATGAAGATGTTTCTGACCCGCATCGGCTTCGGCTCCAAGGCGGTGGTCACCGGCGATGTGACGCAGACCGACCTGCCGGCCGGACGCCAGTCGGGCTTGAGTCACGTGACCGAGGTGTTGCGCGGCGTCGATGGCGTTGCCTTCACCTACTTCGATGCGCGCGACGTCGTGCGCCATCCGCTGGTGCAGCGCATCGTTCAAGCGTACGAGTCGCGAACCCGCGGGACACCTCAGGGGGATCCCGGCCGATGATTGCGGCCGATGCGAGGGACCGAGGGCGATTGCGCATCGCAGTCCAACGGCGGGTGCGCGGTTGGACGCCCCACAATGCGGATTTCGCCCGCTGGGTCGGCGGTGCCCTGGGTCGGCGCGCCGCGGGCCGGGAGCTCGGCGTGCGTGTCGTCGGACCTGGCGAGAGCCGCCGCCTCAATGCCCATTACCGCGGCAAGGATCAGCCGACCAATGTGCTGTCCTTCCCGGCCGCACCCCTGCCCGCCGCGGCGCGCGCCCGCCCGCTCGGGGATCTGGTGATCTGCGCCCAGGTGGTCCGGGCCGAGGCCCGAATGCAGGGCAAGGCGGTGTGTGCACATTGGGCGCATCTGGTGGTGCACGGCGCGCTGCATCTGATCGGCTACGATCACGAGCGCGAGGCGGACGCGCGCCGCATGGAGCGGCGCGAGATCCGGGTGCTGCGCGGGCTGGGCTTCGCCAATCCCTACCGGGGCGCGTCATGAGCGATTCCGGCGAGACTCGCCAGTGGCTGAAGCGGCTGTGGCGCACGTTCGCCGCGGAGCCGCGCAACCGGCAGGATCTGCTGCAATTGCTGCGCGAGGCACGCGAGCGCGGCTTGTTCGAGGCCGATGCCCTCACCATGATCGAGGGCGTGCTGGCGGTCTCGGACATGCACGCCCGCGACGTGATGGTGCCGCGCGCCCAGATGGTCTGCGTGCAGCGCGACGATCCCGTCGCCCATATTCTGCCGGTCGTGGTCGAGTCCGGACATTCCCGCTTCCCGGTGCTCGACGAGGACCGCGACGACATCGCGGGGATCCTGCTCGCCAAGGATCTGCTGCGGCTGTGCGGCCACGAGGAGTCTCAGCGCTTCGACATCCGCGAATACATGCGGCCCGCGGTTTTCGTTCCCGAGTCGAAGCGG
>JAJZMI010000144.1 GCA_021798335.1 Pseudomonadota bacterium | reverse complement strand
ATGGCGGTATCGATGATCCATTTCTCCGCCACGCCGATCGGGCCCGCCGGATCGAGCACCGCCCAATGACAACCGGACAGCAGAAGTGTGGCCGCGAGCGGCAGAACGAGTCGGAGCAATCGTAAGCGAGGGGTGCGCTTCATGGACGGCGGAGACCAGCGATACCTTGATAATCCGCAAAGCATGGCGGCTCGCCCGCGGCAAATCCTTAGTGCCCCCTGAAAGATGCTTAAAGTTTATTAAATATCGCGCCGAAGGCTTGCGATTGCCGGTAGCTTTGGACCTTGGAAAGCTTTGCCCGCGGTCTCGGTCACAGCTCCAATGCCGCCGACATGGCCTCGTCCTCGCTCCAGTGCGCGCCGATCTGCATCAGCTCGGCCAGCCGCTGCGGCGGCAGGGCGGCGCGCAGTCGCGCGAGAATGCCCGCCTCGATGCTGCGCTTCGCGGGGCTGCGGCCGGCGAATTCCGTGGCAAAGAACGCGTGCGCATAACCGATGAATTGCGCGGCGCGCTCCAGCTGATTCTGCCGCGCGGCGATCTCCGCCAGATGCTGCATGCCGCCGGCCAGCAGCACCGTATCGAGCTCGCTCTCCTCGGTAAGCGGTAGCCCTTCGCGCAGCGCGGCGCTCGCTTCCTCGATCGCGCCGCGCGCGATCAGATAGCCCGCCAAATTGCACAGCGCGTGGCCAAGCAGGCCGGTGCGCCGCGCCGCGCGGCACAACTCGCTCACCTCACGCGCCAATGCGATCGCCTCCTCCACGCGCCCCTCGGCAAACTGCACCTCGGCCTTGTAGATGAGCGCGCGCCAGACCCAAAAATCCGCTTGGGAGTGCTGACCGACCGCGAGCGCCTGGTCGAGCCGCGCACGCGCTTGCGCGTACTCGCCGGCCACGGTGTACGCGATCGCGACATTCGTCAGGCACAACGCGTAGCTCTTCGGCTGCGCCTCCGCCGTCAGCAGCCCACACCCCTCCTCCAGCGCCGCGAGTCCCTCGCTCAGGGCACCGGTGCGCACGAGATTCAAGCCGAAGAACGCGAGCGCACGGGCCAATCCGATCGGCTCGCTCGCTTCCCGAAACAATGCCACCGCGCGCCGCAGCGCCGGCACCGCGCGCCCGCGCGGCTCGCCGGTCGAGAGAAAGCCGTAGCCGTACCACAGCCGCGCCTCGAGCGCCTTCGGCGTCTGCGGTCCGAGCGTCGCGGTGGCCCGCTCCAGGCGCAAGCGCCCCTCCTGCGTCAGCGACAGCAGATACCACAGCAGATATGAGGATGCCGCAAGCTCCACCCCGAGCGCCGGATCCCCGTCCGGTCCAAATGCCCAATCGAGCGCGACGCGCACGTTGTCGATCTCCGGTCCCAGCCTCTCCAGCCACTCGATCGAAGGCATGCGCTCCCAGACACTCAGCGCCTCCTGCAAGTGATTGTGAAAATGCCGGGCGTGCAGCCGCGCGAGCGGGCCGAACTCCCCGCTGTCAGCAAGCTTCTCCATGGCATAGGCCTGGGTGGTCTCGAGCAGCCGATAGCGCCGCTCGGCACCGGAGGTATCGGCCACCACGAGCGACTTGTCCACCAGCTCGGCGATGCGGCCGACGACTTCCCACTCCGGCAACGCCGTGTCGGTCACGACCCGCCCGGCCGCCTCCAGCGTGAAGCTGCCGGCGAACACCGCCAGCCGGCGCAGCACGGTGCGATCGGGCTCCGAGAGCAGCCGATGGCTCCAGTCCAATGTGGCGCGCAGCGTCTGATGGCGCGGCAAGGCCGTGCGGCGCCCACCGGTGAGCACATGGAAGCGCAGATCGAGGCGCTGCGCCAGACCGTCGATGCCGAGCGCGGCCGAGCGCGCCGCCGCCAGCTCAATCGCAAGCGGTATGCCGTCGAGGCGCCGGCAGATCATGGCCACCGTCGCGGCGTTGCGCTCATCCAGCGTGAAGTGCGGATCGGCGGCGCGCGCGCGCGCCACGAACAGGCGCACCGCGGCATGGCGCTCGGCGGCCGCCAGCCCGGTGGCATCCTCGGCCGGAAACTCCAGCGGCCGCAGCCGCAGCGTGCACTCGCCCTCGATCCCGAGCGGCTCCTGACTGGTGGCGAGCATGCGCAGCTGCGGGGCGGCCTGCAAAAGCGCCTCGGCCTCGCGGGCCACCGCACCGATCAGGTGCTCGCAATTATCGAGCACCAGCAACAGCCGCCGGCCGCGCAGCGCCGCCGCCAAACGCTCGCCGGTCCAGCGGGTCGCGCCGCTTTGCAGCCCGAGCGCCCCGTGCACCGCGCTCGTCACCAACTCCGGGTCGGTAAGCGGCGCGAGTTCGGCGAGCCATACTCCGTCGGGAAACTCCGCGAGCGAAGCCCGGGCCGCCTCGAGCCCGAGGCGAGTCTTGCCGATGCCGCCGGTTCCGACCAGCGTCACCAGGCGGTTGTGCCGCAGCAGCTCGCGCACCGTGATCAGCTCGGCCTCGCGGCCGATGAAATCCGACACCACGGCCGGCAAATTGGTCGGGATCGTCGCGCGCTCGTCGGCGTCCGAACCGGGCGGGCGCTGCGCGCCCACCACCGTCACCTCGCCCGCGAAGCGATAGCCGCGCAGCGGCACGGTGACGATGAGATTGCGGTCCGTGCCGAGCGCCTTGCGCAGCGCCGAGATCTGCACCTGGATGTTGCTTTCCTCGACGACAATGCCCGGCCAGGCGCGCGCCAGCAACTCCTCCTTGGTGACCAGCTCGCCACCGGCCTCGACCAGCACCTGCAGGACGTCGAAGGCGCGCGATCCGAGCGTGACCGGCTGGTCACCGGCGCGCAGCTCGCGCTGCAGCGGAAACAGTCGAAAACGCCCGAACTCGAGGCAGGTCGCACCTCGCGCAATACCGTGCATCAAAATTCCCGGTCCAAGATTGAGTGCGGGATGGCGCACCGGCTCGCGGATCCCTGGTGGGAAAATTATAACGCAAGTCCGCAAGGCCCTGGCGCCTCACCGACCGCACGCGACACTTTGACTCCGGCCCGCGTCGGGTCTATGGTAGCGCTATCACTCGAAGCTCGCGATCCGAAGGGGGTCCATCATGCTCACGTTGCGCAAACGTCTGGCCGTCGTCCTTTTGCTGCTCGGCGCGTGCGCAACCGCCCCGGCCGCGGTCCCGGCGCCATACCGCAATTTCAAGGTCACGGTCTACATTCCGGTGCAGGTCGTGAAGCAGATGGCGAAGGATCCGGCGTGGATGCGCCGCAGCTGGCGGACCATCAGCAGCCGGCTGCACGTCGACAAGGTATTCATCGAGAGCTATCGCGCCGGGGTCTGCGCCACCGGCCGGCAGCTCGCGCGCGTGAAGAGCTTCTTCGTGCGCCACGGCGTGGCGGTGGGTGGCGGCATGGCGATGCTCGGACCAGGCGGCAATGGCCAGTTCAATACCCTCGATTACGCCCTGCCCCAGGACCGCGCGCTCGCCAAGCGCATGTCGGCGCTCACGGCGCGGCATTTCAACGAGTTCATCCTCGACGATCTCTATTTCTTCAACACCAAGAGCCTGGCCGACATCGCCGCCAAAGGCGATCTGTCCTGGTCCGCTTACCGCATGCGGACCATGGACGAGGTGTCGCGCACTCTGATCCTGGGACCGGCCAAGGCCGCCAATCCCAAAGTCAAAGTGATCATCAAGTTCCCGAACTTCTATCCCTCGTTCCAGGAAATGGGCTTCGATCTGAAGAACGAGCCGAAGATTTTCCCCGAGATCTGGACCGGCGACGAGACACGCTACGCGCCCACCACCGATC
>JAJZMI010000063.1 GCA_021798335.1 Pseudomonadota bacterium | reverse complement strand
TGCGCGGACGTTGCGCAATGGCTCATACCGGCGGGGTCACTCGCCTCCGTGCTCGTTCCGATGTTCAATCATTGATTGAGTCGACAACCGTCGGCATCAGAGGCGAGTTCGGGAATTGCCGCTCGCGCGCCTCGCCAGCGCACGAGCGCGGTTCACGCGAGACCTGCGGGCTGCACGGTCCGGTTGACACGGAGCGGCGGCCGAGGCCGCGCCCGGGTGCGATGAGCCGCATGCCTCCTGCGGCGACGCCGCGCCGGCGCGGTGGGTGCGCCAGCGCACCGACGGGCGGGCGGGGCAGATGGGACGTTGAGCTGCGGCCGTGCGGGGATTTGCCAAGGCGTGCTAGATTAGATTCAATCCATTGGACGCAGAGGCCAAAGAGGAGGCGCCGTGAATGCCAGTGATGAGAGCTTGATGTCCTCATCGGACGCCGTGCAGGGCGAGCGGAGCGCCGCCGGCGCGCGCTCGTTCGAGGGCCGGCTGCTCGAGCGGATGCTCACGCGTCTCGGGAGTCCGGAGGTCGAGTTCACCCTCTGGAGCGGCGAGCGGATCGCTCCGGCGGGGGTCGAGCCGGTGTGCCGCGTGCGCATCGGCAACCGCGCCACGCTGCTGTCCATCCTGGCCGATCCGGCGGTACGCTTCCCAGACGCCTATTGCGACGGGCGCGTGCAGATCGAGGGCGATCTGGTGCGCCTGTTGGAGAGGGTGTATCTGGCCGGGGAGCGCGCCCCGGTTGCCTCGCCCCTCGGCCGCCTGTTCGAGCGGCTGCGCCGCCCGCACGTCAATACGCTCGCCGGCTCGCGTGCCAACATCCATCATCATTACGACATCAGCAACGCGTTCTATGAACTGTGGCTCGGGCAGACCATGGCGTATACCTGCGCCTACTATCCCACCGCCGAGAGCTCCCTCGATCAGGCGCAGATCGCCAAGATGGACCACGTGTGCCGCAAGATGCGCCTGCGCGCCGGTGAGCACGTGGTCGAGGCCGGCTGCGGCTGGGGCACACTGGCGCTGCACATGGCGCGTCACTACGGGGTCAAGGTGCGCGCGTTCAACATTTCCCGGGAGCAGGTTGCCTACGCGCGCGAGCGCGCCGAGCGCGAAGGGCTCGCCGGCCAGGTCGAGTACGTCCAGGACGACTACCGCAACATCAGCGGCCGCTACGATGCGTTCGTCTCGGTGGGCATGCTCGAGCACGTCGGGGTGGAGAACTACGAGGGGCTCGGTGCGGTGGTGGCCCGCTCGCTCGGGGAGAACGGGCGCGGACTGATCCACTCGATCGGGCGCAATTATCCCGCGCCGATGCAGCCGTGGATCGAGAAGCGCATCTTCCCCGGGGCCTGTCCGCCCTCGCTGGCGCAGATGACGCGCATCTTCGAGCCGCACAACCTTTCGATCCTCGACATCGAGAATCTGCGCCTGCACTACGCGCAGACGCTGCGGCACTGGCTGGAGCTGTTCGAGCTTGCCGGGGATCGCGTGCAGCAGATGTTCGATGCGAAGTTCGTGCGCATGTGGCGGATGTACCTGGCCGGCTCGATCGCGGCGTTCACGACCGGCACGCTGCAGCTGTTTCAGGTCGTGTTCGCCACGGCGCACAACAACGACGTGCCGCGCACCCGCGCGCACCTGTACGTGCCCTGAGCGTCCCGTGCGCAACTGCGAGGTGCTCATCGTCGGCGGGGGACCGGCCGGATCGAGTGCCGCCTGGCGCCTGGCGCGCGCGGGCTGCGACGTCGTCGTGCTCGATCAGGCGCGCTTTCCGCGCCTGAAGCTGTGCGCCGGATGGATCACCCCGGAGGTGGTGCGCGACCTCGAGATCGACATCCGCGCCTATCCGCACCGCTTCCTGACCTTCCAGCGCATGCACCTGCACGTCAAGGGCCTGCACCTGCCGGTGCCGTGCGTGCAGCACTCGATTCGGCGCGTCGAGTTCGACGCCTGGCTGCTCGAGCGCAGTGGGGCGCCCGTGATCGAGCACACGGTGCGGCAGATCCGCCAGGACGGCGAGGCTTTCGTGATCGACGACGCGTTCCGCGCCCGCTATCTGATCGGCGCCGGCGGGACGCGCTGTCCGGTCTATCGGACCGTGTTCCGGGCGGTCAATCCCCGCGCGGTCGAGCTGCAGACCGTGACGCTCGAGCACGAGATCGAATATGACTGGCGTGACCCGGACTGTCATCTGTGGTTCTTCGAGCACGGCCTGCCGGGCTACGCCTGGTATGTGCCGAAGCAGAACGGCTGGCTGAACATCGGGGTCGGCGGCATGGCCGAGCGCATCAAGCGCAGTCGGCGCTCGATCCACGATCATTGGGCTCTGCTCACCCGCAAGCTCGAGCGCGACCTGGCGCGGGGCGCCCATTACGCGCCGACCGGCTACAGCTACTATCTGCGCGGGCGCGTGGATGTGGTCCGCCGGGACAATGCGTTCATTGCCGGCGATGCCGCTGGCTTGGCCACGCGCGACATGGCCGAGGGTATCGGGCCGGCCGTGCGCAGCGGCCTGGCGGCCGCCGACTCGATCTTGACGGGAGCGCCGTATCGCCTGGAGGACATCACCGGGGCCAGTCTCGGCGGCGGCTGGGCGAGCCGACTGTTCGACTGGGCGATGACGCGCGGAGCGGCGAGCGCGGCGGCGTGATTTTCCGCCCCAGCGGGGCTATTCTGAGCGGGCTTGCGGTCCCGGGTGCCTGCGAGCCCCCCCGGGAGCGATGTGCGAGTGATCGCAACGAGCAAGGGGAACCGCTGTGTCTCTCGAGAGCTCCACCCGGGGCGCCCTGCGTGCCCTGCGTCCACGGCACTGGATCTGGGGGCTGGACCGCTGGCTGCGGCATCGGCTGGGTATCTACGAGTACAGCACCGTCCCGCGCTGCCTGCTGCGCGCCGAGCGCTGCTCGGCCGATGGACCGGCGGAGCTCGCCGACGGGGTGCGGGTGCGCGCCGGTGATCCGCTCCTGAGGCTGCACCTGTGGAATGAGCGTGTCCCGCCGATGGGTCCTCAGGGACCCTCGATGGCCTGGGCGCGCCAGATCGAGCAGGATCTGGCGGTCTCGCTGCGCGAGCTGGCTCGCCATCTTGCCCCGCAGGCCGGTGGGGATCCGGTCGTGGCGGTCTGTGCGCAGGTGCATCTGGCCAGTGAGCACCAGCGGGTGCAGATGAGGCGCATCTTCGGGCGATTCGGGTTTCAGAGGATTCCGAGCGCGCGCACGCATCTGCTGCGCGACCTCGGGGAGAGCCTGCTCGTGGCGCTCCTGGTATTTGCAACCAATCCGATTTCCCTGCGCAATGGTCTGCTGCGCCGCGGCTGCGAGCGGGTGATGATCTCGCGCGCGCAACTCTTGCGCCGCTACGGCACGCCCGGACGCCGAGTGAGTCGGCTGGTCGTGCACGAAGGGGCCGGGATGCGCACGCCGCCACCTATGCTGTCACCAGATCAGCGAACCGGCTCAATGGGCAGGACAAATCTCACACATGTCGCCGGCGGCACCCGAGCGAGCGCGCGAAACTGCGGCGCCGTGAGCACGCGCGACATTCCCGCCGGCCTCGGCGAGGGGTGCGGGTACGAGCTTTGAATTCATTGTGACTTCCGCTCTCGACCGGGCGATCACGGCTTCAACCAGTTCTCCACTGCAAGGCCTGGGACACGCCGGAATTCGCGCTCATTCTTGGTAACCACCGTGGCATCGATGTGGCGCGCGTGCGCTGCAATCAACATATCATAGGGCCCGATCGCCTTGCCCTTCGCGAGCAAGGCCGCCTTGATTTCACCGAAATCGCGCGCCGCGCCACATG
>JAJZMI010000021.1 GCA_021798335.1 Pseudomonadota bacterium | reverse complement strand
TAGACCACCGGGGTCGTGAACAGCGTCAGCAGCTGACTGAGCAGCAACCCCCCGACGATGGCCAGGCCGAGCGGCCGGCGCAGCTCCGAGCCCGTACCGGTGCCGAGCATCAGCGGCAACGCCGCGAACACGGCCGCCACGGTGGTCATGAGAATCGGCCGGAAGCGCAGCAGCGCCGCCTCCTTGATCGCCTCGCGCGGACTCTTGCCCGCCTCGCGCTCGGCATTCAGCGCGAAGTCGATCATCATGATCGCGTTCTTCTTGACGATGCCGATCAGCAGCACGATGCCGATGATGGAGATGATGTCCAGGCTCTCCCGGGCCATCATCAGCGCGAGCAGCGCACCGATCCCCGCCGAGGGCAGCGTCGAGAGGATCGTGAGCGGATGGATGTAGCTCTCATAGAGCACGCCGAGCACGATGTAGACGGTGGCGATCGCCGCGAGCAGCAGCAGCACCTCGCTGGTGAGGGAGGACTCGAAGGCGAGCGCCTCGCCCTCGAAGGTGGTGCTGATGCTCACCGGCAGGCCGATCTTGCCCTCGGTGGCGCGGATGGCGTTCACCGCCGCCCCGAGCGAGGCGCCCGGCGCGGTGTCGAAGGAGAACATCGCCGCGGGGAACTGGCCGAGATGATCGAGCGTCAGAGGCGCATCCTTGAGGCGGATGCGGGCGATCGAGCCGAGCGGCACCTGGCCACCGGCGGCCGAGGGGATGTAGAACGTGTCGAGCGAACGCACGGTGTCGGAAAGACCCGGGTCGGCGGTGAGGATGACCCGATAATCGTTCGACTGGGTGTAGATCGTCGAGATGATGCGCTGCCCGAAGGCGTCATAGAGCGCATTGTCGATGGTGGCGTTGGTGATGCCGAAGCGCGCCGCGGTACTGTGGTCGACGTCGATCTGGATGGTGCGCCCCTGCTCGGTGAAGCTCGTCGACACGTGCGCGAGCGCCGGCTGGCGCCGCAGCGCCGCGAGGAGCTTTGGCACCCAGGGCGCGAGGATCGCGCGGGTCCCGGCCCCGAGGATGAACTGATAGCGCGCGCGGCTCGCGATCGAGCTGATGGTCAGGTTCTGCACCGGCTCGAGCGCCAGATGAATGCCCGGCACCGTGCGCGCCGCGGCGCGCAGCTGCGCCATGATCGTGGCGATGCCGACCGAGCGATCATCCTTCGGGGTGAGATTGATCAGCATCTTGCCCTGGTTGATCGCCATGTTGTTGCTGCCGACCCCGATGTACGAGGTCAGGCTGACGACGTTGGGATTGCGCCGCAGCACGGCGGCGAGCGCCTGCTGGCGCGCGGCCATGGCCTCGAAGGAGATCGACGGCGGTGCGACCGTCGTCGCCTGCAGCAATCCCGTGTCCTGCAGCGGGAAGAAGCCCTTGGGAATGACGATGTAGAGCGCCACCGTCAGGACCAGCGTGCCGGCGGCGATCCACAGCACCAGCCGCTGGTGCGCCAGGGCCCGCTCGAGCCCGCGCCCGTACGCGGCAATCAGCCGATCGAACGCCGCCTCGGCCTTGTGGGCCCACTGGCCCTGTTTGCGCAGCGTCTCGGCGTGCGGCCGCAGGATCTTCGCGCACAGCATCGGCACCAGCGTCAGGGAGACCACCGCGGAGATCAGGATGGAGATCGCCAGCGTGATCGCGAATTCCCGGAACAGCCGGCCCACGACCTGACGCATGAACAGCAGCGGGATCAGCACCGCGATCAGCGAGATGGTCAGCGACACGATCGTGAAGGCGATCTCCCCGGAGCCCTCGAGCGCGGCCTCGAGCGGCCGCTTGCCCTGCTCGATGTGCCGCGAGATGTTCTCGATCATGACGATGGCGTCATCGACCACGAACCCCGAAGCAACGGTGAGTGCCATCAGCGACAGGTTGTCGAGACTGAAGCCCGCCAGATACATCACCGCGAACGTACCGATCAGCGACACCGGCACCGAGAGGCTCGGGATGATGGTGGCGGGAATGCTGCGCAGGAACAGGAACATCACCATGACCACCAGCGCCACGGCGAGCGCGAGCTCGAACTGCACGTCGTCGACCGAGGCGCGGATCGTCTGGGTACGGTCGGTGACCACCCGGAGATTGACGTCGGAGGGGAGCGTGGCGCGCAGCCGGGGCAGCAGCGCGCGGATGCGCTGAACCACCTGGATGACGTTCGCGTCCGGCTGGCGGCGGATGTTGAGCAGCACCGCCGGGGTGTTGTTCACCCAGCTGGCGAGCTGGTTGTTCTCGGCGCCCATCACCACCTTGGCGACGTTTTTCAACAGCACCGGCGAGCCGTTGCGGTAGGCGACCACCAGGTTCGCGTACTCGGCGGGGCTGGTCAGCTGATCGTTGGCGTCGATGGTATAGGCATGCGCCGGGCCGTTGAAGCTGCCCTTGGGCGCATCGGAGTTGGAATTGGCGATCGTGGTGCGCAGGTTATCGAGGCTCAAGCCGTAGGCGGCGAGCTGATCGAGGTTCGCCTCGATTCGCACCGCCGGCTTCGGCGCGCCGCTGAGGCTCACCAGCCCGACGCCCGAGACCTGGGAGATCCGCTCCGCAACGCTCGTGTCGGCCAGGTTCTCCACCTGGGTGATGGGCATGGCGTTGGAGGTGAGCGCCAGGGTGAGGATGGGGGCATCCGCCGGGTTGACCTTGGCGTAGACCGGGGGGGCCGGCAGACTCTGCGGCAGCAGCATCTGCGCGGAGTTGATGGCCGCCTGCACCTCCGCCTCCGCCACATCGAGGCCCAGGTTCAGATCGAACTGCAGCGTGATCTGCGAGGCGCCCGCGGAGGTCTTGGACGACATCTGATCGAGGCCCGACATCTCGCCGAACTGGCGTTCGAGCGGCGCGGTGACCGTGGCGCTCATCACCTCCGGGCTCGCCCCGGGCAGATAGGTCGACACCACGATGGTCGGATAGTCGACCTCCGGGAGCGTCGAGACCGGCAGCAGCAGATAGCCGATCGCCCCGAGGATGACGATCGCGACCATCAGCAGCGAGGTGGCGACCGGCCTCAGAATGAAAGGCCGGGACGGGTTCATGTGGGCGCGCCGTGCCGCGCGTGGGACTTGACGGGCGAGGCGCGCGAGCGCGCGGCCTTCAGCGCAGCGGCCGCGGGCGCCTTGGCGTCCGGAATGCGCACCCGCGCCCCCGGGCGCAACTCGTCCGCCCCGTCGGTCACCACGACCTCACCCTGCGCCAGGCCCTTCATGACCGCCATGAGGATGCCGCTGGTCGGTCCGGTCACGACGCTGCGCATCTGCACCGTGTCGTTCGGCTCGACGACATACACGAAGTTGCCCGACGGACCGTTCTGCACCGCCGCGCCCGGCACGACCAGCTGATTGGCGAGCGTGCGCACCACCAGCTTGACGTTGACGAACTCGTTGGGGAAGAGCTCGAAACCCTTGTTGTTGAACAGCGCCCGCATCTGCAGCGTGCCGGTGGTGGTGTTGATCTGATTGTCGATGGCCGTGAGCGTGCCGGTGGCGATCAGGTGGCGCATGTCGCGGCTGTAGGCCTCGACGCCGAGGGTATGCCCGGCGTGCATCTGCCGGAAGATCTCCCCCAGATCGGTCTCGGGAACCGCGAACAGCACCGACATCGGCTGCATCTGGGTGAGCACGACGATGGGTGTGGTCTGGTTGGCCTGCACGAGATTGCCGATGTCGACCTGCCGCAGGCCCACCAGGCCGCTCACCGGAGCGCGGATGCGGCAGTAGCTGAGGTTCAGCCGCGCGGTGGCAACCATCGCCCGGTCGGTCTCGACGGTCGCGGTATCCTGTTGCACCGTGCCGCGCTGATCGGCATAGGTCTGTTCCGCGATCGAATCCTGCGCGACCAGGCGCTTGTAGCGCTCGAGATCGATGCGCGCGGTGGCGAGCGCCGCCTTGGCGGTGGCGAGCTGGCCGAGGGCCTGATCGAGCGCGGCCTGATAGGGGCGCGGATCGATCTCGGCGAGCAGCGCCCCCGCGTGCACCATCTGACCCTCTTTGAAGGCGAGTCTCACCAGCCGTCCACTCACCTGCGGCGTCACGTTCACCGTGGTGAGCGGCGTGACGGTGCCGAGCGCATCGACGATCACCGGCACATTGGCGCGGGTGACCGTGCCCACGGCCACCGGCATCGGTCCGAGGTGGCGGAAGCGATCGGCCTGCGCAGCCTCGTGATGGCGCAGGATCGCAAAGGCGATCAGGCCGAGAAATGCCAGAAGTCCGGCCGCGGCAATGCGCCGGTGGCGCCGGACGGTGGCCGGATCGGCGTGCGCCGCTGCGGGTGGCAGATCAGGCTGCCCGCCGTCTTGGGATTTCATGGGTGCTCAGACTACCATCGTAGCCGCGCCGTTCAGCGGGCGTTCGGGGCGAGAATTCTCAAGATTTGTCAGGGACTTGTCACGCCCCGATCGGAGCGTGCTCGCTCGGCTCGGCGCGCCTCGGGAGCGCTCCGTCCCAACCCTTCCCTGCCGCGGGTCGCAAGCCCTGGGATACTGCGCCGACTCGAGCTGCATCGTTGCCATTCTCGCCTCGCGGGCTAAACCGCTCCGCGCGACACTTCGCGGGCTCGAATATCCCTTGTGGGCGCCGGCCAATATCGGCGTGTTCGCCTCATCCACGATGCGCGCCTTCGACTGCGACCGCCCAATGCCCGGGGGACGTGCCGACTCCGCCGGGTCCTGAACTCACCCCGCGAAACAAGACCCTGTAAATTCCCGCACTTGGAGTGCAACTGCACCGGCTGGGTCCGATGCGAGCCCCCGGGCATTGCGTGCCTTCGAAGTCGCTGAATCCGATGCTGGCGTGCAACCTTCTCGACGATAGGCTCCGGGGTGTGGATGCGGGGGCGCAGCGCGCTGACAACCGCGCCGTCGTCGCGAACGCCCGCGGCCCGAAGAAGGATCTCCGTTCCCAAGCCGACGTGCGCGTAAAGCGCCGTCGTCAGCAAGATCCTTTGCTGCCGCCGCGTCAACTGCCCGAGCCAGGTATCGGGCCTGGGCGTCAATTCACCCCGGATCTTCCAGAGCGCGCAATGAGCGCGAGAACCCCATCCATCCCACCCTTTGCCACGAGGTCCGCCGGTCGCTGTCCATTCAGTTGCGGATGGGGGGAGCGAACAGCCGCGGTTGCGCACCCTCGGGCTCGAAGAGCTCTGATAGATGCAACGCCCGCACGGTCTTCGATGCGCCGCTCATGAGCCAAAACGCCGCGACGCCCGCTGCCCGCGTCCGGCTGCACCCGCCGTCGCTCCCGCGCCGGCCCGCCCCTCCGCTCTTGGCGAACACGGGCGTCTCCAAACAGATTTGCTCTCGAGCCGACGCACCCCGTGATTGCGTGATGGTATGCTAGTATCCAAACAAATCCGACATGCAATCGAATGTGCCAACTCAGACGGCGAGCATCCGCGTACCCTGGAGGGTCATCGTATCGTGCGCGATCGGCTCGGTCTTCGAGTACTACGATTTCTTCATTTACGGCCCACTTGCAGTCTTGGTGTTTCCGCACGTCTTTTTTCCCGCATCGCTGGGGTCGGTAAAAACACTCTTGGCGATGGGCACTTTCGTGGTAGGTTTCGCCGCGCGTCCGATCGGAGGCATCGTCTTCGGCCATTGGGGCGACCGCATCGGGCGCAAGCCCATGCTCGTGGCCACATTCTCGATCACCGGTCTGTCCACATTCGCCGTGGGCTTTCTACCGACATACGCGCAGATCGGCATCGCCGCACCGATACTGCTGACAACGTTGCGCATCGTGCAGGGCTTCGGTCTCGGCGGAGAATGGAGTGGCGCAGCCATGCTTGCCGCCGAACATACGGCAGCGGGAAATCGCGGTTTTGCGGGAAGCCTGGTCCAGGCGGGAGCGCCCATCGGCGTGATTGCCGCCATGCTCGCCGTCGCGATGGTATCGGGTTGGCTCGGCAATCGCGGCCTCATCGAATGGGGCTGGCGCCTGCCGTTCTTTGCGAGTTTTGTGCTCATCGTCGTCGGACTGTTCCTGCGCATGCGCGTCGAAGAGAGCCCCGAGTTTACCGCGGCGCAAAAGCGCAAGACGATCCCGGCGTTCCCCCTCGTCGCCGCGCTGAAGCGCGCTCCTGGGCGCATTCTCTGCGCGATTGCGATCCATACCGCCGACGTGACGATCGCCATGGTCCTCGGCGTCTTCGTGCTTGGCTACGCGACGCGCGTCTTGCACTTCTCGCCGACGATCTTCCTGATCGCTCTGATCTCGGGCAGCGTCGCCAACCTCATCGTTGCGCCGCTCGCCGGGCGCTGGACCGACCTCGCCGGTGCCTCCACCGTATTACTGACCGGTTGTGCGCTGATGGCCCTGTGGTCATTTCCGATTTTCAGCCTGATCCATCACTTCGGGATCGTGGGCGTCTTCTGCGCCATCATCGGTGGCCAGATCATCATCAGCATCATCTTCAGCCCACTGGCAGCCTATTTTCGCGAATTGTTCGCCCCGGAGATCCGGTACACTGCCTCATCCATCGGCTTTCAGGCGGCAACGATCTTGGGTGCAGCGAGTCCACTCATCGCGCAACTGTTGCAGAACGCCGCACACGGCGCGACGTGGCCCATCTCGCTTTACTTTGTGGCGATCGCGCTCGTGGCTGGAGCTTGCGTGCTGGCCGTGCGGGGGAGACTCCACATCGCCCCGACACCGCATCGGGGCTGCGCACAGACTGTCGCGCGCACCGGCGCGGACGCCCCGGTCACCACAGGTGGCCGCGACGGCGCGGCACATTTCATTCCGAACGGTGGTTTTCTCAGGGGCGACCGCAATCAGGACGCACTCCCCGAAGACGGCGAATAACCCGTGCGCAAGGGCAACCCTTCCCCATACGAGCTTTGCCTGATCTCGGCACGCGACGACGCGCTCGAGCGGATTGGCGCCACAACCGGATACGTGACCGCCGCGGAACGCCACGGCTTCTCGTTCATCGCCTGCGCGCACGTTTCGCGCACCCAATAGCGGTGCGCGCCCCATCGGATTTCGTTTGCAGAGGTCAGTGCGATGAGCAAACCACATTTCGGCGGGAAGATCGGCACGACTACCGAGGACTCGGTGCCGTGGTGGCCCTCACGCGAAGTGCCACATACGACGAACGTACTGCTCGTCGTCTTCGACGACACCGGCTGGTCCGATTTCGGCTGCTTCGGCTCCGAGATTGCCACGCCCGCCATAGACGAGCTTGCCCGTACCGGCCTGCGCTACACGAACTTCCACGTCACGCCCCTGTGCTCACCCACGCGCGCCTCGCTCATGACCGGACGCAACCATCACGCCGTCGGGATGCGATTCCTAGCCGATACCGACACCGGGTTCCCGAACTCGCGCGGCTGCGTCGACTCGTCCGCCCCGATGATTCCGCAACTGTTGCGCGATCGAGGATACGGCACGTATCTCGCCGGCAAATGGCACCTCACGCCCGCACACGAGATTACGCCGGCAGGGCCGTTCGGCAATTGGCCGCTGGCACGCGGCTTCGATAGATTCTATGGATTCCTCGGCGGTTGCGTCGATCAATACAGCCCGGAACTCTACAGTGACAACCACCAGCTGACGCCCCCATCGCGCGACGACTACCATCTCAGCGAAGATCTCGTCGATAACGCGCTCGGGTTTCTTCACGAGCACGTTACCTACCGCGCCGGCACGCCGTTCTTCCTCGAGCTGGCGTTCGGCGCAACGCATGCGCCGTTCCAGGCGCCGCGACACTACATCGAGAAGTACATCGACGTCTTTGCCAAGGGGTGGGACAAGACGCGCGAGGACCGTCTGGCACGACAAATTGCCAGCGGACTCGTCCCGGCAAACACGCAGCTCACGGAGCGCAACCCCGGGGTTGCGGCCTGGGATTCGCTTTCCGACGACCAGCGACGACTCTACACGCATCTGCAAGCGGCATTTGCGGGATTTCTCGAGCACGCCGACGCCCAGCTCGGACGATTGATGGCCGGACTGAAGCGGCTCTCCTTGGCCGACGACACCCTGGTGATCGTCCTTTCGGACAACGGCGCAAGTCGGGAAGGCGGGCCGCACGGGGCCGTCGACGTCAACGGACCATACTCCGGCGTACAGCAAGGCGTGAGCGAACAGCTGCCGATGATCGATCGGGTCGGCGCCCGCGATGGTCCGGCGCACTATCCGGAAGGATGGGGAATGGCGGGAAACACGCCGTTCCGGCGCTACAAGCAGTACGTTGATCTGGGCGGGGTGCGCTCGCCGCTCGTTGTCTCTTGGCCCAAGGGGATCGCTGCGCGCGGTGAGATTCGTGCGCAGTTCGCGCACGTGGTCGACATCGCACCCACGATTGCGAAGCTTCTGAACGTCGATACATCTTGCCGCTTCGACGGCGTATCCCTCGACGTCACACTCTCGGATCAAGAGGCGCGCGCGCCGCGCAACGCTCAGTACTGGGAGATGCTCGGGCACCGCGCTATTTGGCGCAGTGGCTGGAAGGCGGTCACCGAGCACCTCGCCGGAACCAGGTTCGATGACGACAGGTGGCGATTGTACGATACGACGTCGGACTTTTCGGAGGCTCACGACCTGGCCGCGGCGTATCCTGAGCGTTTGGAGGAACTGAAAACTCTGTGGTGGCGCGAGGCGCGCCGAAACGGCGTCCTGCCGTTGGATGACCGTTCGTTGGTCGAACTGCTGCGGCTCAAGACCCCCGTTGCGCATGCCAACCGATCGCACATCGTTTTGCGGCCAACTCAGGCGCACGTGCCCGCCACGATGCTGCTTGGCGGTTCAGATCGCTCGCTGCTCATCACCGCAGTGCTGCGCGATCGCCGACTGCACGACGATGGTGTTTTGTTGTCCAGCGGCGGAACATCGAGCGGTTACGTGTTTTACGTGCTGAACGACCGCCTCGTGTTCGAGCACGTTGCGCTCGGCGAGCGGACCGTGTGCGTTTCGAAACGGGCATTACCCGTGGGCGACTGCGACCTCAAATGCTCGATTGGACACCATTCCGACCGCTCCGCGGACGTCCGGCTGTTCGCGAATGGCCGACTCCTCGCCACGGGGCTCATTCCGCGGACCTTGCTTCATCTTTCCTTTTGGGGAATCGACGTTGGACGCGACAGAGCCGGCTCTGTCTCGCACGCCTATACCGGCGAGTTTCCGTTTTCGCCGAGCGTGCTCGAGAGCGTTACGCTCAATTTCTCGGAGTCGTATCATCTTGAAGATCTCGCTGAGGAAGTAGAAGGCGTCGAGTAGTGGCGGCAGGAAACTCCGGTTCCTTGGCACGCTTCGCTCGCGCCTCCGCTTAGGGCCCCCGGCCGGCTCCGGGCCGGTGACTACTGCAACGGCCGCGCGCACCGTTCAGCCTCGGTGCGGCACGGGACACGTATGGGCGCGCCCCGTGCGGGGTTGCGCGGGACTCCTTCGTGATCATCCGATTGCGCGCCGGAGCAGCTCGTCTTTCGCGCTCTGCGGCATACCGATGATTTCATCGGCAAACCGTCCCAGCTGAAGCAGCCTCGCCATCACCGCCATGGGTTCCTTGATGTGTAAAAAGAACGCCTTATATCCTGCGCAGAGGTAATTCAGGCCAGCCTCACCGTCCGGCGTATCGAGGAAGCGGTTCCGAGGGCACTCGCCGTAGCAGGCGAAAAGCACCGGGCACTTCCTGCAGTACGTCGGCAGCGTGTCGGACTTGGCCCTGCCGAAGCGACGCTGCTGTTCCGATGCGACCAGCGTCGAGAGGTGCTGATCATGGATGTTGCCGAGTCTGTACCCCGGCTCCACATAGTGGTCGCAGGAATAGACGTCCCCGGTGTGCTCCAGGGTCAGGGATCTGCCACAGGTAGGCGCGACGATACAGAGGTGGTGCTCGCCGAGCCAACTCGCCAAAGCGACGTCAAACGTGGTGACGAAGACCTCGCCCACGTCTCTTGTCACCCACTCATCGAAAATCTCGATCAGAAATGCGCCGAATTGCTCCGGCCGCACGGTCCGCTCCGTGACAAGATTTCCTTCCTGCTTGTACAGGGGACGGTCGATGCCTCTGTGGCCATCCCAGCCGCGATTGGCCGCGGCGATGGTGTCCGGGTTGGCGCGCTCGACGATGGGAATGAACTGGATGTACCGAGCGCCCAGTTCGTCGCGGAAGAATCGATAGACCTCGAGCCCATGGTCCGCATTGGCCGCGTGTATCGTGCAGACCACATTGACGTCGACATCATGCTTGCGCAGGCATTCCCAGGCGCGTACCACTTCGTCGAAGGTTCCGCCGCCCTTCTTGTCGATCCGGTAGGTATCGTGCAGTTTCCTCGGGCCGTCGATGCTGAGCCCAACGAGATACTCGTTATCTCTGAAGAATGTCGCCCATTCGTTGGTGACGAGGGTACCGTTGGTCTGAATGGTATGTCGTACCGTCTGGTGCGGCTTTCGGTACCGTTCCGCGAGCTCCACGGAGCGTTGGTAGAAGTGGAGGCCACGCAACATCGGTTCACCGCCTTGCCACGCCACTTCTACCTCCGGACCCGCAGAACAGGCCATGAGCTGATCCAAATAGGTCTCCAGGGTCATCTCGTCCATGAGATGATTATCGTGTGGATAAAGCGCTTCCTTGGACAGGAAGAAGCAATACTTGCAGCTCAAATTGCACGCGGCGCCGGCCGGCTTTGCGAGCAGATGATAGGGCGGCTGCACGCGGCCGCTCACATTCGGAGGAAAATTCGGCACGTAGAGCTCCGGTACAGGGTAGCCTGGCACTGCGCAACGAGCGTCCCTGCCGAACCATCCCGCGGTAGCGACTGCTCCAGCCCGGAAAGTTGTCCGAGCAGGCGCGGCCGCCGCGACGCCCAATCAGCAGCCTCAGACATCCCTTCGAGGGTAAACGCCGCGTAGCTCACGCGCCCTGGAGGTCGCAAGCATCAATCCGTCCGATCCGGCGCCAAACGGACACGATCGGCCTGCGCAGCCTCGCGATGGCGCGGATCGCAAAGGCGATCAGACCGAGAGACGCCGTGAGTCCGACCGCGGCAATGCGCCGGTGACGCCGGACGGTGGCCGGATGGGCCTGTGCCGCTGCGGGTGGCAGATCAGGTTGCCCGCCGTCTTGGGATTTCATGGGTGCTCAGACTACCATCGTAGCCGCGCCGTTCAGCGGGCGTTCGGGGCGAGAATTCTCAAGATTTGTCAGGGACTTGTCACGCCCCGATCGGAGCGTGCTCCCTCGGCTCGGCGCGCCTCGGGAGCACTCCGTCCCGACCCTTCCCTGCCGCGGGCCGCAAGCCCTGGAATACTGTACCGACTCGAGCTGCATCGTCGCCATTTTCGCCTCGCGGGCTAAACCGCTCGGCGCCGCACTTCGGGGGCTCGAGTATCCCTTGTGGGCGCCGGCCCGTATCGGCGTGGTCGCCTCATCCACGGGGCGCGCCTTCGACTGCGACCGCCCAATGCCCGGGGGAGGTGCCGACTCCACCGGGTGCTGAACTCACCCCGCGAAACAAGACCCGGAGCGGACGCCGACCGGTCCCACCCAGTGACCGGCTGGTCCGCCCCCGGCGTGCCGAGGAGGCTCGATGCCGTGCGCGTCTGGGTATATACTTGACGTATCTACTGACGCCGAGCACGCGGCCATGAAGACAGCCAAGATATTCAAGCACGGCAACAGCCAAGCGGTGCGCCTGCCGAAGGAGTTTCGGTTCACAGGCGATGAAGTGCAGATCAAGCGTTCGGGCGCCGGCGTACTGCTTCTGCCCGGCAAATTGACCTACGAGCAGATCATGACCGTAATGGGCCGATTCAAGGGACCCATCGAGCGGCAGCAGCCGCAAGACCAGGTCAGGCAGTGGCGATGACCTGGATATTCGATACAGACATTCTGATATACCTGATCAATCGCAAGCCAGGGTTTGAGCGCGTCGTCCGGCGCATGTCCGGCCGCTCTCCAGGGCAGCTGCGCCTTTCGGCAATCACCTTGTCCGAACTCAGGTTCGGGGTCTCAAATGGAGCGTTCCGCGCCGAGAACGAACAGGCCCTCGGCGAGCTTCTGGATTTGTTCCAGGCGGACGATTTTCCGTGCGCCGCCGCCCGCGATTTCGGTGAAATCAAGGTGGCCTTGCTTGCCAAGGGCAAGGCTATCGGGCCCTACAATATGCTGATTGCAGCGCACGCGCGCCACATCGATGCCACCGTGGTCACCAACAATGAGCGCGAATTCCGGCGTGTTCCAGGCCTTGCAGTGGAGAACTGGTTGAAGCCGTGACGCCCGGTCGAGTCAGGTTTTCGGACCCTGGACGCGGGCCTCGACAGCGCAGCGGCAACGATGTCGGTCGGCTGCGACACTGATTTTGCGCGGCCCGGATCATTCGATCCACTGCATCGCCTTTCGCTCCATAGTCAGGCGAGTGACGGAAAGTGCGGTTCCGGCTGCGCTCCAAGCGGCGTTCCGGTCAGGCTGGGCGCAACGAGATCCTCAGATGAAGGGCCTGCAGGACCTTCAGCACCGTTGCGAGACTCGGATTCCCATCCTTCGACAAGGCCTTGTAGAGGCCTTCCCGCGTGAGCCCCGTGTCCTTCGCAAGTTGCATCATGCCGCGGGCGCGTGCCACTGTTCCAAGGGCCTGCGCAATGAAGGCCGGATCATCGGGTGCCTCCTCGAGACACGCCTGCAGGTAGGCCGCCATGTCCTCCTCGGATTTGAGGTAGTCGGCGCTGTCGTAGCGCGTAAACGTCTCCTTCACTCGCCTTGGTCTCTTCGCTGTCATGTTTCAGCCCTTCCAGTTCTTTGCTATCTCGACGGCGCGACGGATGTCGGCATCCTGAGTCCGCTTGTCTCCACCACAGCACAGCAGCACAATGTGCCGCGCTGCTGATAGTACACGCGGTAGCCGGGCCCGTAGTCGATCCGCACCTCGCTGATACCGCTGCGGGTCGGCTTTACATCGCCCGGGTTGCCCATCGCCAGGCGATCGATTCGGGCTTGAACACGCGAGCGCGCCTCCCGGTCCTTCAGCCCCGAAAGCCAGTCGTCGAACGTCCGCGACTTCAGGATCGTGAGCATGTTCTTAGCGTAATCTATAGTTTACAGCCAGTCAACGGCGCTGCGGGCTCGGGCGCTGAACCGATAGTCCACACGCCGGAGGATTCAAATGCGGTACCAATAGTGGTACCATACGATTATGGCGTCCGTGAAAAAGATCCTCGAGCAGATGCGACGCGAAGCGGCGAACGTCCAGTTTGCGGATCTTATGAAGGGTTGCGAGACGTACTTCGGCAAGCCTCGCCAACACGGCACCAGCCACGCGATTTTCAAGACCCCGTGGCCGGGTGATCCACGGGTAAACATCCAGAACGCCAAGGGCCGGGCCAAACCGTATCAGGTCCGGCAGGTGTTGAAGGCGATTCAGAGGATTGAGGAACTGCGCAATGCAGACTGAGATTGACCATTACACGTACCGGGTTACTTGGTCGGCCGAGGACCGCGAGCACGTCGGTCTGTGTGCCGAATTTCCGTCGCTGTCCTGGCTGGCGAAAACCCCCACTGCGGCGTTGCAGGGCATCCGCCGGTTGATCGCGCAGGTGGTGACTGACATGAAAGCGAGCGGGGAGACCATCCCTGAGCCGCTGGCGGAGCGCCGCTACAGCGGCGAGTTCCGCGTCAGGATTCCACCCGAACTGCACCGGGCGCTTTCGATCCGGGCGGCCGAACAAGGCGTAAGCCTGAACCGCCTGGTGAGCTCCAAGCTCGCTGGCGGGGACGAAGGCCGCTGAACTGGGAGTGTTCCCTCGCCTCCACCGTGACAGCTGCGGCGCGCCGGTCCGGTCGCGCGATGGGGAGCCGCCGACCGGATCAGATACGTCACCCGCCGCCGCGCGGGAGAGCGGATTGCCCGCGCGGCCTCCCGCCGCCTCACCGGTCGGCGGCGGGATCAGGCGAGTGCGCCATCTCTGCTCGGCTCTACGCCATTAGCGAGGCTGTCTGAGCGACGGCGTGGCCGGATCACGGCCAAGTGGTGCGGGTCCGCGGCCCAGTACCCACATCGAGCGCCGCGCGTGCGGGCGGCGAATGAGGGAGCTGGCATCTCCCGCCAGCACCTGTATGACATTCTGCGCGAGTGCAAACCTCTCTGTGCCGAGGTCGCGGTCCGCCTCGGCGCAGCTGTCGGGGATGGCGTGGCTGCTGCAGGCCGCCCATGACGCGTGGCACGCCTCTGGCAAGGTCGACCTCGGCAGGCTGCCGCGCCTCGCAGCGTAGCCGCCCTCGATCGGGGCCACGTTCGTCTCCCGACGATCGTCGTGCCACCGGCTCGCGCCCCCTCGGGGGGACATTCCGCGTTGTGCCATGACCTTATGTACTTAGGTTCTCTGCTTCGTCCACCGTGACGTCCCTCTGCGTGTGCTGGGCGGTTCCCGCTGTCGAGTTTCACCGGTGGACTCCCGGAGCTGTCAAACCTTTACTGCCTCCCCGGCAAAGCCCAGGGATCTGCTATTGGACTCGAACAGTACCCGCCGGGACGGCTTCCGCCGGCAGGATGCAGCCATCGAGCATGTGCACGATGCGCTGCGCACGTGCGGCCAGGCCCGCATCGTGAGTGACCATGCAGATCGTCGCGCCAGCGGAGTGCAGTTCGGCGAACAGTCCCATCACCGTCTCGGCATTGCGCGTGTCCAGATTGCCGGTGGGCTCATCAGCCAGGATCAGGTCCGGCTCGCCCACCAGTGCGCGGGCGATTGCGACGCGCTGTTGTTGGCCACCACTGAGCTGGTGCGGGCGGTGCTTCAATCGTTGCGTCAGGCCGACGCGCTCCAGCGCGGCCTCGGCACGCTCTTGTCGTTCCGCCTTGCCCATGCCACCGCGGAACTTCAGCGGCAAAGCCACGTTCTCCAGGACGTTCAGATCGCCAATCAGATTGAAGCTTTGGAACACGAAGCCGATATGCTGGTTGCGCACCGTGGCGCGAGCATCGCCATCGAGGGTGCCGACGTCACGCCCTGCGAGGCAGTAGCTGCCCTCCTCGAAGCCGGTCAGCAGGCCCAGCACCGCCATCAGCGTAGACTTGCCGCAGCCGGATGGCCCGGACACCGCCACGAACTCGCCCTTGTCGATGCGCAGGTCCGCCCCGCGCAATGCCCAGGTGTCCACTTCCTCGGTGCTGAAACGCTTGTTGATCCCGGTCAGTTCGATCACGGGGACGGCTGCGTTCATGGCTGCTCCTTCAGTGCAATTCGAGTGCGTGATCCCCGGCCCAGGCCGAGGTGGCGGATAGGATCAGGCGATCGCCCGGCGCGGCGCCGGCGAGTATCTGGATGCGGTCTACCGAGCCGAGGCCGAATTTCACCGTGCGCCGCTGTGCGATATCCGCTCCCGGGGCCAGCACGAACACCGATGCACTGCTGTGCGAGCGCACGTCGTCCGGACGCGACACGGACAGGGTATCGGGCACGCGCGCGATGCGGATGGCGGCGTCCACGCTCTGTCCCACGCGGCCCATTGGCAAGGGCCTCAGCAGGCGCACGTCGACCGTCACCAGGCCCTGCCGGACCTGCGGGTCCACGCGCAGCACAACCCCGGGAATGGCCTGCTGGCGTGGGTCGAGCACGACCGGCTGCCCCGGCTGCACCTCGGCGGCATCGTACTGGCTGACCTCGACGCGCGCCATCAGACGGGACGGGTCGGTTACCCGCGCCAGGTTCATGCCCTGTTTCACTTCCTCGCCGGTCTCGACATCGAGCTGTTCGAGCTGCCCGCTCACCGGCGCGCGTACCGTCAACCGCGCCAGTTCCTGCTGATTCAGCGCCGCCAGCGCTTCGAGCTGCTGCACGTGGGCGCGTTCGGCTGCCAGCAGGGCGGCGTTGCCAGTCTTCAGCTTGGCTAACCGCTGGCGGGCGAAAGCCAGTTGCTGCTGCTGCAGACCGTAGGCGAGCTTCTCCTGTTCGTACTTGAATTTCGACACAATGCCTTGCGTGACCAATTGCCCATCGGCGTGCAGGTGTATCTTGGCGGTTTCGATCTGTACCTTCAGCGCTTCGACTACAGCGCGTTGCTCGAGTACTTGGCTTTCCTGGCTCTGCTGTTGGGCCAGCAGGTGCGCTTTGGCGGCGGTGACATTGGCAAGCGCGCTCTCCGCGGCATTGGCTACCTGCGGGTTGGACAGGCGCAGCAGCGGTGTGCCCGCCTTCACTGCCTGGCCAGGCTCGACGAACTTCTCAGCAACGATGCCCGATGCCGGCGCCGCCACCCAGGGCGAGTCGGCCGCCGCCAGCGAACCAGAGCCCTGGACCTGCACCACGAACGGCCCACGAGTGACCGTTCCGAGCAACACCGAGGAAAGCGCTACCTGAGCCACCCTCGGGGTGCTCAGGCGCCACGCCCAGACGGCCAGGACGATCAACAGCACCGCGCCGATCAACGCCCACGCGAGCTTGTGCTTCCACCACGACCGGCGTACCGGTCCGCGGCGCACGTCCATTGTCTCGAACAGATTGGGGCGCGGGGCGGCTTTCATTGCATCAGGAGCAGGGCTCATAGCTCGTGCAGGCTCTCAACCGGCTCGGCGCGCGCAGCGCGCCGAGCCGGGAAATGTGCCACCAGTGCCACCGCCAGCAGCAGCACGGTGAGGGCGACCCAGGTCGGCCAGCCGAAGGGTGAAACTTGCGCGCGGGAAAGCAAGGCGAACTGCTGCGCCAGCCAGGGCGTGAACAGCAACGCCGGCACGGCGCCGCCCACCCCCAGCGCCAGCGTGCCGAGCAGCACACCCCTGTATTGGCGACGCGGACTCGCGCCAAGGGCCTGTCGGATCGCATCCGCCCGTTTGCGCATGGCCAGAAACAAGCGCAGAAACACCACCAGACCGGTCAGGGCGACCAGCAACCCGAAGCCCGCCACGGCGCCGAAGATCGCCGCCAGAACCCGCTGCGGGTGCTCGAGGCGTGTCAACACCTTCGTGCTCGACTCGATCGATCCCACTTGAAGATACGGCGCGTCCCTGGCAAAGACCCGCTGCACTATTGCTTTGAGCACCGCGTATCGCGCAACAGGAATCTCCGGGCGGATGAGGATATGTCCGCCCCATAACTCAAAGCCAGCGCTAAAGCCATGAAGATGAGAAGTCACGGGCATCAGATAGCACGTGATTGCTCTGCGCCCAGGACCGCGCATATGCAATGGCGCAATCACGCCGCGCACCCGATAAGAATAAGATTTGCGCCCGCTTCGCCTATACAGCACGCGACCAACCGCGGCGTGCGCAGACCCAAACAAGACGCGAGCCACCCTGGCATCGATCAGGATATCGCGCGGGTCTGGATTGCCGCTGCTGAAATTTCGTCCCGCCAGCAATTGCAACTCACCAGCCCGCATCCAGCCTGTTGAAGCCACAAACCCCTGGGCAGCGATTCCGGCCCCCTCCGCTGTGAGTTCCACCGGACGCCCGGCCCTGAAGTTACCACCGCCATGGCGGTACGCAAAGCCGACCACGGGACCAAAGCCCACCTGGGCATGCGGATCGGCCGCGACAATGGCACGCCGAAAGTCGGCCATAAGCGCCGCCCTCGGAACCGAGATATTCCCCGTCCGTACGTGTTTGTATTCCATGGACAGCACGGTTACGGGCCGACCTTGCAGCATGCCTAGATTCACGTTCGCCATTCGCCAGGCATACTGCATGCCCCAAAATGCCAGCACCGACAGAATCGCGGCAAGCGTGAATTCAATGACAAGGGTTCCGCCTCCAAGCACGCGCTCGCTTCTCGGCGTACCGGTTCTTGATACGTCAAACGCACCCAAGTCCTGCGCCGATAGCACAACGTACACAACAACATCAATTGCGGTTATTGCCAGCGACACCAGCAGCGCCGCGAACATCATCCGCAACACATTCAGGTCGCGCGCGACAGGCCTCCATACCGAGAAATGCCCGACCGCAGCGAGCGCGTGCCGAGTGAAAATAAAAGCCGTCGCGAGCAGCGCGTCCGCCACGATATTCGTCAGCAACGTCCCCGGAAGCGCGCGCAACAGAGCTTCTCGCAACTGCCATGCGCGCGTCGCGCCCAGCGTGCGCTCGATCGCGCGCATATGGCGCTGCCGCAACGCCTTAAGGAACCCTGTTGCCAGCAGATTGGCCGAAGTCAAGAGCAACACGACGATGGCGACCCAAAAATACAATCTGAGTCGGCTCGCAACGACCGCCACGTCATGGGGATCCAAGGCAAAAGGCTGCGTAACGACAATGCCGCTCGCGCCCTGTGGAACGACGGTCCCTGGCAGTCGGCGCCACGCGACAGTGACGTCATGACGGATCTCTCTGAGCGACATGCGCGTTGGCGCGCTCAATAGCACGGGCACGCCCCTGATGTCAGGCGGCTGACGCTCTCCCAATATCTGGAAAAATGCCGAAATTGGCATCCATGCATACGGCTCGCCTCGGCGTCTCACCGTGACGCTATAGATTCCATAAAAGGAATTGGTGACGACGCCGACAATCTCCACGGGAATGACGTGCCCATCATGTCTACTCGCCAACAAGTCGCGACCAAGCGCCGCACGCGCGCCTCCGAACAGCGCCTTCGCCAACGCGTCATTAATAACCACCACGGGCGCATTTGCGCGCACTTCGGCCGCGGTAATTGTCGCACCAAGCATGCGCGGAGGAGCCATGGCCCGGAAGTAGTGTGCCGAGACCATTGCCGTTACCACATGATCTTGCCGCGTCGTTCCATCCGGCAATACGAAATTAACCGGGAGAATGGCCGAGGTGGTAATCGCAATCTCAGCCGGCAAATGCTGCCCCAACTGGCGCATCAAATTGGTGCTGAGTTGATAGTCTACGCCGTGAGCGGTTTGAAATCCGACAGCGAAATAACGTTTGTTCGGCGACGCGCCCTGGATGCGCGCGTCGGTTATGCCGCCCAGAAGCGCGGAGCAGAAAATGACTGCCGCCAATGACGCGGCAACCATGAGATACGGCCAGATCCTTGATTTCATCCGTAACCCTCCGCCCGCAGCGCCGGGGAATCCCCTATTGTATCAGCCAGATAAGACCCCCCCGGCTCTGCCCGGGCGACAGCGGAAGTTTGGCTCCCTCCGGATTTGCCAATGACTTTCCGAGGGAATAGCGAAATCATTGCAAAACGGAATCCGCAGCGCCGCCCCACTCACCCCGGTGCGCTGCTGCCGGAGGGCATCCTGCCGGCGCTCGAGCTGCCCAAGGCCGCGATCGCCGATGCGCCTGGCATTTCCCGCCAGCACCTGTATGACATTCTGCGCGAGCGCAAGCATGTCTGTGCCGAGGTCGCGGTCCGCCTCGGCGCAGCTGTCGGGGATGGCGTGGCTGCTGCAGGCCGCCCATGACGCGTGGCACGCCTCTGGCAAGGTCGACCTCGGCAGGCTGCCGCGCCTCGCAGCGTAGCCGCCCTCGATCGGGGCCACGTTCGTCTCCCGACGATCGTCGTGCCACCCGCTCGCTCCCCCTGAGGGGCGTTCCGCGTTGTGCATCGCATGCGCCTCGAATCGGCCCGCTCCCGGGCGCTGCAGCGGCCTATGCCCGCGGGCTGAGCGCTGCCGTGCGTGTCGGCGGCGGCGGGCTGACGAGTCGGGCCCGAGGCGCGACCTCGGCCGTATGCGCGAAGGCAACCGGCGAGATGACCAGCGCGGTGCTGGCCAAGGTAGCCAGAACGGCCAGGGCGATGACGATGAGGGTGCGAACGGTGTTCATGGTGGCTCTCCTGTGCGATGTCAGGAAAACACACCTGAGCGGTGAAAGTTGCAGCCCGCCGGCAGGGTCGGCCGGCGCCGGCGGGCCCTCAGGCCGCGGCCGCGTTGTGCGCCTTGGCGCGTCCCGGGGCGCTCTCCGGCGGCGGCTCGTAGTGATAGTACCGGTCCTCGGCGAGCGCATGATAGAGCGGCGGGGTGAACAGGCCCGACAGGCGCGCGGAAGCCAGGGCAACGGCCATCAGCGGGATCACCATGGCCGTGCCGTTGGTCATCTCCATCACGATGACGAACGAGGTGAGGGGCGACTGCGTGACCGCGGCCAGATACCCCGCCATGCACAGCGCGATCACCGCCGCCATGGACGTCCAGGAGAACATCGCATGCACCCATTGCGCGATTCCCGCCCCGATCGCGAGCGTCGGCGAGAACAATCCGCCGGGAATTCCCACCATGTTGGTCAGGACCATGGCGACCCATTTGGTCATCCCGAAGGCCATGCTGAGCGGCGCCGTGCCGTGCAGGAGCGCGCGCGCCTGATCGTAGCCGCTGCCCCAGGTCTGCCCACGGGTGGCCACTCCGACCGTCGCGATGATCATGGCCAGCAGGAACGCCCACCACAGCGGCTTGCGGGCCCTGAAGTCACTCACCCTCGCGGGCAGCCACCTGCGCCAGTGCACCAGCGCGTAGGAGAACGCCGCACCGAGCAACCCGCACAGCACCGTCGCCACGATCACGGGAAAGACGAATGCCACACTCACGTGTGAGGTGACGTTGAGCTGGCCGAAGTACATGTAATTGCCCGCCAGCGCGACCGTGGTCAGACCGGCGAACACCGCCGCGGTGATCATCGTGCCGTTGGTGCGCGTCTCGAAGTCGCGCGCCAGCTCCTCGATGGCGAAGATCACTCCGGCGAGCGGGGTGTTGAATGCGGCGGAAAGTCCGGCGGCCGCGCCGGCGAGCAGCAGGCGCCGCTCGAGCGCCCGGGTGCGCTGGGGGTAGAAATGACGGGTCTCGGCCATGATGGCCGCACCGAGGTGCACGGTCGGACCTTCAGGGCCGATGCTCAGTCCGCCGAGAAACCCCAGCAGCGACATGGCGATCTTGCCGATGATGATGCGCAGGCCGAAGAAGTACTTCATCACCGTGTCGTTGTTCTCGCGTGGACCGTGGATGGCGGCGATCACCTGCGAGATACCGCCGCCCTCGGCGCCGTAGAACCAGCGCCGCGTGCCATACACCCCCAACACGGTCAGCGTCGGGGTGATGATGAAGGCGAGCCAGGCGCGGCCCTGGATCAGGTAGCGGAACAAATCATAGGCGTCGCGGATCCAGCGCGCATACAGATATCCGACCACGCCGACGAGCACGGCCGCGAACCACGGCAGCCCCACCTGGAGAAACAGCCGGCGGCCGCGGCTGGTCAGCAACCGTTGCGCGCGGTATTCAAAGTGGTCGCGAAACCTGCGGACGGGCACGAACACCGGGGGCGCATCGAGCGCGATCTGCGGCTCGGGCCCCCGCGGCTCGGCGGCGGCCCCGCCCGCGGCGCTGCCGGGCTCACCGCCCACCTCGGGCAGTAGCAGCTCGCCCTGCGCCGGCTCCGCCGGCGCAGGCACCGGGGTTTCCCCGGGTTCTTCATTCATAAGCAGATGCTATTCTCTTGCGTCCCAACAGCGAGGCCCACGGCGCGCTGTCTCGAGGACCTGCGCTGCGCCATGAGCGGACTGAAACGCGCACCGCCGGGACATCGAGCCTCGAGCGCGGGCCGGCGGATGGGACTTCGGGTGGGGGGAATTCGGCGGGAGTGTCGGCCCGCGCCGCGCACACCGCCGGCTCGTTCGGCAACAGCAGCGGCGGGATCGGCGCGGATTGTGACGGCTCGGACACTTCGGTGCGGCGGGCGGGCTCGTTGCGATGCGGATGAGACCGGATCATTTTAACGATACGCGCGTGCCCCCGCCACGGCGCGCGAGAACACTTCAGAGCGATTCAGCGCCTGCGTCGCTCGCTGACGAGGCGCTCAGGCCGAGCGTGTGCGCGGCGCGCTGAGGTCCATCTTGACCGCATGCAGCACCTTCTGCGCGCCCCGGACGTCGTCCTCCTCGATCTGCAACCGCGCATGGCCGAGCCGGCTGTCGAGCATGGCGGCCTGCGTGGCGCTGATGCGGTGGTGATCCAGATCGACGGTCGTCTCGGTCCGCAATCCGCGCAGCTCCGCGTACGCGCGCGAGCGCGCGGCGACCTCGAAGTGAAACGCGAGCGCGCCAATCGCGACGCTCAAACCGACAGCGATACCGACCACAGTCCCGGCTTTCATCGCGCGAATTCTAGCGGATGAGCCCGCGAAAATGCCAGGCTTAATTCACGCCGCGGCGCACTCGCGCACGGGCAGCGTGATCGTCACCGCCAAGCCGCCGCCCGCGAGATTGCGCGCGCCGATGCGACCGCCATGCAACGCCACAGCCCGCGCGGCGATCGCCAAGCCGAGACCTTCCCCACCCTGGGTACGATCGCGCGCCGCATCGACACGGTAGAACGGCTCGAATATCGCCGCCAGATCCTGCGGCGGCACGCCGGGGCCATGATCAGACACGGTAACATCGATTGCCGGCTGCGCATCCGGTCCCGAGGCGGCGCGGCGCGCCTCGACGGTCACCTCGGTCCCGGCCGCCCCATAACGCACGGCGTTGCGGATCACGTTCTCGAAGGCGCTACGCAGCAGTTCCCGATCCGCCGCCGTGATCAACTGCGGATCGGCGCGCACGGTGAGCGAGCCGCCACGCGCATCGACTTCGATGGCGACATCCTCGGCGATTGCCGCGAGCAACGCGCCAACCTCGAGTCTCTCCCCGGCGATCTCCCGCGGCGGGCGCTCCAGGCGCGCCAGTTTCAGCACCCGCGCGATCAGCTGCTCGAGCCGATCCGCCTCGCGCCCGATCCGCTCCAACTGGCGCGGCAGCTCCTCGCGGCGCACCGCGAGCGAGAGCGCCAACTGCAGCCGCGTCAGGGGCGAGCGCAGCTCGTGCGACACGTCGCGCAGCAGGCGCTGCCGCGACTCGAGCAGACCCTGGACCCGCTCGGCCATGGCATCGAAATCCGCCGCCAGGCGCGCCAGATCGTCGTGGCGCCCCCGCATGCTCGGCGCGACCCGCACATCGAGGTTGCCGGCGGCCGCGGCGCGCGCCGCCTGGCGCAGCCGCTCGATGGGACCGACGAGGTAGCGCGCCAGCAGAAAGCACGTGAGCGTGCTCACCACCAGCGCGAGCGCGATGGTGGTGCCGGGCACACCGGGCAGTCCGAGCGCTCCGAAGAACAGCAACGGATGGTGCCGCAGGTCGGTCACGATCACCTGATACATCTGTCCCTGGGGCGTGGTCAGCACCAGCGCCCCGCCGAACGGCGGCGGCTGGCGGTGGCTCGGACCGCTCGGGCCGGG
>JAJZMI010000092.1 GCA_021798335.1 Pseudomonadota bacterium | reverse complement strand
TTTAACGGCTGTGAGACAACGCCGGCGCAGTGCGCCGGGGGTCGGCCAGGGTCACTGCTGCGTCGGTGAGGGTGCGGTGAGCTGACCCAATGCCTCCGCGGCGGTACGGATCGGGATGCCCTGATACTCACCGAGGATCAACAGGTGCCGCTTGTCCCCGGAGACGATGAGCTCGGCTTTGGCGGCGAGCGCGCAGGCGAGGGCGTGATCGTCGTCGGGGTCGCGGGAGATGCGTGGGACCTCGACCGGTTCGGCGATCTCCACGATCCTGATGTAATCGGCGAGCAGCGCGGCGGTAGTGGTGCCGATCCGCTGCAGCTGCGCGGAGAAGGTCGGGCGAGTGATGACCTCGGTCAGCTCTTCAAGTAGCGCGCGACTGGTATAGATCTGCTGGGGTTGCGGGCTGCGGATCGCCTGCAGGAGCCGATGGGGCGTGCCGCGCCACAGCAAGCCGGAAATCGTGACGTTGGTGTCGAGGACGAGCCGCACGGCAGTCTCAGCGGTTGTCGGCTGAGGGATCGTCCTTTGTCGCGGCCTGTTGCAGCCGGGCGCGTCGTTCGGCGCGAGCGGCCGTTATCTCTGCATCGATCTCGTCCGTCGACATCGGTGGGATGCCCGCGGCCTGGAGTGCGGGTGCGATGGCGAGCAGCCGGTCCCAGGCGGCGCGCTTTTTGGCCTGATCGCTTAAGAAATCGATGAAGTCCTCGACCTCGGCGCGCCGCTCCGGGGGGAGGGCTCGCAGCTTCTCGAGCAGGAGCTGTTCAGCCTGTGCGCTCATGGGAAATCTCCTCTGGCCGCGTTCAGATCGTCGGCCGAGTCTGCATTATCTGCTTCAGCGAGATCATGGTCCACGTCCGCAAAGGGCTCCTCGATGGGATCGAGCGTCCCGAGCAACGCGAGCAGGCGTCCGTTGCGCACGGGCTCGATGACCAAGCGATTTCCTTCCTTGCGCAGGATGGCCTCATCTCCTTGCAGCTCAAATTGGCGCGGAATCCGCACGGCCTGATTCCGGCCGTTGCGAAACAGCCGCACATGACTGTCCGAGGGGGACGTCAACGCATCCGGGTGCCGTGAAAGATCGTTGACACAGAACCCGCAAACGTTCGATCCGTGGCAGTGCTGGGATCGCTGCGCCGCGCCGCTCTTGGGGTGGCATCCACATTCATGCCCCGCCCGAGGTTCGGGCGGCGCAGGCAAACGCGGCCTCGCGAGCAACGCCCTGGCCCCACCACGGTCATCCTTCGTGCCTGAAGCCGCTCGCATGAGTGTCATGCGTGCGTGCTTGTTGAACGAGTGCCTGTTGGGGGTGGGGCATGCAGCATACGTACTTTCCGCGGTCTTCATCCGGATCGGTACACCTACGGATGTCCGCCGTGGGCGCGGTGGTGCAGGATCGCGCCTGAGCCTCGGACATCGAGCTCGGGAGGAAGCGCCATGCGGTCTACCGATCCAATCAGGTCCTCGCCCGTCCCCCCGCGGGTGCGTACGTTCGGTAATCGCGATCGTTCTGTTGCTTTCGCCACCGCTCGGGATGAGCGGCGGCGAGACGCTGCATAGCGGCAGCGACTACGATCGGACGGCGAACGTTTCCGGCCCTCACACCCTGGCGTGGCTTGAGCGGACGCACTGCGACGCCGGCAAACGGGCTGCCTTCGAGCGTGCGCGTAAAGCGATCCGGAGCGCGCTCGAGGCAAAGGGTATCGCTATGGGCGCACGGTCCAAGCCGCCGATTTCGCGGTGGACCTCACCATCGGCGCACATCAGCGCCTGAGCGTGCGGACCCCCAATCCCGAACCGATTGGAGGTCCGTGGTCATGACATGACCGGGGCTGGCGGGGCTATCCTTATCGGGACAGTGGCGGTGGATTCGATGGTCGTGGACGCCGATGAGCCCTGCATCATCGATGATCTGCTCGAGCATATCCGCGCCGGCCGGCCGTGGCAGCGCTCAGAATCGTCCGTTCTGAAAGTCCTCGAACGCCTGCCGCAGCTCCTCGCGCGTGTTCATGACGAACGGCCCGTACTTGGCCACCGGCTCTCGCAGCGGCCGGCCGGCCACCAGAATCGCGCGGGTCGGGGAGTCTGCGCGACCCTCCAGCCGGATCGCGCCGCCGTCGGTGAGCACCGCGAGCTCGCGCGTGTGGGTCGTGGCCGGCGCCTCACCCTCGCCGATGAGCGCCTCGCCTTCATACACGTACACGAACGCGGCATGCCCGGCCGGCAGCGCATGGGAGAAGACCTGGCCGGGCGGCAGCTCGATGTCGAGATACGTCGGGTCGGTGGCCGGTTGGGCGATCGGTCCGCTCAGACCCCCGACCGTGCCGGCAATCACCTTCACGCGCACGCCCTGCGAATCGAGCTGCGGGATCGTCTCCGCGGTGAATTCCTGGTACTTCGGGGCAGTCATCTTCTCGCGCGCGGGCAGGTTGATCCACAGCTGGAATCCGCGCATGCGCCCGGATTGCTGCTCCGGCATCTCCGAGTGCACGATGCCGCGTCCGGCGGTCATCCACTGCACGGCGCCCGGGGTGAGTACGCCCTCGTGGCCGTGATTGTCACGGTGGCGCATCCGCCCATCGAGCATGTAGGTCACGGTCTCGAAGCCGCGATGCGGATGATCGGGGAAGCCGGCGATGTAGTCACCCGGATTGTCCGTGCCGAACTCATCGAGCATCAGAAAAGGATCGAGATCCGGCAGTTGCGGCTGGCCGATCACGCGGGTCAGCTTGACGCCGGCGCCGTCGGAGGTCGGCATGCCGCGCACCAGGCGCGCCACGCCGCGGGGGGCTATTGGGTTCATGGCGTTCTCCACGGATCTGTCGGGTTCGAAGCGAGTCAGGCGGCCAGCTGCGCGACCTGGGCCATGGCGGCGGCAATCGCCGCCTGGCGCTCGCCGGGGCCGATATTGACGCCCTCGGCTCTCACGAACGTCGGCGCCGTGATGCCGAGGAAGCCGAAGATACCGCGTAGATAGCTCTCCTGGTGATCCAGGCCGGCGGCCGGGGATTCGGGGCCGTAGCGTCCCCCGCGGGAGGAGGCGACGAATACGCGCTTGCCACCGGCGAGGCCCTCGGGACCCTGGTCCGTGTAGCGGAAGGTGCGGCCGGCTACGACGATGCGGTCGATCCAGGCCTTCAGCTGCGAGGCGACCGAAAAGTTGTACATCGGCGCGCCGATGACGATGATATCGGCTGCAAGGAACTCCTCGAGGGCTTGGCGGCCGCGCTCGAGGTCGGCTTGCAGCGCCGGGGAATCCGGCGCGGCGCCCTGTGCCGCCGCCAGATGCGCACCGGAGAGATGCCCGATGGGCTCGGCGGCGAGATCCGTATAGCGCACGCGCAGCTCGGGATGTGCGGCGCGCAGACGCGCGACAATGGCGGCGCTCAATGACCGGCTGATGGAACTGGGGCCGAGGATGCTGGCATCGATGTGCAGAAGATTCATGGGGGTCTCGCGCTGGTATAAAATAGGTACCAGAGCTAAGTATGTAAGTGCGTACCGCGGAAACACAAGAAGGCACACTGATGCGACAGAGTGAAACGGGCGTAACTGCCGCGACGGGATGCGCGGGGACCGAGCGTCCCCAGAGCGCGGAGTGTCGCAAGATCAGTCAGGTGCTGGCACGGGTCGGAGAGAAATGGAGCGTGCTGATTATCATCATGCTGGCCGATGCGCCGCGGCGCTTCTCGGATCTGAAGCGCGCGATCGGCGGCATCTCCCAGCGCATGCTGACCCTGTGTCTGCGCGGTCTGGAGCGTGACGGGCTGGTGAAGCGCACGGTCTTCCCGGTGGTGCCCCCGCGCGTCGAGTACGAGCTGACGGCGCTCGGGCAGTC
>JAJZMI010000229.1 GCA_021798335.1 Pseudomonadota bacterium | reverse complement strand
GCCCCCGCCGGCCTCGCCATCGACTGGCCGAGCGCGCCGGCCGGCTGGGAAGGCCCGCAGCGCGCCTATGCCACTGAATGGCACCCGTACTTCCGCCGCGCCACTGCTCAATCGCTGCGGCAGTACACCACCGCCGGCGGTGCGACCGTCCAGGTCTTCGCGGTCGCTTATCGCCGGCAGACGCAGCATGCCAAGCTGCTCGGCTACTGGAACAATCTCCTCGGCAGGACCGGCGACCTGCGGCCCGAGGTGCGGCGCATCGTGGACGCCCCCAGCGGCCGCTGGCGTGAGACGCGTGTCATCGACGCCGCCGGCCTGCGGCCGCTGATCTGGTCGCGCGACCTCATCGGCGATCGTGTGTTCATCGACCCCAGACTGTCCCAGCTGTGGTACGGACTGCGGGCCCTGATCCATCCGCCGCTGTCTTCGCTCGAGGCATTGCGCACGGACTGCCAGCCGAGCTGCCGGGCGGCGCGCGCGCGCCTCGCGGCCGCTGCCCAACACCTGCTGCCGGCGCTGCGCCGGGACGACCGCGCCGAGCGTTCGCGCCCGGCGGGCTAATACCCGCCCATGAAGCTGCCCATCCCGGGAATCCCGTTCACCGCCGCGCCCGCTCCCTGCGCGCCCACCAGGCTGTAGGTGAAATACACCCCCACGCGATCGTCGCTGTAGGAGCCGACGAGGTAACCGGACCGGCCGGGCGCGCCGCTTTGCTGCATCCGCTCGGCATAGAATGAGACCGTCAGCCGGAAAAAGCGCTTCGAGACACTGAGCGCGACGGACTCGCGCTGCGTGTGCGCATGCAGCTGCGAGTAGCGATCGACACTGCCCCGCGCATACAGCTGCACCGACAACGTCGGCCGGAGCTGCCGGCCGAGGGACAGCACCCCGCCCTCGTCAAGGTAGCTACCGCCGGTACCGAGCCCGCTCTGCGTGAAGGTCGTCTGATCGACCGTGCCGGCGAGCGAGAGCGTCGTGCGCGCCCGGTGGAACGCCCAGCCGAGACTGCCGGAGCGTTGAAGGAACGGCTGCGCCACGGCCAGTTCCGGGCTCACCCCGGCGCCGACCTGCAGCCCGATTTGAGCATTGGTCGAGCCGAGCGAGGTGCCGTTGGTGCTGTATGCCTGCGAGGCGTTCAGGAACACCGTCGAGAACGGCGAGATGTGCCGGCTGAGGCTCACCTGATAGAGCGGTGCGCCACGCGTGCTGCCGCCGCCGAAAGCGATAATGTTGTAGCCGGCGCGCAACTGCACGCGGGTGCGGACATACTTGGCGTTGTAGACGAGCGCGGCCTGGCTGATGTTGAAATTCGGCGTCGGCCGGCCATAGTAGCTGTGCAGGAGCGACTGTTGCAGATACTGGGTCTTGGCCCAACTGCCTTGCACCGCGACGAAGGATGCCGCCGTGAGCGAATGTGACAGCTCGGCGCCGCCGGTGAAGGTTTGCGCATCGAACGGCGAGCGCTGATACGTCGTGCGCGAGTACCGGCCGGAGAGGGTGAGCCGGGTGGTCAGTCCGAAGTGCAGATTGAGGTTCGGTCCGGTCGAGACATCATTGATGGTCTGCAGCTCGAAGGGGGTCGGTGGGGCCAGCGGGTCGGTCATCACCTCCCCGAAGCTGTCGCTGAGCTGCCACTGCAGCGGGTCGGTCGACCTGCCCCACAGCGCCGAACCGGTGAACTGGCCGTAGAAGCTGCCGCCGAAGGAGTGATTGAGGTACTCGATACGCTCGAGGTTGCCGAGCAGATCGATGGACAGCATGCCCCGACGGACATAATCGGTGGCGAACCCGGCGGTGGCGACTTCATCGGCCTTGGGCGCGCCGCTACTCAGGAGCGCGTTGCTCGTGTAGCCCAGGCCCGCCAGCAGATCGATGTAGCCCAGCTGGCCCTGCGTCCCGGGCACGCCCACGAGCGGCTGCGGCTGCTCCTGGGCGCGAGCGCGCAGCGGCACCCCCAGGGCCAGCAGGCACACAGCAAGACAGCGGAGGCAGATCTTCATTGATTCCACGCCCTGAATTCAGTGGGCCGAACCGCACAGTCCGGGCCCGCAGTGAGCCCCCAACCCGACGCCCGTGTCTAGGCCGCGGTCTGGTCGGCGGGACTGCCGCGTTCAGTGCCGTAGCCGTAGTAATAATACGATGAGGTGACCGCACGGGTGCTCTGATTGAGCACCAGCGACACCGCCGGATGGCCGTCGAGGATCTTCAGCGCATCGAGCACCACCGGCTGGGGGGTCGTCTCGGCCCGCACCACCACCACGATCTGACCCGTCACCCGCACCAGCGCCGCGGACTCGGTCGTCTGCAGCAGCGGCGGGGAGTCGAACACCACGATGCGCGCCCCGTCGTGCTGGCCGAGCAAGGTCGTCAGCCGCTCCATCCGGGTGCTCGAGAGCAGCTCGGTCGCATCCACGGCCCCGAGGCCGGCGGAGAGGAAACTCAGCTTCGGGACGTCGGTGGGCCGGATCAGCGCCTCGACGTCCACGCTCCCATCGCGCAGCACATCGAGCAGGCCGGGCGCATTGCCGAGCCCGAGCACCTGGCTCAGCTGCGGCTTGGCCACGTCCGCGTCCACGAGCAACACCTTGATGTCCTTCTCCAGCGCCAGACTGAGGGACAGATTCAGCGCCGTGAACGTCTTGCCTTCACCGGGCATGGCGCTCGCGATCATGATCAGATAGCCCTTGGGCGTGCGCGGCACGCCGCGCCCCATGGCCTGAGCCATCAACGGATACTTGATCCTGCGGTACTGGCGCGCCAGCTGGGCCATGTCCTGCTCCGGGGGCAGGAGCCCCGCGGTGCGCAACAGGCCGCGCTCGAGCACGAGCGCCGGCGGCGCAGCCGCGGCGGGTCCGGCCGCCTCGGGAGGGGGAACAGCGCTGCCCGGGGCGGCCGCAGCCGCTGCCGCCGCCTCGGCACTCGCCGCCTGCTTCGATTCCTGGAGCTTGCGGATTGCCTTTTCCACCACACTCATGCGCGCAGCTCCCCAACGATGTGCGAAATGTGCCGATGCAGAATCAGAACCGCCACGTCGAGCAGCACGAGGCTCGCGGTCCCCACCGCATAGCGCACGGTGCTGCGGCGCTGATCGAGGCGGTGCTGGTCGGCCCACGCGAGGCTCACCGCGCCGAGCACCGTCAGACCGGTGACCGCCCCGAGCTGGCGCGCACTGACGAACACCGGCCGCAGCAGATGCAGCAGGTAGGCAACACCGGCGCCGGCGGCAAGCGCCACGAGCAGCGCCCCGAGGATGAGCAGCGGCCGATTCGGCGACACCGGCTTGAATCCCGCCGAGGGCGGATCGATCACCTGGAACTTCACCAGCCCGGTCGATGCGGCCTGCTGGCCGAGCCGCGTGCTGTCCAGGCGCGACAGCAGGACGTCATATTGCTTCTTGGTGACCTGATAGTTGCGCGCGAGCTGGGCGTATTCGGCCTGCACCTGCGGCGCGGCGCCGAGCGCCCGCTTGAGCTTGATGATCTCCTGGCGCCGGTCGGCAATCTCCTGCTCGATCGAGGCAATCTGCACTTGCTGTGCGTTGTATTGCTCCTCGACCTTCTGATAGACCGGATTGGCCGCCAGCCCCAATGCCGAGGCCGCGCCCACATCCCCGTTCTTGGCGGCCGCCAACTCGCGCTGCTCGCGCGCCTTGAGCTGGCGCAGGGTCTGCTGCAAGGCAATCACATCCGGATACTTGTCCGTGTACTTCAGCAGCAGCTGATCGAGCTGCTGCTCGGCCTGGGCGATCTGCTGTTCGGTATCGAGCGCCGCGGCCCCGCTCGCGCTCAACGCCCCCGTGGCACGGGTGGCGGTGAACTGCTGGCCCGACTTCAGCTCCTGCGCGAGCGCGTCGCGTTCGCGCACG
>JAJZMI010000214.1 GCA_021798335.1 Pseudomonadota bacterium | reverse complement strand
CTGGTCCGCGGTCACCAAGATTCCGCACGCCCCGGCTCACGTGCTCGGAGTGCTCAACCTGCGCGGCTCGATCGTGCCGATCGTCGATCTGCGCATGCGCTTCGCGCTCGAGCGCGCCGAGTACACCGCGATCACGGTCATCATCGTGATGTCGGTGAGCACTCCGAGCGGCCGCCGCGACTTCGGCGTGGTGGTCGACGGGGTTTCCGACGTGGTCGACCTCGACATCGCCGAAATCAGGCCGGCCCCCGAGCTCGGCGCGCACGGGGCCACCGATTACATCCTCGGACTCGCCTCGATCGCCGAGCGCATGGTCGTACTGCTCGACATCGACCGCCTGATCGGTCGCGACCTGGCGGGAGTGGCTGGTGCCGCGGACGGGACACGCGACGCCGATCACGCGGACGTGACCGACGGCCCCGGCGGGCCCCCGCCCGGGATCGGCGCATCGGGCGGCGAGAGCGCGCAATCCGGCGCGGCATGACGGGAGTCGATCATGCCCGGTGTGAATGATTTGCCCCTGTCCTTGCGCTCGCTGCTCGCTTTCGCGGCGCTGCCCGCACTCGCGGTTGCCGCCGCGCTGCTCGGCGGTCTCGAGGGACCTTGGGCGCTGTGGCTGCTTGCCGCGGCGCTGGCCGGTGGCGGGGCACTGGCCTTTCTCACGGGCCGCTCGGCCGAGCGCGCCCTCGCCGGCGCGCTCGTCGCGGCGCAGGCGCTGGCGGCGGGCCAGCTCGATGAGATGATCTACGTCCCGGCCGGAACGGGTCGGCCGGGCGCACTCGGTGCGGCACTCGAGACGGTGCGCGCGAAGCTGCGCGCCGATCTGGATCGTCCGGCTCGGGCGAGCGCCCGTGCCCAAGCCGATCGCGCGGCGCCGCCGCCGGCCGCCGAGCACCAACTGGCGCAGCAGATCCAGCGGGCGATGGACGCGACGCGCACGGTGATCGCGGCGGCCATCGACGGGGAGCTCGGCCACCGGCTCGACACGCGCGTCGACAACCCCGGCCTGCGCACGATGAGCGAGGGCATCAACGGCCTGCTCGGCAGCATGACGCGCATGGTCCAGGGCATCCAATCGACCGCCGCGCAGGTGCAACGGGCGGCCGATGAGATCGCCGCGAACAACGACACTCTCGCCCGGCGCGCCGAGGAGCAATCCGCCTCGCTCGAGGAAACCGCCGCGTCGATGCAGCAGATGACCACCACCGTCAAGCAGAACGCCGCCAACGCCGCCCGCGCCAGTCAACTCGCCGTGACGGCGCGCGCGCAAGCCGAGCGCGGCGGTGCGATCGTCAATGAGGCGATCACCGCGATGCTCGAGATCAATCAGGCGTCGCAGAAGATCGCCGACATCATCGGCGTGATCGACGAAATCGCGTTCCAGACCAACCTCCTGGCGCTCAACGCGGCGGTCGAGGCGGCCCGCGCCGGCGAGCAGGGGCGCGGGTTCGCGGTGGTCGCCACCGAGGTACGCAGCCTGGCGGGCCGGTCGGCCGCGGCCGCCAAGCAGATCAAGGGCCTGATTCACGACAGCGCGCGCAAGGTCGAGGACGGCTCGGCACGCGTCACCCAGTCCGGTCACACGCTCGAGGAGATCGTCGCCTCGGTCAAGACAGTCGCCGACATCGTCGCCGAGATCGCCGCCGCCTCGCGCGAGCAGTCCGCCGGCATCGAGCAGGTGAACCACGCAGTGCTGCAGATGGACGAGCTTACGCAGCACAACGCGACCCTGGTACAGCAAGCCACGGCGGGCGCACGCAACTTGGCGGCGCTCGCTCGCGATCTCGATCGGCGCATGGCCCGTTATCGACTGGATCGCCCGGCACGATCCACCGCCGGCGCGCACGCGCCGCCACCGGCGCTCTCGGCGGCCGTCGGAGCATGACCTGATGCAGCTTCTCAACCTCGACAGACTGCGACTCTGGCAGAAACTCGCCCTGTTAGTGGTGGCGATGAGTCTTCCGGCCACCCTGATCGGTTTCTTCTATCTGCGCTCCTGCGGGCACGCCCTGCGCCAGGGGCGCGCCGAACTGGCCGGCAGCGCCTATCTGCGCGCCCTCGGCAGCCTGTATGCCGACGTAGCCATCGACGAGCAGCGCGCCTACGCGCTCGCCAGCGGCGACACCGCAAGCGCTGCGGCCGTGCACGCGGCCACCGAGCGAGCCGACGCCGCGCTCGCCCGCCTGGACCGGGTCGATACCCGGCTCGGGGAACGCTTTGGCGTGCGCCGGGACTTTCAGGCGGCGGCGGCCCACTGGCGCGCGCTCGCCGCCGCCGGCCCGCAGACCTCGCCGGAGCGAGTTGCCGCCGTGCACCAAAGGCTGCTCGAGCGGCTCGAGCGCCTCGCCCGTGCGGTCGCGACCGGCTCGCGCATCGCCTCCGATCCGAACCAGCAGACGCGCAGCCTCATCGAGATCCTCTCCGAATACGTACCGGCGGCAATCAGCGCCGAGGCGGATCTGCGCCGATACGCGGTCGATGCCGCCGCCAAGGGCTACCTCGGCGGCGGCGACCGCATGGGCATCGCGATCGCGCGCGCCAGGCTGCTCGCCGATTTCAGCGCAATCAAGGATGCGCTCGCGGAAGTGCCCGCGCGCGCGCGCGGCCCGTTGACCGGCGCCCTGCGCGCCGCCACCGCCGCCGCCGATCGGTTCTACCGCAGCGTGGCCGGCCGGATCATCGACGCCAAGACTCTGAACGTCTCGACCGCGGCGCTCTACGCCGAGGGAACCGGCGAGCGGCGCGCCCTGACGAGGCTGCTCGATGCGAGCGGCGCCGCCGCAGCCCGCGCTCTGCGCAGCCATATCGCCGCCCTGCGCACCGAGCGCGACGTCGATCTCGGGCTCGTGCTGCTCGCCATCGCGCTGATCCACGCCCTCACCTGGACGACGGAGTATTCCCTGACCAGCCCGCTGCGGCGCGTGGTCGCGGTATTCGAGCGCATCGCCGCCGGCCACTACGACAGCGATATCGACGCGCGCCGCGGCGACGAGCTCGGTCAGGTACTGCAGGCGCTGCAGGCCATGCAGTCGCAACTGCGCGCGCAGCTCGAGAACGAACGGGTGATCGCCGCGGAGAACTCCCGCATTCGCCAAGCGCTCGACAAGACCTCGACGGGCGTGCTGCTCGCCGACGCCGAACACAGGATCATCTATCTGAACGAAGCGGCGCAGTCCGGCTTCGCTGGCCACGCCGACGCGTTCCGCGCCGTACTGCCCGGGTTCGACGCCGCGCTCCTGCGCGGCGCGAGCATGGACTCCCTGGCGAGTTCCCCCGCCGAGGAGCGCCGGGCGCTCGATGCGCTGCGCAGCGAGCGCATCGAGGAACGCAGCTTCGGCGCCCTGGACTTCCGCGTCACCACCAACCCGGTGCTCGACCGCAACGGCGAGCGGATCGGGACGGTCATGGAATGGAAGGAACGCACTCAGGAGGTGGCCGTCGAGCGGGAAATGCAGGCGGTGCTCACGGCGGTGACGGGCGACGATCTCACGCGCCGGATCGCTCTCGAGGGCAAGAGAGGCTTCTTCGCCGCGCTCGGTGCCGGCGTCAACCGCCTGGCCGACAATCTCGCGGAGGTCGTATCGCGGGTGAAGGCGGCGGCGCGCGAGATCGCCCTCGGCGCCGAAGAGATCACCATGGGCAACACCAACCTCTCGACCCGCACCGAGGAGCAGTCCGCCTCGCTGGAAGAAACGGCCTCGTCCATGGAGCAAATGACCACCACCGTCAAGCAGAACGCCGACAACGCGGCGCAGGCCAACCAGCTCGCCCTCGCCGCCCGCAATCAGGCCGAGCAGGGCGTAACGGTGGTCGACGGGGCCGTCAAGGCCGTCACGGGCATCGATGAGTCGGCCCGGAAAATCGCCGACATCATCGGGGTGATCGATGCGATCGCCTTTCAGACCAATCTGCTGGCGCTGAA